>NZ_QQNA01000200.1 GCF_003346515.1 Streptomyces corynorhini
GGGCGTCGGCGCGGACGGGGACAGGAGGTCGGGTGTCGGCTCAGCCACGACCGGCCTCCTCGCCCAGCGCGGCCAGCACCCTGCGGCCCGCGACGGTGAGTTCGGGCGCGCCCTCCAGGGTGTCCAGGGCCCGCAGCGCGTGGTCCCGGTGGCGGGGGTCGGGGTCGTAACCGGCGAGCCCCACCCGTTCGTACGCGCCCGCCAGCAGCAGCGACAGCGGGACCGGCGCGTCCTGCCAGGGCGCGGGGCGGCGCCACTCGCCGTCCAGCGCGTACAGGTCGGCGGTCTCGGTCAGCGCCCGCAGCTTGGCCCGGCGGAAGCCGCGCAGCAGCGCGCGGGCCAGCTCGTCGGCGCTGCCACGGACCGGGACACCCAGCGCGCCGTAGCCGTGCCGGCCGACCGAGGGCCCGGTGGCGAGCAGCGGCGTCAGCGTGGAGAGCGAGCCCGCCGCCTCGGCGGCCTGCGCGGGCACGGTCCGCCCCAGCAGCCCCCAGGCCGACGCCAGCCGGCCGCTCCAGTCGGCCGCCTCGTCCCTGCTGAGCCCGGGGTGGACGGGCGCGTCGAAGCAGTCGCGGTACGGGTCGAGGTCGTCCAGCGCGAGATCCGGCGCGCCGTCCCGGCCCAGGGTGCGCACCGGGCGCCAGCGCGGTGCCGGTTCGCCGACGCGTACGACGCGCCGCTCCACCGTCCCCACGCGCACCACGAACCCCTTCTCCGCGGGGCGCACCTCGGCTTCCCCGTGCGCACCGGAGCCGCCGAGCCGCAGCACCCCGAGGGTGGGCAGCGTCAGCACGCCGTCGCGGTAGCCGACCCGTACGGGCGTCTCCAGGCCGCCCCTGATCACCGCGGCGGCCAGATATGGGGCGAAGGCGCGCGCCGCGTCGAACGCCCCGGGGCGCCGCTCCCGGAGGGCGGCGACCGAGTCGACCAGCCGGTTACGGGTGTACGGGTGGGCCAGCACCTCGTCGAGCCCCTCGGAGCGCCGCTCCACCTCGCCCGCCAGCTCCCAGGCGCGCTGCCAGGCGGCGCCGCCCGCCCCGTCGAGTTCGGCGTGCAGCTCGGCGAGGAGCGAGCGGGTCAGCTCCCGCTGGGCCGCGAGGAGTTCACCGGGGTCCGTGACGGCGGGCGGCACGGTGGCGGCCGCCGTACGGGACTCGATGCCGCGGATCAGCGCCTCCAGGTCGGCGCAGTACACGGAGGGGTGGTCGAACCCGCCGGTCCCCTCGTCCGCTCCCGCCGCGGGCCGCGAGCGGTAGCGGTGGGTGTAGAGGCCGCCGCCGCAGGAGCGTACGACCGGGCAGTCCCGGCAGGTGTCGCTCACCCCGGCGAGCCCCAGCTGCCGGGAGCGTACCCCCGGGTGGGCGGCGACCTCGTCGAAGGAGTGGCGCAGGACGTCGAACCCGGTGGCCGCCGCGCCCTCGTAGGCGCTCTTGAGGGAGTCGGTCTGTTCCAGGGTGCCGTCGGTCTCCACGACGACCAGATCGGTGGGGGCGAGACCGAGCGACTCGGTCAGGCTCGGGCCGCCGGCCAGGGTGGACAGGACCGACTCGAAGAGGCGTACCGGCATCGGGCGGCCACCCGCGTCCCAGCGGTCGAATACGGCCAGCAGCCAGTCGGCGTAGCCGGTCGGCGAGCCGTCGGGGCGCGGCGGCGGGGCGTCCCAGGTGGCGTGCGGCAGCAGGAAGTCGACGCGCGGCGGGCCGAGCGCGGCGAGCGCGTCGTACACGGCGAGCGGGTCGTTGGCCGCGTCCACGGTGCACAGGAGCCCGAGGTCGAGCGGGCGGTAGCGGTCCTGCCGGAGCAGGCCGACCGCGTCGAGGACCTTGGGGTGGCTGCTGCGGCCGTCCGCGTAGCGGCGGTGCCGGTCGTTGGCCACGCGGTCGCCGTCGAGGGAGATGCCCACCTTGACGCCGAACTCGGTGAAGAGGTCGAGATGGCGAGTCGAGAGCTGCAGCCCGTTGGTGTGGATCCGCAGATCGAGTTCCGCGACCCCGTCGAGGGCCCGGGTCAGCTCCTCGCACACCCGCCGCAGCCGCGCGACCCCCGCGAGCAGGGGCTCCCCTCCGTGCAGGATCACTGACACGGAGGGCAGTGCGTGGGCCTCGGCATGTTCGGCCAGTCGGTGCGCTGTCCAGTGGATCGCCTCGTCGGAGATCGCCCTGGGGCGGGTGCGCCAGCTCTGATCCGCGTGTTCGTAGATGTAGCAGTGGTCGCAGGCGAGATCACATCTGCTGTGGACTTTCAGGACGATCTCGCGGAAAGGGACCAGGGGTCCTGTCATTACGTCAGTCTAGGGCGTGGACCGCCCAGGGCCGGATAGCCGAACAGGACTACCCGGACTAAAGGGCCGAGTTGAAACTCGAAACGCGCGGAGTGCGGTCGGCGGGCATGGACAGAACGCGCCCGAGCTTCTTGGCGACAGCGGCGTCGCGTACGTCGATCCGCGCGAGGGGGACCCGATTCTTCTTCGCAGAGGCGAAGGTGACAGAGGTCTGATAGGTCACGACGGCCGTCCTTGATCACGTTGTCCGAAGAGGAGACACGGCACCGTTGCAGTGTCAGCGGCTCGACTTTACTCTCATGAACTCCTGCGGCAACTCGCGGCGTGACCAAGGGACAAAAGCGTTGCCGGGAATTCACCACACCGCACGGAACGCACCATTCCGCTAATCGAGTGACAACAAAACAGCAGACGGGGGCGCGCATGGCCGACTTACGCGGACCACTGCACAGCATGGTCTTCCGAAACGCTGATCTGCCGGTTCTCTTCCATCACGCGGACGCGATCGCCATCGCGCGGCAGCGGGAGGCGGTCAACGCGACCCGCCACACGCTGGTGCTCCTGGTGCTGGGCGCGCTGCTGGCCTCGCTGCCCTGGCGGTGGCGGGTCGGTGACTCATTCCAACTCATGGGCGCACTCAGCGCGTTGGCGTACGCGGGAGTACTCCTGGTCACCCTCCGCTCGGCGGGCCGGCGAGCAAAGTCGCATTGGCAACTCAACCGCTCGGCGGCGGAGTTCATCAAGTCGCTCTCCTGGCGCTACGCCGTGCACGGAGCGCCCTTCGACGCCGCAGCCACCGACGCGGGCAGCCTGTTCACCAGCCGACTGGAGGCGGGGCTCGGCGAGTTGAAGAAGGTCGGCTGGGAGGACCCCCGGGACACCGGGGCGATCGGGCAGGGCGCGGCGGGCGAGCTGATCACCGCGCCCATGCGGATGCTGCGCGAGAAGTCGTTCAGCGCGCGCAGGGAGACCTATGTCAGGGACCGGCTGATAGAGCAGCGCAACTGGTACCACCGCAGAACGGTCGTCTCACGGCGTGCCACCGCCCTCTGGTCGGCCACCATCACCGCGCTGACCGTGCTGGCGCTCTTCCTGGCTCTGCTGCGGACCTTCTCGCTGACGGGCTCGTCGGCCGTGCTGGGGCTGCTGTCGGCGTCGGCCGCGGCGGCTCTGGCGTGGAGCGAGATCCGCCGCCACCAGCCGCTGATCTCGGCGCACTCGCTGGTCGAGGAGGATCTGGCGTCGATGCACACGGCGATGGAGACGATGGTGACCGAGGAGCAGTGGGCGAACGCGGTGTACGAGACCGAGCGCGTCGTCTCGCCCCAGCACACGGACTGGCTGGTGCGGCACCGGAGTTGACACGGGAGGCGGCGCACCGTGGCCGCGAGCCGCCGCGGTACGGCGGCGGGGCGCGGCCACGGGGCCGGGCGTCGCCGCCGTCCCCTCGCCCGCCGTATCCTCGCCCACCGGACAGCGCCCACCGCCCCTCGCCCGCCCGGACAGCGCCCGCCCGGACAGTACCCGCCGGGCGTCAGGCGCGCTCGACCCCGTCGCACCAGATCACCGTGACCGGCTTTCCGCGCTCCCGCGCGTAGCGCACGATGTCGCCCGTACCGCCGAGGCCGCGGGCCGGGCGGCCGTCCCACACCGCCAGCAGCCGGTCGCAGTGGTCGGCGATGTAGGTGCCCGCCGCGTAGTACGCCTCGTCGGTGGAGTGCGGGAAGGCCAGGGTGACCTCCAGCGTGGCCCGGCCCCGCAGCCGCCGGTAGCCGTCGAGTTCCGCCGGGTCCTCGAAGCCGTCCTCGTAGTCACCGCTGGGGATGACGGCGGTCAGCCGGGCGCCCCGGTCGAGGGCGAGCACGGCGAAGAGCTGGTCCGCGCCCGCGGCGAGACTGGACAGTGCCTCCAGCGAGCCGGGCTGGGAGCGGAGCACGGCCACGATGGCGGCCCTGATGTGCGCGTACGCCTCGGCCGGGATGTTCCGGTGGCCGGTCACTCCGATGCGGTTCACTGTCCCCCGGTCCCTGTGCGGCGCTCGCCCCAGGTCCTGTGCGGACCGGATCCTGTCGGTCGGTCACCCGGCCGACTCAGACGAGACTGACCCCGTAGGCGCTCAGGGCCGCCGTCACCGGCTGGAAGTACGTGGTGCCACCCGAGGTGCAGTCCCCGCTGCCGCCCGAGGTCAGCCCGACGGCGAGCGAGCCCGAGTACAGCGGGCCGCCACTGTCGCCCGGCTCGGCGCAGACGTTGGTGCGGATCAGACCGCTGACGATGTCACCACTGCCGTAGTTCACCGTGTAGTTGAGCCCCGTCACCGTACCGCTGTGGATGCCGGTCGTGGAGCCCCGGCGGGTGACGGAGAGCCCGTTGGTGGCGTTGGTCGAGCCCGTGATGGTGACGCTGCCGACGGTGCCGGGGTGCGCCAGCGCGGTGTTCGAGTACCGCACGATGCCGTAGTCGTTGCCGGGGAAGCTGGAGCCGGCCGACGGGCCGATGCTCGTGGCGCCCGACGAGCTGGTGTACCAGGCCGGCAGACCCTCGGTGCAGTGCCCGGCGGTCAGGAAGTAGTACGTGCTGCCGCTGCGCACGTTGAACCCGGCCGAGCAGCGCCAGCTGCTGGTGTACACGGCGTCGCCGCCCGATATGAGCTTGGAGAGCGTGCCCGGGGTGCGCTCGACGCGCAGCGCGCCCGCGTTGGTGCCCGCGGCCTGTTCGAGGCTCGCGATCTCGGCCTGCGTGACGGTGGAGTCCGCCTGGACGACGAGCGCGTTGGTCGCCGGGTCGACGGCCCAGGCGGTGCCCGCGACATCGGCTTGCAGGACGGCCTCGCTCGCGGCCGAGAGCTGGTTGGCGCTGAACGTGGTGGCCTGGGCCGCGTTCGCGGTGGGTATCGCGAGCGCCGCGGCTGCGGCGAGTCCGGTGGTGACGGCGATCAGGCGGGCGCGTCTTGCGACGCCGCCGAGGGGGTTGGTGCGCTTGATCCTCACTGGTCGTTCCTCCCGAGGGGAATCGGGGGCCCGTTGTGGGGTTCCGGGGCCCGTGAGGCGCGGTGCGGCGGCGTGGCACGGGCAGGGGTCTCCCGCCCGCGCCACGCCCCGACCGGCGCTGCACGGGAGTATTGGCCCCCTCAACTCCCGCCGCAAGGGGGCCTTTTGGCCGAGCGAGTGAACAGTGATGCGTACGGTGCGCAGGTGCCGCGTGGTGCCCGGGACCGGCCGCCGGTCAGTCGGTGCGTACGGTGCGCTCACCCGCGGGAACGGCGATCGGGAGGGTGTTGCCGGGCGGCGGGAACGGGCAGATGAAGTGGTCGGCGAAGGCGCACGGCGGCAGCAGCGTCCGGTTGAAGTCGACCGTCACCCGCCCGTCGGCGGTCGGCGCGGCGGGCCGCAGGAAGCGGAAACGGTAGCTGTCCCGGCCACTGGTGGCGTCGGCGAAGACCGCCCAGAGCGAGCCGTCCGGCTCGACCGCGACCTGGAGGGTGTGCTCCACGCCGTCGGCCGTGAACGCGATCTCGCCGCCGAGCCCGAGGCCGCGTTCGCGCCCGTCGGCGTTCTCTACCCGTACCGTACGGCCCGTGCCGTACGGCCGGAAACGGCCGGGCAGCGCCCAGCGGTCGTCGTACGGGGTGGCCTCGACGGACCGGAACGCGTGGCGCGCGGCGGACGCCGGGTCGAAGTCCCGGACGGCCCAGAGCCCTTCGCGGCGCAGCACGACCAGTCTGCGGGCACCGGCCGCGATCCGGGAGTCCTCGAACGGGCCGCTGTCGGCGGTCAGCGCGATCCCACCGGTGAGCGGTCGCCCGTCGGCGGTCAGGCCGTCCTCGGCCGCCGCCGTCAGCGTCACCTCGCCGTCGGCCGCGCGTCACAGGCCAGGGAGCCCCGGGACACGCCCTTCCGGATGGTCGGCGAGCCAGTGGGTGGCGACGAGGGAGAGCGGCCCGTACGGCGCCGTGACGGCGGCGGCGCGGCGCGCGTGCCAGTCGTTCCACTCCAGCGCGGCGGTGGCGGAGGGATCCGTGTTCATGCTGTCGGCCTTTCGTGAGAGGCGGGGGCCACGGGTATGAGCGCGGCGCGGGGTGTGCTTGTTCCGGCTGCGCGGCCGGGAGGTGCCGCGCGGAGTCAGACGCCGCCGCAATCACAGCAGCAACCATCACCATCAGCACAATGGGAGCAGCAGTCGCAGCCCTCGCAGCACCCCTCGCAGCAGTCGGAACAGTCGAGGTTCCGGCAGCAGCCCTCGCGCCTCTCCCCCGACCAGGGGCCCTCGTAGGTGTCCGAGCAGCACATCCGGCAGGTGCAGCACAGCCCGCCGAAGACCAGGCAGCCGGCCGACAGGCCGCGCCCGGCCGACCGGCCGCGCGGCCCCTGCGGTGGGCGCCCGCGGTCGCTGTCCGGAGTCCACTTGCCGTCGTCGCCCCAGGTGCCGGGCGGGCGCTCCGTGTCCTCGTCCGTGCCGTGCGTGCCGTCCGTCCCCGGCGCGCGCGGTGAGCGGGTTCCAGGCGCCTGACGCCGCGTCGGATTCCTGGTCCTCCACGGCGTCCAGCAGATGCGCGAGCCGGCCGAACAGCCGGCCGGCCTCGGCCAGCGGCTCACGGTTGTGCGGCCTGCCCGCCAGTACGGCCGTGTGGGCGAAGGCGGCGGCCGTGGCCGTCTCGGTCGGCTCGGTGACGGTGAGCAGCGGGGTGCCGGGACCGGCCGACCGCTCGACGGACTCCTGCCGGTCGACCGCGTCGGACAGCACCGCCGTGTCGAAGCCCAGCTCCAGACCCGTACGGGCGCCCGCCCGGTCCCAGCCGGTGGCGACCCGGCGCGCGGCGGCGGCCAGCGGCCGGCGCCTCAACACCCCGTCGCCGCCGGGCGGGATCGCGCGGGGTCTGAGCATCCGTCAGCACCGAGACGATCAGGCCGTCATAGTTGGTGACGACCCGGGCGAGCTGGCCGTGGTCCGCCCGAAGTGCCGGACACAGACCGCAGAGATGAGCCGTCCACTCGGCCTTGAGCCCACCCGCGAGCCGATGGGCGCATGGCCTGACGATTCCGAACACGACGTTCCCCCGAGAGTCGTTCACCCGTACGCGGCGCATCGTAGAGGCCGCGCGAATAGGTGGGGCGGCCTCGTAACCAGTGAGCGACGGCCGCCGCCGATTCACCCGTACGCTCCCACGTCACCCATCTGGACGGAACATAATATTTTGGGTCGATTCATGGCCCCTACGCTGGAAGAACCTTGACGAATCGCCACATCCTCTGCACCAGTACCGTCACGAATCGTCTGCGCGCCGACTATCCCCTTGGCGCTCGATCCGCATGATGGACGACCATAGGGACAGGGAACGTCATGTGACCGCGGTGAAAGGAGGCGTCCATGGGATCGGTGCGCAAGGCGAGTGCCTGGCTGGGCCTCGTCGAGGACAACGACGAGCGCTACTACGACGACGAGTACGCCGAGGGTTCGGAGAGTGGCGACACCTGGAAGAGCGAGCCGCGCATGCGGGTCGCTCCCGAGGCCGCCCAGGAGCGGCAGGCCCGCAAGATCGCCACGGTCTCCCCGGAGAGCTTCCGGGACGCCCGTGCCATCGGCGAACTCTTCCGGGCGGGCACCCCGGTCATCATGAACCTGACCCTCATGGAGCCCGGCGACGCCAAGCGCGTCGTGGACTTCGCGGCCGGCCTGATCTTCGGGCTGCGCGGCTCGATCGACCGCGTGGCCACCCGGGTCTTCCTGCTGACCCCCGCCGACACCGAGATCGTCTCGGGTGACGAGTCGGCGGGCCGCCAGGACGGCTTCTTCAACCAGAGCTGAGCGGGGTGCTCACCGGAAGGCGTCGAGGCCGGTGAGCGCCTTGCCCAGGACGAGTTGGTGCATCTCCGACGTGCCCTCATAGGTGAGCACCGACTCCAGGTTCGTCGCATGGCGCATCACGGGGTATTCGAGCGAGATCCCGTTCGCACCGAGGACCGTCCGCGCGGTCCGGCAGATCTCGATCGCCTCCCGCACGTTGTTGAGCTTGCCGAAGCTGACCTGTTCGGCCCGGAGCCTGCCCGCGTCCATCCGCCGCCCCAGATGATGGGCGAGCAGGATCCCCTTGTGCAGTTCGAGGGCCATGTCCGCCAGTTTGGCCTGGGTGAGCTGGAAGCCACCGATCGGCCGGCCGAACTGTTCGCGCGTCCTGGCGTACTGGAGCGCCGACTCGAAACAGCTGCGCGCCGCCCCCATGGAGCCCCAGACGATTCCGTAGCGCGCGTGCCCCAGACAGCTGAGCGGACCGCGCAGCCCGACCGCGCCCGGGAGCACGGCGTCGCCGGGCAGCCGCACCTCGTCGAGGACCAGTTCACTGGTGACAGAGGCACGCAACGACCACTTATGGATGATTTCGGGCGCCGAGAAACCGGGGGTGCCCGCGGGGACGAGGAATCCCCTGATGTCCCCGCCGCCCTCGCCGCCGTCGTCGTCCGTCCGGGCCCAGACGACGGCGACTCCGGCCACCGAGCCGTTGGTGATCCACATCTTGCGGCCGGTGAGCACCCAGTCACCGCCGTCGCGGCGGGCGCGGGTGCACATGCCCGACGGGTCGGAGCCGTGGTCGGGCTCGGTGAGACCGAAACAGCCGATGGTCTCGCCCGCCGCCATCGCGGGCAGCCAGCGCTCCTTCTGCTCCTCGGAGCCGTAGCGGTGGATCGCGTACATGGCGAGCGAGCCCTGCACGGAGACGAGGGAGCGGATCCCGGAGTCGGCGGCCTCCAGCTCCAGACAGGCGAGCCCGTACTGCACGGCACTGGCGCCCGCGCAGCCGTACCCGGTCAGGGACATGCCGAGCGCGCCGAGCCCACCGAGTTCACGGGCCAGCTCCCGGACGCCGGGCAGCTCACCGCGCTCGTACCAGTCGGCGACGTACGGCAGCACCCGGTCGGCGGCCCAGGCGCGCACGGTGTCGCGGATCGCCAGGTCCTCGGGCGTCAGCAGGTCGTCGAGGCCGAGCGGATCGCCCGGGTCGAAGGGCGGCGCCTTCGCGGCGGACGGCGCCTTCGCGGCAGACGGTGGCTTCGCGGCGGACGGTGCGGACATGGGGCAGACCTCCGGCGGCTCGCACGACGGGGAAGCGCCGCCCCGAGCGGCGCCGCCCGCGCGCCCGGCCGGGCGCGGGCACAGCACCGCAGGTCACGGACGGCGGTCGTGACGTTACGGCTCAGTGCGCCGCGCGTCCAGACCCGGCCCGCCGGGCGGCCCCGGCGGGCGCGGGCAGGGCTCCCTCCGGGAGCGCCGCCGCGACACGCGGCGGCGGAGAGCGGTGTTCCGGCGAGGTGCGGTGCTCTGGCGAAGTGCGCGGGCGCACCGCCCTCGCTTCGAGCGGCACGTCCCTCTCCGGCTTCTCCGGCTTCTCCGGAGGCGGGCACTCCATGCGCCGGGGCAGCCGCAGCGCGGCCAGCGCGCCGAGCAGCAGCAGCGCCGCGCTGACGAGCAGCGTCACATGCAGTCCTTGCACGAACGAGTGACGTGCGGCGGTCCACAGCGCCTCCCCCGCCGGCCCGCCGAGTCCGCCCGCGACCCGGTACGCCTCGCCGAGCGAGCCGCTCGCGGCCGAGCCCGCCGCGTCCGGAACGCCCTTCACGGACTCCAGACCGGGCGCGTACACGGCGTTCATCACACTGCCGAGCAGCGCTATGCCCAGGCCCGCGCCGAGCTGGTACGAGGTCTCCCCGATGGCCGCGGCGCCGCCTGCCTGCTCGGCGGGCGCCTCGCTGAGCATCGACTCGTACGCGCCGAACAGCGTGGTCTGCAGCCCGAAGCCGAGCAGGACGAATCCGGTGGTCAGCAGCGCGGGCCGGTCGTGCTGCCCCATCGCGAGCAGCAGCAGTACGGCGGCGGCGGTCAGGACGAAGCCCCAGGCCACCATCCGGCGCGGGCCGGCCCGGCGCAGCGTGGCGGAGCCCGTGACGCCCGCCGCCATGGCCGCGAAGGTGAGCGGCAACAGCCGCAGTCCGGTCTCCAGCGGGCTCAGTCCGAGGACGAGCTGGAGGTACTGGACGGCGATCAGCTCCAGGCCGACCAGGGCCAGCATGGCGAGGACGATGCAGCCGACGGAGGTGGCGAAGGCGGGCAGGGCGAACATCCGCATGTCGATCAGCGGATGCCTCCGGCGCCGCTGTCTGCGGACGAAGAGGATCAGGAGGGCCGCGCCCAGGCACAGCGGCGCGAGTGTCGCGGCGGTGAGCGGCCCCTCACCGGCCCCGAGCCGCTTCACGCCGTAGACGACCCCGAGCACCCCGGCCGCCGCCATCAGCGCGCCGGTCACGTCCCAGGGGCCGTCGGCCGGGCCCCGCGACTCGGGCAGGGCGAAGCGGCCGAGCGGCAGCAGCACGGCGAGCAGCGGGAGGTTGATCAGGAAGACCGAGCCCCACCAGAAGTGCTCGACGAGCAGGCCGCCGAGCACCGGGCCGAGGGCCGCGCCCACGGCGGCGACCGCCGTCCAGATGCCGATGGCCATGGCGCGTTCGCGCCGGTCGGGGAAGACCGCGCGCAGTACGGAGAGGGTCGCCGGCATGATCATCGCGCCGCCGACGCCCAGCAGGGCGCGTGCGCCGATCAGCACGCCGGGGGTGGGCGCGAAGGCGGCGACCGCCGAGGCGACCGCGAAGATCCCGTACCCCGTGAGCAGGATCCGGCGCCGCCCGACCCGGTCGCCGAGGGTGCCGAAGAGGATCAGCAGCGAGGCGCAGACCAGCGGGTAGGCGTCCACGATCCACAGCAGCCCGACCCCGCTGGGGGCGAGATCGGCGGTGACGGCGGGCACCGCGACGTGCAGCACCGTCGCGTCGAGCGCGACCAGCAGCAGGCTGACACAGAGGACGGCGAGGACGATCCAGCGGTGGGCACCGTCCGCGGCGCCGCGCGGGCGTGCTCCGGCCGTGGCGGTCCCGGACATCCGCGTACCTCCCAGTGCGTCCCTCGCGCCAGTGCGTCCCTCTCCCCTCGGCGGGCCCACCGCCCGGGGAGACCCGCGGGACGGCCCGGCATCGGCGGGCGAGTGAGCCGACAGCGTACGCGAGTGATCGCGTGTGCCGCATGGTGCGTGTCGCACCGCTCTGACCAGGGAGTGTGGCGTACGCCACTGCCCCGGACCGGCCGCCGGGGCCGCGAAGCGCGCGTGAGCGCGGGGGAAAACCCGCGCGACCCCTCGGTGAACCATTTTCGTACTGCGCAATGACACTTCCCGAAACCGCGCTCCGGTGAATAGAGACCAAGGTCCCTTGAATTTCGGGAACCACCCCGGATAAGCCCCGGATAAAATACGAACCGAGACCTACTCCACATCACATCGTCATCACGAAGAGACCGGATCGACCGGTTCAGTCACTCACTCGCTGTAACGTCCTTTAGGTGCGTACCGACATCTTTGCCCGCCTGGACCGGGAGCCGGAACCGCCGAAGATAGAGATCCCGCGGATGAGCCGCACCCGCACGGCTCTCTTCGGCGGGACCTTGGCGTTCTATGTCGCCATCGTCGTCGCCGTGCTCGTCTCGTCCTCGCTGGTGATCCTCGACTGGAAGATCATGCTCTTCCGGCCCTATCAGCAGTGGCCGGACCTGCATCCCTTCCTCGACTACTTCGTGGTACTCGGCCAGCGCGGTCCGACCGCCGTGATGATCGCCGCCTGGCTGGGCTGGCGTTCCTGGCGCCAGCACACCCTGCGCCCGCTGCTGACGCTCGGCGCGGCGCTGCTGGCGCTGAACGTGACGGTGGGCGCGGTGAAGCTCGGCCTCGGGCGGCTGGGCCCCCACTACGCGACCCGGATCGGCTCGGCGGAACTCTTCGCCGGCGGCGATATATTTCCTTCGGGACACACCGCCAACGCCGTCGTGACCTGGGGAATCCTCGCCTATCTGGCGACCACGCCGCGGGCCAGGCGCTATCTGTCGATCATGTCGGCGCTGGTCGCCCTGGGGGTCGGCGCGACCACCGTGTACCTCGGTACGCACTGGCTGAGCGATGTGCTGCTCGGCTGGGCCGCCGGTCTGCTGATCCTGCTGGCGCTGCCGTGGGCCGAGCCGCTGATCGGCCGGGCCGAGTACACGATCCTGGCGGTGCGCGAGCGCTGGCGGGAGAGGCGCAGGCGGGTCCTCGTGGCCCCGGTGCCCGTCGGGGTCCCCAGGACCCCGGCGCCCGTCTCCGCGGACGCGGAGACCGCGGCGAACGCCGAGGAGCAGCCCTGCGACCACGTGGGCGCCGGGCACGGCGGGCGCCCCGGGGCGGGCCGGGGCGCGGGACAGCTCACCGCCGCCCAGCCCCGGCAGCACGCGGTGCGCTCGGAGCGGACCCCGGTAACCCCCGCGGGCAGCCGCCGACCGCCGCGCTCACGGCCGCTGACCGGCGGCTGAGCCCCCGCCGGGCCACCCCCGGGCGGGCGACCGGGGGTGGCTGCTCCGACCGGCTCGGGCCGCCGGTGGGCGGTGGCCCGGGTCAGCCGAGCCAGCAGCGGATCACCCGGCCGTCCTCGACCTCGAAGTTGATCCGGCTCGCGACGAACTCCATCGTGATGATCGAGCCCGGCGGCAGCGACCGCACATGCCCCCAGCCGCGCTCCCGGGCCTGCCGTTCGGCGGTCGCGCCGTCGAGGCCGACATAGGAGTCGGGGGCGTCGTCGGGCTGTCGGGGTGGAGTCGGTATCGGTGCCATACCACTCACCGTAGGCGGCCCGGCGCGGTGAAGGGAAGCCGAACGGGATAGCCGAACGGAAGGCAAGGTCCGTTCACGGTCACGCTTGTGTCACAGGATGCCGACACGCTCCGGAGGCGGCGCGCGTCACTCATACGGCCCCTTCGCGCCTTACTTCCGCAGAATTCCACGACCCCGAAGATCACATAAATCCGCGGCCACCGAATTCCCCCGTCCGGAACAGCCGGTGATCTTCCTATCTCTTTTCCGGTCCGTAGAATTTCACGCTTTCCCCGCACCATCCGCCGATCCGCCGCACGATTCCGCGCCGTGTCCCGGCGCGGAGCCGGGGCCCGAAGGCGGCGGCGACGAGTTTCGGCCAGCGGCGTGACCCCGGCCACGGCTCGCCCGTTGTCTCTGTACGAGCCGGGAACAGCCCGGCCCACGCACCGAGTTCGAGGAGCCACCCGTGCCGCGCATGCTCGATGTCAGCGAGGACGTCCGCGCCGAGATCGGCGACGAAGAAGCCGACCGGCTGCTCGCCGGCGAGAACTCCCCGGGCAGCTACGACTGCACCTCCTGCCGGACCCCCGGCGACTCCGACCAGGAGCGGACCAGCACCGTCCTGTTCGTCGGTGAGGAGACCGCGGTTCTCGCCTTCGCCCACGCCACCTGCATTCCCTCCCAGGTCGTCCAGGTCGCCGAGGACCAGCTCAAGGGGGCCGTCCGCTCGATCACCGGCGGCGAGCCGCAGCCGCCGGGCGCCGCCCCCGCCGCGGGCAGCCAGGCCGTCCTCGGCGTCACCAGCGGTCTGGTGCTCATCGGGGAGGAGCTGCACCCGGCCCTGGTCGTCGAGCCGACGGCCCCGATCGCCCGCCCCGGCTCCGACAGCGTCACCGACGAGTTCCTCCAGCTCCTGATCGAGCAGGGGTTCCAGCCGGTCGCCGATCTGAACCAGGCGCCGGGCACCCTGGACGGCTGGTCGGTGCTGCTCGCCATGGGCCAGCTGCACGCCGTGCTCCAGCCCGGCACGGGCGGCGGCAGCCCGGTCGCCTGGTGGCAGGCCCACCAGCCGCTCCAGGTCACCGAGGGCTGGCGGACGGCCGCCAACAAGTCGAAGACCGTCCTGGTCTTCGCCGCCCCGGTCGGCTCGATCGGCCAGCAGCCGCGTGAGGATCTGATGCGCGACGCGCTGGAGAAGGCCGCGGCGAACGGGCGGCTGGTCGCGGCCGCGATGCCCCTGGCCGGGACGTGACCGGGGTCACCAGCCCGACCCGTCGGCTGCGTCCGCCACCGGCGCGGGCGAATTCCGCCGGGAGCCCGCATCCCCCGGCCGACGGGGTCGTTGGCACATACGTGCACTCATACGACCCCTCCCGCCCCCAGTATCAGAGCCAGATCCCTTCCATGCGCCCCGCGCACGACGTGGGGGACGGGTTCCCCACGACCCCCATCTACGACGCGCTCTACTCCGAATTCCGCCGCTCGTTCCGGGCCCTGCCCGGCGACCGGAGCAATGAGGAGAATCTCGGCTTCACGGCCTTCGGCACCGGTCTGCACGCCTCACACGGCGGCTACGGCGGGTACGGGGGTTACGGCGGCCTCGGCCATACGCCACAGCCGGGTTCCTGGCAGCGGGACCCCCGGCAGCACGGACGCCCGCAGGCGGCGCTGCCTCCCGGGCCGCGTCGCTCGGTCTGAACGGCAAGGTCCTGGGGGGGGCCGGCGGAAAGCGGTGGGGCCCGGTACGGATGATCCGTACCGGGCCCCACCGCTCTGCGTCACTTCTTGCGGCCGCGCTTCTCGCGCACCCGTACCGAGATGTGGATCGGGGTGCCCGCGAAGCCGAACTCCTCGCGCAGCCTGCGCTCCACGAAACGCCGGTAGCCGTGCTCGATGAAGCCGGAGGCGAAGAGCACGAAGCGCGGCGGCTTGGTGCCCGCCTGCGTGCCGAAGAGGATGCGGGGCTGCTTGCCGCCGCGCACCGGGTGCGGGTGGGCGGCGACCAGCTCGCCGAGGAAGGCGTTGAGCCGACCCGTCGGCACCCGGGTCTCCCACCCCGCGAGGGCCGTCTCGATGGCCGGGACGAGCCGCTCCATATGGCGGCCCGTACGCGCCGAGACGTTCACCCGGGGCGCCCACGCGACCTGCGCCAGCTCGGTCTCGATCTCGCGCTCCAGGTAGTAACGGCGCTCCTCGTCGAGCGTGTCCCACTTGTTGTACGCGATGACCAGCGCCCGGCCCGCCTCGACCGCCATCGTGATGATCCGCTGGTCCTGGACGGAGACGGACTCGCCCGTGTCGATCAGGACGACCGCGACCTCGGCCTTCTCGACGGCGGCGGCGGTGCGCAGCGACGCGTAGTAGTCGGCGCCCTCCTGGAGGTGGACCTTGCGGCGGATGCCCGCCGTGTCGATGAACTTCCAGACGGTGCCGCCCAGCTGGATCAGCTCGTCCACCGGGTCGCGGGTGGTGCCCGCGATCTCGTTGACGACGACGCGCTCCTCGCCCGCGACCTTGTTCAGCAGGGACGACTTGCCGACATTCGGGCGGCCGATGAGCGCGATGCGGCGGGGGCCGCCGAGCGCCGTCCCGAAGGTCTGGGCCGGTGCGTCGGGCAGGGCTTCGAGGACCGCGTCGAGCATGTCGCCCGTGCCGCGCCCGTGCAGCGAGGAGACCGGGTGGGGCTCGCCGAGCCCGAGCGACCAGAGCGCCGTCGCGTCGGCCTCGCCACTCTGCCCGTCGACCTTGTTGGCGCAGAGCACCACCGGCTTGCCCGCCTTGCGCAGCAGCCGGACCACGGCCTCGTCGGTGTCGGTGGCGCCGACGGTGGAGTCCACCACGAAGACCACCGCGTCGGCGGCCTCGATCGCGTACTCGGCCTGGGCGGCGACGGAGGCGTCGATGCCCAGCACGTCCTGCTCCCAGCCGCCGGTGTCGACGACCTTGAAGCGGCGGCCCGCCCACTCGGCCTCGTAGGTGACGCGGTCCCGGGTGACGCCCGGCTTGTCCTCGACCACGGCCTCGCGGCGCCCGATGATGCGATTCACGAGAGTCGACTTGCCGACGTTGGGGCGGCCGACGACCGCGAGGACGGGCAGCGGGCCGTGACCGGCCTCGTCGATCGCGCCCTCCACCTCCTCGGCGTCGAAGCCTTCCTGGGCGGCAAGCTCCATGAAGTCCGTGTACTCGGCGTCGCCAAGTTCTCCGTGCTCGTCGCCGGAGTCGATCTGGTCGTTCATGAAGTCCGTACCTCGTTCATCGTGATCGGTGCGCCGCGGCTCGCGGCCCACTACTGAAGTCGTGCGATCTGTCGTAGGTCCTGTCGTCGACGCCCGCCTCGCGCCGTGGGGCGGGCGGGACGTCGACGACGGGCTTCTACCGCCCGGTGAAGCGCCTGGCGTGCTCCAGGTGGGCGGTCAGCCGCTCCTGGATCCGTACGGTGGCCTCGTCCAGGGCCTTACGGGTGCGCCGCCCTCCCTCGCCCGCCGTGAAGGCGTCGCCGTAGACGACGTCCACCCGGCTGCGCAGCGCGGGCAGCCCCCGTATCAGCCGGCCGGGGCGCTCCGTGGAGCCGAGCACCGCGACCGGCACGATCGGCGCTCCCGACCGTACGGCGAAGTACGCGAGCCCGGCGCGGAGCGAGGCGAAGTCCCCCTCGCCCCTGCTGCCCTCCGGGAAGATCCCCAGCACACCGCCGTCGGCGAGGACCCCGAGCGCGTCGGTGATCGCCGTGCGGTCGGCGACCGACCGGTCCACCTCGATCTGTCCGATCGCGTGCAGGAACGGGTCGAGCGGACCGATGAAGGCTTCCTTCTTGATCAGGAAGTGCACCGGCCGGGGCGCGGTGCCCATCACCATCGGACCGTCGATGTTGTGCGCGTGGTTCACCGCCAGTATGACGGGCCCGCGCGCCGGCATGCGCCAGGCGCCGAGCACGCGCGGCTTCCACAGGCCGTACATCAGCCCGATGCCGATGCCCCTGCCGACCGCCGCGCCCTTGCCGGAGACCGCCGCGCCCGCCCCGCTCACCCGGCGGCCCGCTTCTCCTCGACCAGGGTCACCACGCACGCGATGACCTGCTGGAGCGTGAGGTCCGTGGTGTCCACCTCGACGGCGTCCGCGGCCTTGGCCAGCGGGGAGGTCTTGCGTCCCGCGTCCGCCGCGTCCCGCGTGACCAGCGCCGCACGGGTGACGGCGACGTCCACCGCCTCCTTGCCCGTCAGCTCGCCGCTGCGGCGGGCGGCGCGGGCCTCGGGGGAGGCGGTGAGGAAGATCTTGAGGTCGGCGTCGGGCAGGACGGTCGTGCCGATGTCACGGCCCTCGACCACGATGCCGCCGACGGCCGCCGCGGCGATGGAGCGCTGCAGTTCGGTGACGAGGGTGCGCACCTCGGGCACGGCGCTGACCGCGCTGACCCGGGAGGTGACCTCCTGGGTACGGATCGGGACCGCGGCGTCCGCGCCGTCCACCGTGATGGTCGGGCCCGCCGGGTCGGTGCCGGAGACCAGGACGGGCTTGGCGGCGGCGGTGGCGACGGCGGCCGGGTCGTTCACGTCGACACCGTTGGTGATCATCCACCAGGTCATCGCGCGGTACTGCGCGCCGGTGTCCAGGTAGCTCAGCCCGAGCTGTGAGGCGACGGCCTTCGAGGTGCTCGACTTGCCCGTGCCGGAGGGCCCGTCGATGGCGACGATCACCGGCTTCCGTACGGTCCGGACGGGGGATGCTCCTGTTTCCACGGGGGGCGGACACCTTCCTGGTTCACGGGGTGGATGTGCGGGGACGCGCACACGCCCCCGCACAAGGTTACCGAGTGCTGGAGGCCGCCCGTGCCGCCGGTCGTACCGCCCGTCCTACTGCCGGATCGACCAGCCGCGCTCGCGCAGGGCCGCCGCGAGTACGGGCGCCGCCGACGGTTCCACCATGAGCTGGACCAGGCCCGCCTGCTGGCCGGTGGCGTGCTCGATCCGTACGTCCTCCACGTTGACCCCGGCACGGCCCGCGTCGGCGAAGATCCGGGCCAGCTCGCCCGGCCGGTCGCCGATCAGCACGGCCACCACCTCGTACGCCGCCGGGGCCGTGCCGTGCTTGCCCGGCACCCGTACCCGGCCCGCGTTGCCGCGCCGCAGGACGTCCTCGATCCCGGCCGTCCCGCCGCGCCGTGCGCCGTCCTCGGCGGACTGGAGGGCACGCAGCGACTCGACCGTCTCTGCGAGGTCGGCGGCGATGCCGGTCAGCACGTCGGCGACCGGCCCGGGGTTGGCGGAGAGGATCTCGACCCACATCGCGGGGTCGGAGGCCGCGATGCGGGTGACATCGCGGATGCCCTGTCCGCACAGGCGCACCGCCGTCTCGTCGGCCTCCTCCAGCCGGGCGGCGACCATCGAGGAGATCAGCTGCGGGGTGTGCGAGACCAGGGCGACGGCCCGGTCGTGCGCGTCGGCGTCCATGACCACCGGGACGGCGCGGCAGAGCGCGACCAGCTCCAGGGCCAGGTTGAGCACCTCGGTCGCGGTCTCCGGGGTGGGCGTGAGCACCCAGGGCCGCCCCTCGAAGAGGTCGGCGCTCCCGGCGAGCGGCCCCGAGCGCTCCTTGCCCGCCATCGGATGCGTACCGATGTACGCGCTCAGGTCGGCGCCCAGCGCCGCCAGCTCGCGCCGGGGGCCGCCCTTGACGCTCGCCACGTCCAGATAGCCGCGGGCGACGCCCTCGCGCATCGCGGTGGCGAGGGTGGTGGCGACATGCGCCGGTGGTACGGCCACGATCGCCAGGTCGACCGGCCCCTCGGGCGCCTCGTCGGTGCCCGCGCCGAGCGCGGCGGCGGTGCGGGACCGGGTGGGGTCGTGGTCGCGCAGGTGGACGGTGACCCCGCGCCCGGCCAGCGCCAGCGCGGCGGAGGTGCCCATCAGCCCGGCGCCGATGACGAGCGCCGTCCTCACTGGGCGATGTCCCTGCGGAGAGCCGCCGCCGCGCCGAGGTAGACGTGCGCGATCTCGGACTTGGGCAGACCGGACTCGATGTGGGCCATTATCCGCACGACGCGCGGCAGCGCCCCGGCGATGTCCAGCTCCTGGGCGCAGATCAGCGGCACGTCCACAATGCCCAGGCTCCGCGCCGCGGCGGCGGGGAAGTCGCTGTGCAGGTCGGGGGTGGCCGTGAACCAGATGCTGATCAGGTCCTCGGACGTGAGCCCGTTGCGCTCCAGAATCGTGGCGAGGAGCTGCTTGACCTGCTCCTCCATGTGCCCGGCCTCGTCCCGCTCCAGCTGGACTGCCCCACGGACCGCTCGTACCGCCACGACGCTCTCCTCGGTGATCGACTGCTCACCCCAGGGTAGTGCCGCGCCCGGCCGACGGGCTCAGGAGTCCCAGAGGGCACCGAGCGACAGCAGCTCGCTCCGGTGCTCGATCCGCTCGGCCCACTCCTTGGGCCAGACTCCCGCCCCCAGGTGGGCCCCGGCGAACGCGCCCGTCAGGCAGGCCAGGGAGTCGGAGTCGCCCCGGGTGCAGGCGGCGCGGCGCAGGGCGGTCAGCGGGTCGGTGGGGAAGAGCAGGAAGCAGAGCAGCCCGGTGGCGAACGCCTCCTCGGCGATCCAGCCGTCGCCCGTGATCAGACACGGGTCGGTCTCAGGGGAGGGGGTGCGCAGGGCTTCCTGGAGGCGGTCGAGGACCGTGATGCACTCGTCCCAGCCGCGGGAGATGAACGCCTCGGGCGTCGGGTCGCCCGAGCGGCTCCACAGGTCGCCGAGCCAGCGCCGCCGGTAGTGCTCCCGGTGTTCGTAGGCGTACGAGCGCAACTGGCCCACCAGCGCGGTGGGTTCGCCGCCGTGCACCAGCAGGTAGACGGCGCGGGCCGTGAGGTCGGAGGCGGCGAGGGCGGTCGGGTGCCCGTGGGTGAGGGCCGCCTGGAACTGCGCGGCTCCGGCGCGCTGTTCGTCGCTGAGGCCGGGGACGAGGCCGATCGGCGCGACCCGCATGTTGGCGCCGCAGCCCTTGGACTCCATCTGGCTGGCGCGCTGCCAGGGCTGTTCGCTGTCGAGGAGTCTGCACGCCGTCAGACAGGTGTTGCCGGGGGCGCGGTTGTTGTCGGGTGAGTGGTACCAGGCGACGAACTCGTCGCGCACCGGCCGTTCCAGCCGCAGCGGGCCGAGCACCCCCCGGTCCATCGCCGTCCTGATGCCCCGCGCGAAGGCCAGCGTCATCTGGGTGTCGTCCGTGACGAACGCGGGGTCGGGCAGCGGCATCTCGCGCCAGGGCCCGCACTTCGCGAGGATCGAGGGCA
The DNA here is from genome assembly GCF_003346515.1 of Streptomyces corynorhini. Taxonomy (GTDB): domain Bacteria; phylum Actinomycetota; class Actinomycetes; order Streptomycetales; family Streptomycetaceae; genus Streptomyces; species Streptomyces corynorhini. Next base: position 20,223 of record NZ_QQNA01000200.1, read on the forward strand.
CGTCGTTGAACTCGGTCGGGAAGCCGAGGGCGTCGCCGAGCGCGAGTCCGATCAGCGAGCCCGTGGCGGCTTGTTTGGTGAGGGTCCTCGCGATGATCATGCGGTCCGTCCTTCCGGTCGATCCGGTCGCAGCAGAGGTGGATGCGGCGTGGTGGCGGCGCCCGCGCGGTACAGCGCCGCCGGTTTCCCGCGTCCGCCGGTGCGGCGGGGCGGTCCTTCCAGCGGCTCGACGAATCCGGGCGTGGCCAGCACCTTGCGCCGGAAGTTGGGGCTGTCGAGCCGTACGCCCCAGACCGTCTCGTACACCTGCCGCAGCTCCCCGAGCGTGAAGGCGGGGCGGCAGAAGGACGTGGCGAGACAGGTGTATTCGAGACGGGCACCGATGCGGTCGCGGGCGTCGGCGAGGATGCGTCCGTGGTCGAAGGCCACCGGGCCCGGTGGTGCGGGCCCGCTGTACGGCGTCCAGCGGGCCCGCGCCGCGTCCCCGCCGCCGCGCGGCTCCGGCAGGTCCGGTACGAGGGCCGCGTACGCCACCGACACGACCCGCATCCGGGGGTCCCGGTCGGGGGCGCTGTAGGTGCGCAGCTGTTCCAGGTGGAAAGCGCCCGCCGTCTCCTCCGACAGCCCGGTCTCCTCGGCGAGTTCGCGCAGGGCGGCCTGCCCCGCGGACTCCGTCGGCCGTACGAAGCCGCCGGGCAGCGCCCACGCCCCCCGGTAGGGGTCCTCGCCGCGCTCCACGAGCAGGACGTGCAGCAGGCTGTCCCGGACGGTGAAGACGGCGAGGTCGACGGCGACGGCGAACGGCTCGAAGGCGGTCGGGTCGTACCCCTCGGGGGCCCGCGGCGAGCCCGGCGCGGCGTTGGTGAGGCTCACTCCGGTCCCTCGCCTCCCCCGGCGCTTGCCCGGCTCTCTTTATGGTCACCATGACTATAAAGCGGTGGCGGACCGCCGGACAAGACGGCCCGGCACGGCGCGGCCCCCCGGACACGCCGGAGGGCCCGGACACACCGGAGGCCCCGGACACACCGGAGGCCCGCGGCGACGGCCGCGGGCCTCCGTGTGTCCGGGGGGACGGGGCGGTTACAGCCCCACTTCCTTCATCAGCATGCCGACCTCGGTGTTGGTCAGCCTGCGCAGCCAGCCGGACTTCTGGTCGCCCAGCGGGATCGGGCCGAAGGACGTCCGCACGAGCCGGTCGACCGGGAAGCCCGCCTCGGCGAGCATGCGGCGGACGATGTGCTTGCGGCCCTCGTGGAGGGTGACCTCGACGAGATAGTTCTTGCCGGTGTTCTCCACGACGCGGAAGTGGTCGGCCTTGGCGTAGCCGTCCTCCAGCTGGATGCCGTCCTTGAGGCGCTTGCCCAGGTCGCGCGGCAGCGGTCCCTGGATCGCGGCCAGGTAGATCTTCTTCACGCCGTACTTGGGGTGCGTGAGGCGGTGGGCCAGCTCACCGTGGTTGGTGAGAAGGATGATGCCCTCGGTCTCCGTGTCGAGCCGCCCGACGTGGAAGAGACGCGTCTCACGGTTGGTGACGTAGTCGCCGAGGTTCTGCCGCCCGTCGGGGTCGCCCATCGTGGAGACCACGCCGGCCGGCTTGTTCAGCGCGAAGAAGAGGTGCGACTGCGTGGCCACGGTCAGGCCGTCGACCTTGATCTCGTCCCGGTCCGGGTCGACGCGCATGCCCTGTTCGAGGACGATCTCGCCGTTGACCTCGACGCGGGACTGTTCGATCAGCTCCTCGCAGGCGCGGCGCGAGCCCATGCCGGCGCGGGCGAGGATCTTCTGCAGCCGCTCGCCCTCCTGCTCGGCGCCCGGGTTGGTCCTGGGGGTCTTGATGGACGGCTTCTCGGAGTACCGGTCGCGGTTGCGCTGCTCGATCTTGGCGTCCAGCTCGCGGGGGCGGGACGAGGCGCCGCGCCGGGGACCGCCGCGCGGGGCTCCGGCCCGTGCGGGCTTGGGGCCGCCCTTGGCGCCGCCCCTGGCCTCCGCGCCGCGCGCGCCGGATCCCTTGCGGGCGCCGCCGGGTGCGCCGGAGGCGGAGGAGCCGCCGGTGGGGCCCTCCGAGCGGCCGACGTCGTAGCGGCGCTCCTCGGGGCGCGGACGGGAGGGACGCTTCTGCTCGTCGTCGCGCCCGGCCTCACGCCCGGCGCCCGCGCTCCGACCCGCGCCCGCGCCCCGACCCGCGCCCGCCGCGCCCCGGCCGCCACCGGTGCCCCGGCCGCCCGCGGCGCCCCGGCCTCCGGTGCCGCGGCCGGCGCCCGCGGCGCCCCGGCCGTCCCGGCCGGCGCCGCTCCCGCCGCCACCGCTCCGGTTGCCGCTTCCGCTGTTCCTGTCGTTGCTTCGCATCAAAGTTCCGTCTTGTCGTCTGCGTGGGTGTCCGGGGCGTACGGTGCGTCCGGATCGAACGACGGAACGCCCTCCTGGCTCTCGGCCTCGATCGCGTCCGCCTCCGGGAGGAATGGTGCGAGTTCGGGTAGCTCTTCCAGCCCCCGCAGGCCCATCCGCTCCAAAAAGAAGTTCGTCGTCCTGTACAGGATCGCACCTGTTTCGGGTTCCGCGCCCGCCTCCTCGACCAGACCCCGCTGGAGGAGGGTGCGCATGACGCCGTCGCAGTTCACTCCGCGCACGGCGGAGACCCGCGAGCGGCTCACCGGCTGGCGGTACGCGACGACCGCGAGGGTCTCCAGCGCGGCCTGGGTCAGCCGGGCCTGCTGGCCGTCCAGGACGAAGCTCTCGACCGCCTCCGCGTACGCGGGCCTGCTGTAGAAGCGCCAGCCGCCCGCGACCTGCCGCAGCTCGAATCCGCGCCGCTGGACGGTGTACTCGTCGGCCAGCTCGCGCAGCGCGTCCGCGACGGCCTGCCGGGGCCGGTCGAGCACCCGGGCGAGGTGCTCCTCGGTGGCGGGCTCGTCGACGACCATCAGGACGGCCTCCAGCGCGGGCTTGAGGGCCGCGCGCGGCTCCGTGCCCGGTCCCGTACCGGCGCGCCCGTCCGTCCCCGTACCGTGCCGCTCGTCGCTCATGCCCGCTCCCCGTCCGTCCCGTGCGGCCGGGGCCGCCGCTCCGCCCGCTCGTCCGCCGCCCGCTCGTCCGCCGCCCGCTCGTCCGCCGCCCGCGCCGGGCGGTCGAACTCGTCCGTCACGGCCGGTTCTGCGCCGTCCCGCCCGCCCGTCCAGCGGACCATCAGCCGGCCGAGTGCCTCGCCCTGTTCCAGCTCGACGGCCCGCTCCCGGTACAGCTCCAGCAGCGCCAGGAAGCGCGCCACCACGGTCAGGGTGTCGGCCGCGTCCTCGGTGAGCGCCGCGAAGTCGGCCTCCCCGCGGGCGCGCAGCCGGGCCACGACGAGCGCCGCCTGCTCCTGGACGGAGACGAGGGGGGCGTGGATGTGGTCGACGTACACCTGCGGCGCGGGTCTGGCGCGGGTCGCCCGCGCGGCGAGCGCGGCCAGTCCCTCGGGGCCGACGCGGATGACGACCTCGGGCAGCAGCTCGGCGAGGTGCGGTTCGAGGCCCACGGTGCGCGGATACCGCCGGGCCTCGGCCGCCAGCCGCGCGTCGAGGATCTCCGCGACGCGCTTGTACGCGCGGTACTGGAGCAGCCGGGCGAAGAGCAGGTCGCGCGCTTCGAGGAGCGCGAGGTCGGCCTCGTCCTCGATCTCGGCGGCGGGCAGCAGCCGGGCGGCCTTGAGGTCCAGCAGGGTGGCGGCGACCACGAGGAACTCGGTGGTCTGGTCGAGGTCCCCGTCGGGCCCCATGGCCCTGATGTACGCCATGAACTCGTCGGTGACGGTCGACAGGGCGACCTCGGTCACATCCATCTTGTGCTTCGAGATGAGCTGGAGCAGCAGGTCGAAGGGGCCCTCGAAGTTCGCGAGCCGTACGGTGAACCGGCCGTCGCCCTCGGCGCTCTGCGCGCCCGGCTCCGCCACCGGCCCGGCGGCGGGCGCCTCGGCGGGCTCCTCGACCGGCTCGGCGGCTTCGGCCTCCACCGCCGGCCCGCGCCCCAGCGCGCGGCGGGGCGGACGGGCGGCGGTGGGCGGCGGAGGCATCGGGGTCCTGAGGACGGAGCGGGCGGAGCTGCTCGCGCAGGCTACCTTCAGCGTCCGCGCAGGCGTCGTACGAGGATGCTCGCGTCGCCGCGCGATTCGAGGTCGGCGAGGACCACGGCGACGGCTTCGCGCACGATGCGGCCCCGGTCCACGGCGAGCCCGTGCTCGCCGCGCAGGACCAGCCGCGCGTGTTCGAGGTCCATCAGCTCCTCGGCCGAGACATAGACCGTGATCTTCTCGTCGTGCCGTTCGCGTCCGCTGGGGCGGCGGTTGGCGCCCCGCCCGCGGCGGCGCTGCTGGCCGCCCTGCGGGCCGCCGGCCGCCGGGGCCTGGCCGGGCTGGCCGGGGGCGCCGCCCTCCTGTGGTCTGCGTCCCTTCGCGGCGGCGGACTGCTCGGCCTCCGTCGCCCGGCCGCGCGAGGACTCGGTGGAGTTCGGGTCGGCCGCGGTGTGCTGCTCGGCCGGGGCCGCGGAGCCCGCGCCGCCCGTCCTGCCCTCGCCCGCCGGGTCGCTCTCCCCGGCGGGTCCCGGCACCCGGGCCTCGCCGTTGGCGCCCCGCCGCTGCCCCGCGGGCGACGAGGAGGTCAGCGCCATGCCGCCGGTCGTACGGAACAGCTCGTCGGCCCCGGGCAGACTCACTCGGCGTGACACCGGGCGAGCACCTCCCTGGCGAGCTGGCGATAGGCGGCGGCGCCGACGGAGTTGGAGGCGTACGTGGTGATCGGCTCACCGGCGACCGTGGTCTCCGGGAAGCGCACGGTCCGCCCGATCACCGTGTGGTACACGTGGTCGTCGAACGCCTCGACGACGCGCGCGAGCACCTCGCGGCTGTGCACCGTACGGGAGTCGTACATCGTGGCGAGGATGCCGTCGAGTTCCAGCTCGGGGTTGAGCCGTTCCTGGACCTTCTCGATGGTCTCCGTGAGCAGCGCCACACCGCGCAGCGCGAAGAACTCGCACTCCAGCGGCACGATCACCTTGTGCGCGGCGGTCAGCGCGTTCACGGTCAGCAGACCGAGCGAGGGCTGACAGTCGATCACGATGTAGTCGTAGTCCTGGAGCAGCGGCTTCAGGGCGCGCTGGAGGGTGGACTCGCGGGCGACCTCGCTGACCAGCTGCACTTCGGCGGCCGAGAGGTCGATGTTGCTCGGCAGCAGGTCCATGTTGGGCACGGCGGTCTTCAGGAGCACCTCGTCGGCCGCCATGCCCCGCTCCATGAGCAGGTTGTAGACGGTGAGGTCCAGCTCCATCGGGTTCACGCCGAGACCGACCGACAGGGCTCCCTGCGGGTCGAAGTCGACGAGCAGCACACGCCGGCCGTACTCCGCGAGCGCGGCGCCCAGGTTGATGGTCGACGTGGTCTTGCCGACGCCGCCCTTCTGGTTGCACATCGCGATGATCTTCGCGGGGCCGTGGTCGGTGAGCGGGCCCGGGATCGGGAAGTACGGCAGGGGGCGCCCGGTCGGGCCGATCCGCTCGCGGCGCTGGCGTGCGGCGTCGGGGGCGAGGGTGGCCGCGTACTCGGGGTCCGGCTCGTACTCGGCGTCGGGGTCGTAGAAGTGCCCCTCGGGCACTTCGCTGTAGTCGGCGAATGGGCTGGACTCTCGCCCGCCCTCGTTGCCGGCCATGGCGTTCACGTGTTGGCCGTCCATCATCTGGTGGGCTGTCGTCATGTGCTGGTGGGTGGCGAAGGTGCGGACAGCTACGGAGCCGACAGCCTCGAACCCGGACGACGGGTTCTGGCCCCTCACCGGCATTCCTGGTTGACCACCCCCGGGAGTAAATGTCGACTCATTCACAAGTCGTCTTACCTCCTTGGACGGGACCAGGAAACTTTATCGATAGGTCAGCGTGGCACCATGCCGACGGTTGGCGACTCTATGGCGTGTCACCACTTCGCAGCAACACAATCCGCCGGACCCGACCCGATGTGTCGGTAACGGAACATCCCTCTGTCAAGGGCGCACGCGCCTCTCACCAAGGCATGACCCGCGTGTTTTCCGTCCCCATCAACCGGTTGAAAACGTTACGTTCGAGGCGTGTTGACCGGGGGTTCGGCGGGCTCCGGCACGCGACCGGCCGGACCTCGGGGAGCAAGATCCGGCCGCTGGCGCGATGTTGACGTGACGCGTTGACGCGTCAGCCGAGAAGCGTCCCCAATTCGGCGTGATCCAGCCCGTGGGCTTCGGCCACCTCACGGTAAACCACCTGGCCCTCATGGGTGTTGAGCCCCTTGGCGAGGGCCGGGTCCCGGCGCAGCGCGCCGGTCCAGCCGTGGTTGGCCAGCTCCACGATGTACGGCAGCGTGGCGTTGGTCAGAGCGTACGTGGAGGTGTGGGGTACGGCACCCGGCATGTTGGCCACGCAGTAGAAGACCGAGTCGTGGACGCGGAAGGTCGGGTCGGCGTGGGTCGTGGGACGCGAGTCCTCGAAGCAACCGCCCTGATCAATCGCAATGTCGACAAGTACACTTCCGGGCTTCATCCGGGCCACCAGCTCGTTGGTGACGAGCTTCGGCGCCTTCGCGCCCGGGATGAGCACGGCCCCGACGACGAGGTCCGCCTCGACGACCGCCTTCTCCAGTTCGAAGGCGTTCGAGACGATGGTCCGTACCTTGCTGCCGAAGATCCGGTCGGCCTCGCGCAGCTTGTTGATGTCCCGGTCGAGCAGGGTCACCTGGAAGCCCATGCCGACGGCGATCTGGGTGGCGTTCCAGCCCGAGACCCCGCCGCCGATGACGACGGCCCGGCCCGCGGCCGTGCCCGGCACGCCGCCGGGCAGCACCCCGCGCCCACCGGCGGAGCGCATCAGGTGGTACGCGCCGACCTGGGGCGCCAGCCGGCCCGCGACCTCGGACATCGGGGCGAGCAGCGGCAGCGCGCGGTTCGCGGTCTCGACGGTCTCGTAGGCGATGGCGGTGGTGCCGGAGTCCAGCAGGGCCTCCGTGCAGGCGCGGGAGGCGGCGAGGTGCAGGTAGGTGAAGAGCGTCTGGTCCTTGCGCAGCCGGTGGTACTCCTCGGCCACCGGCTCCTTGACCTTGAGCAGCAGATCGGCGGCGGCCCAGACCTCGTCGGCGGTGGGCAGGATCCGCGCGCCCGCGGCCGTGTACTCCCCGTCCGTGATCGAGGAGCCCGCACCGGCGTCGTGTTCGACGACGACCTGATGCCCCTGGCGCACCAGCTCGTGCACGCCCGCGGGTGTGATGGCCACCCGGAATTCGTTGTTCTTGACTTCACGGGGGATACCGACCAACACGGCAGATCACGGTCCTTGACTCAGGGGACTCCCGGGGCAATCCCATATATACCCGGACACACGTGGCGTACGGGGAGACGCCGCGGAGGAACGCGGCAGAGCCAGTCTAATGAAGGATTTCTCGCTGTCTAGCCTTGCAAAGCATCAATCTCCAGCCGAAGCGCTACGGATTTCGCAGGTGTTTTCCCTCGGTTTCCAAGAGTCGCTCGGAGGTCGCCCGGTGCAGCCTGGCCGCCGTGGGGTCGCCGAGCCGGTCCAGGGTGTCGGCCAGCCGCAGCTGCAGCGCGGCCTGGAGCCGTACGTCCTCGGCCCGGCGCGCCCATTCGACCGCCTCCTGGCAGGTGCGCAGCGACTCCTGCGGCCGGCCCGCGTACTCCTGGACCCTGGCCGCCTCGCTCAGCGTCCGCGCCAGACCGGGCAGGTCCTGGAGCCTGCGGTGGAGGGCGGCGGCTGCCCGCCAGTTGCGCAGCGCCTCGCCGTAGCGGCCCGCGTAGGTGTGGACGGTGCCGAGCCGTCCGTGGAGCCGCGCCTCGTCGGCCCGCTCGCCTCTGCTCAGCCGCTGGGAGAGCGCCCTGCCGTACCAGTCGGCCGCCCGCTGCCAGTCGCCCAGGTCCTGGTGGGCCCCGCCGATGGATTCCATGGCGCGGCCGGTCGCGTAGAGGTCGCCCGCCTCGCGCCCGGCGTCCAGCGCCGCGCGGTAGCGCGCGAGCGCGTCGTGGGTACGGCCGGTCCTGGCGTCCAGGTCGCCGATGTTCAGCAGCGCCGCCGCCCGCTCCCGGTGCAGCCCGCGGCGCTCGGCGATGTCCAGGACCAGCTGGTGCAGCCCGTACAGCTCGGGCGCGGCGGCCTCGGTGCCCCGGTGCGCGGCGAGCGCCCGCACCAGCGCGGCGACCAGTCTGCGGGCCAGGGTGTCCAGCTCGCCGTCGGCGACCGCGAGCCGGGCGCAGGCCAGCAGCGCGGGCCGCCGCGAGTACAGCCACGCGTCCGCCGCCCCGGCGTGCGGGAAGCGCAGCGCGCGCGGCAGTCCGGCCAGCCGCCGCCGCGCCGCGGAGCCCTCGGGGTCCGTGACCGCGCGGCAGGACTGGAGCAGCCGTACGGTCCGCTCCAGCATCCGGGCGCGGGCGAGCTGCACCTCGGCGGGCCGGTCCTCGTGCTCCATGACGGCCCGCAGCAGCGGGACCAGACAGCCGGGCACCACGTACTGGGGGGCGGTCGCCCCGGCGTCCTGGCAGCCGAAGTCCAGCGGGCCCGGGTCGGGGGTGGGGTCGTCGGCCCGGTGCAGCAGACCGCGCACGGTGAAGTCGTCCAGCGTCACCCCGGCCGCCGAGACCGAGCAGCCCGCCAGCGCGGAGGCGGTGTGCGCGTCGGCGAGGCCGCCGGGCGCGAGCGCGAGCAGTCGCAGTATCCGGGCGGCGGGCCCCGGCAGGCTCTCGTACACCAGCTGGAAGGCGCGGGCCAGCGGCCGGTCCCCGACCGGCAGGTCGGTGTCGTACGGCAGCGCGCGCAGCCGCTTGGCGGCGTCGGCCACCGAGGCGGTGGGCCGGGCGGCGAGCCAGCCGCCCGCCAGGACGAGCGCGGCGGGCTGTCCCCCGCACTCCTCGGCGAGCGACTCGGCGGCCTGCGGGTCGACGGTGATCCGTACGGATCCGGCGAATCGCGCGAGGAGTTCGATGGCGGCCTTGGCGTCCATGCCGCCGAGCGTGCAGGGGCGTACGTCGGGCACCCCGGTGAGCGGCCCCTGCGCCACCGCGACCACCAGGCAGCCGGGGTTGTCGGGGACCAGCGGATCGACCTGTTCGGCGTCGGCCGCGTCGTCGAGGAGCAGCAGGACGCGGCGGACGGCCAGCGCCTCGCGGACCATCTCGGACAGCTCGTCCTCCCCCGCGCCCGGCGGGGTCGCGACTCCGAACACGCCGAGGATCTCGCGCGCGGTCCGCTCGGTGGGGACGGGCGCGCCGCCCGCCTCGGTCAGCCGGGCCCTGACGACTCCGTCGGGGTAGCCGGGGGCGAGCTGTCCGGCCAGCTCCCGGGCGAGGGCGGTCCGTCCCGAGCCGGGGCGTCCGGCGATCAGCAGGACGCGGGCGCGCGGCTCCTTGCGTCCGGAGATGGTGTTGAGTCCGGCGCGTTCGATGTCGCCGTGCAGCGCCTTCAGTTCACGCTGGCGCCCGAAGAAGTGGTCGTCCGGGGGCCGCTCGCCGGAGGGCCGCGCGCCGGATCGGGGCGGTACCGGATCGGGGGTGAGGAGTGGCGGGGACGGCCGGACCTCGGCCGGGGCGGTGACCAGCGGGGCCGCGGGCGGGGCGGTGACGGGCGAGGCAGCGGGCGGCGCGGCGGCCTCGCCGGGGCCGGGGCCAGGCCCAAGCCCTGCGCCGGGTCGAGGAGCGGTGCCGGGCTCAAGGCCGGTGACCGCCTCGGGAGCGATGCCGGGCTCCGGAGCCGCGACCGGCTCGGCGCCCGTGGCCTCGGCCGGAGCGGCGCCGGCGGCCTCGGCCGGAGCGGCGCCGGCGGCGGGATCGGCCGCCACGGTCGGCGCGGGCGGCGCGGACCCGCCACCGTCCGTCACCCCGGCCGGTACGGGGTCCGCCTCCGGCTCCGGCTCGGGGTGCCGGTCCCGGCCGCTCTCCCGTACGGGATCGATGGCGGTTTCGACACTCTCCGGGATGTTCGTCCGACTCTTCCCCTTCGTACGGGAAGTTCGCTTCGGCGGCTTCCGCGCCGTCTCGGTCCGGCCGCTCGGCCGGGTCTCCGACGCGGCGTCAGATACCGTCACCTCCGCCGGGGTTGACTCTTGTTCAGGGGCGTCGCCGTCCCCGGTCGCCCGCGCGCGGCCCGAGCCGCTCACATCCACCGCCTGATCCGTCACGGGCCACGCTCCGTCCGCCTGCGCACGAGCCGAGCCCGGCGGGTCTCCGCACGGGCGGTTCGAGCGTAGTTCACTCTCTGCGACGAAAGCCGGGGAGCGCGGCCGGGGAATCCCCCGATCGGATCAGCATTTCGTCGGATCAGCGGATCGAATCGGGTCAGGATTCGAACGGACGGGCCGGCCAGGGCGCGTCGGCCGGCCGGAGCGCGTCCGTACCGTCGCCCGCCAGCGCCGCCGTGAGCGCGAGCACCCCCACGGCCAGGCAGTTGTTGTGCAGCTCACCGGCGAGCACCCCGCGCACCAGCTCCGGCAGGGCGACCCGGGCCAGCTCCATGTCGGCCTCCTCCTCGGAGACCTCGAAGCGCTCGCCCTCCGCCGCCGACAGATCGCGGGCGAGGAAGATCCGTACCGCCTCGTCGCAGCCGCCCGCCGTCGTGTAGACGTCCGTCAGCACCCGCCAGTCCTCGGCCTTGATGTGCGCCTCCTCGTACAGCTCGCGCTGCGCCGCGTGCAGCGGGTTCTCGCCGGGCACGTCGAGGAGCCCGGCCGGAATCTCCCACAGCTTCTGGCGCACCGGGTGCCGGTACTGCCGCAGGACGAGCACCCGGTCCGACGCGTCGAGGGCGAGGATCCCCACGGAGCCGGGGTGGACCTGGTAGTCCCGCTTCACGACCGTGCCGTCGGGCATGACCACATCATCGGTACGGACACTGGTCTTGTTGCCGCGGAAGGGCGTCGCGGTCGCGGTGACCCGCCACTCCTCGGGGGTGTCCTTGATGGTCATGGCAGCGTCCTCCCACAGTGGCGCACAAGCGGAAACCGGGGCACCGGTCCGCGCGACCCGTACCCCGGCTCCCACCGTATCCCCTGCGTCACGCCCTACGGCTGGTCGGCCCGCGCCGTGACCTGCGCCGTGACGTCCGCGGCGACCGGCGCGTTCTCCCGGCGCTCGACCGCGGCCTTCACCAGCCCGGCGAAGAGCGGGTGCGGGCCGACCAGCCGTAGGGC
>NZ_QQNA01000201.1 GCF_003346515.1 Streptomyces corynorhini
CGTCACCGGCCCGGGCCGCACCGATCGCGCCGCCCGCTCCGGTGGCGGCGAGCGCCGCCGCGGTCATCGCCAGTCCCGCCGCCGTCGCGCGTCGCCGCCTGAGCAGTGCCCGACGCAGCCGCCGCTTGGATCCGCGCACCCGCAGCGGGCCGAAATGCGGCACCCCGAGCGGCTCCGGCGCGGCAGGCGGGGGAAGGGGCGGAAACGAGGGAAACGGGGGCTGGGCGGGCGTGGGATGAGGCGCGGGGGGAGGGAGGGGAGAGGACGGATCGTGGGTGAAGGGACGGGACATGGCGACCACCGCCTGACGTGAGGAGCTGTTGCGATCGCTCCCCACGATCCACGGCCCGCGCCGATCCCGCAGCGGCCTGTGGATCAGCTCCCGATTGTGGACAACTCCCTCACCCGCGCGAGTGGTTCACACCGGTACCGGCGGATTTCCGGATCTCCGACGCATGGCTCGCCGGGGCCGGGGGCAACTCGTGATCAGGGCAGTCGGAGCCCGGTATCGATTCCGTCCAGCGCATGCGAGCACAGACAGTCTCGCGTCTCGCTCGGCTGCAATCCGCCCACCGCGTCGAAGAGCACGGAGCGCAGCCGGTCGACATTGGAGGAGAAGACCTTGAGGACCTCTTCGTGCGAGACCCCCTCGCCGGTCTCGGCCCCCGCGTCCAGATCCGTCACCAGAGTCATGGAGGTGTAGCAGAGACCGAGTTCACGAGCGAGTACGGCCTCGGGGTGCCCGGTCATCCCGACCACCGACCAGCCCATCGCGGCGTGCCACCGCGACTCCGCCCGCGTAGAGAACCGGGGGCCCTCGATGACCACCAGCGTTCCGCCGTCCACCGGCTCCCAGTCCTGTCCGCGCGCGGCGGCGAGCGCCGTCTTCCGCCCCTCCGGGCAGTACGGGTCGGCGAGCGAGATATGCACGACCTTGGAAGCGCTTCCGTCGGGCAGCGGCAGGCCGTCGTAGTAGGTCTGGGCGCGCGCTTTCGTACGGTCCACGAGCTGGTCGGGGACGAGCAGCGTGCCCGGTCCGTACTCCGCTCGCAGCCCGCCCACGGCGCAGGGACCCAGCACCTGCTTCACTCCGACCGAGCGCAGCGCCCAGAGGTTGGCGCGGTAGTTGATGCGGTGCGGGGCGACACCGTGCGTGCGTCCGTGCCGGGGCAGGAACGCCACCCGACGACCGGCGATCTCGCCGAGGAAGAGAGAGTCACTGGGGGGCCCGTACGGGGTCTCCACCTGGACCTCGGTCACGTCCTCCAGGAAGGAGTAGAAGCCGGAACCACCGATCACGCCGATCTCTGCGTTCACCATCCGATCACACTAGCCGCCGTCGTACCGAGATACGCGAAGGACCCCGACCGTGGAGACGACGGGGTCCTGGCGAAGAAAGGCGCACAGATGACGCAGGAAGAACTTCGGGACGAATCGACCCGCTGGTCAGGCTGCCGAAGAGCCGCCGGAGCCGCTCGACGAGCTGGAACTGGACCCGGAACCCGACCCGGCGCTCGAACCACCCGAGGAAGACCCGGAGCCTGAAGCCGAGGACGAGGCGGACACGCCGGCCTTTGACTCGGACGACGAGGACGACTTCGCACCCGAGGAAGTCGTCGTGGCAGGGGCGCTGCTCGACGACGAGCCGCGGCTGTCGTTGCGGTAGAACCCGGAGCCCTTGAAGACGACACCGACCGCGGAGAACACCTTCTTCAGGCGCCCCTCGCAATTCGGGCACACAGTGAGGGCGTCATCGGTGAACTTCTGCACCGCTTCTAGGCCCTCGCCGCACTCGGTGCACTTGTACTGGTAGGTCGGCACTTGCTCCTCCTGGCACTCTCACTCAATGAGTGCTAACGACGCTCCATAGTGACGTATTCCGCGCGATCAGTCCACTGCCACCGGCACGCGGTGACTCATCCCACGTGCGGCGACCCGTCCGAGAGCCTGCGGGGACAGCCGCGAACGCAGTGCCATCAGGACCATCAGGGCCAGCGCGGTACCCGCGAGGGGCACTGTGAATCCGGCCCGCGCGCCGAAGGCGTCGGCCAGCTGCCCGGCGACGGTGACCGCCGCGGCCTGTCCGAGTGCGACCGCGCCGGTCAGCCAGGTGAACGCCTCGGTGCGGGCCGACGCGGGCACCAGCGAGTCGACCAGGGTGTAGCCGGTGATCAGCGCCGGCGCGATGCAGAGGCCGACCAGCAGACCGAGGCCGGCGAGCAGCGGCACCGAGTGCACCGCCCAGAGGACGGAGGTGGCCAGTGTCAGCGCCGAGTAGCCGATCAGCAGCCTGCGCCTGGGCCCGATCTTCCAGGCGAGTGCGCCGCACACGATCCCGGCGAGCATGTTGCCCGCCGCGAAGATCCCGTACAGCAGACCGTTCACGCCGGGGTTGCCCAGCTCCTCGGCGAAGGCAGTGAGGGAGACCTGCATGCCCCCGAAGACCGAACCGATCCCCAGGAAGGCCACGGCGAGCACCCGTACCCCCGGTACGGACAGTGCGGACGTACGGGGCTCCGCCGACGCGCCCTCGCCCCGCCCGTTCCGGCCGGGACGCGGCTGGCTGCCGCGCTGGGCGGCGAAGAGCAGCCCGCCGATCAGCGTCAGCGCGCCTTCGGCGATCAGCCCGGCCGCCGGATGCACGCCGGTGCACAGCGCGGTCGCCAGCACCGGCCCGATGACGAAGGTGAACTCGTCCGTGACGGATTCGAAGGCCGCCGCCGTCGGCAGCAGAGTGGCTCGCGCGCCGGACCGGTCGCCGCCCAGGACCGCCGCCCAGCGGGACCGGACCATGGGGCCGATCTGCGGGACGGAGGCCCCCGTCGGCACGGCGGCCACGAACAGCGCCCACAGCGGTGCGCCGGCCAGGGCGAGGGCGATCAGAGCGGCCACGGACGCGGTGTGCAGCAGCACCCCTGGCACCAGTACCGCGCGCTGTCCGAACCGGTCCGCGAGCTTCCCGCCCTGCGGAGCGAAGAGTGCCATGGACACGCCGGTGACCGCGGCGACGGCGCCCGCGCTGCCGTACGAGCCCGTGGTGTGCTGCACCAGGAGCACGATGCCGATCGTCAGCATCGCGAAGGGCTGTCGGGCGGCGAAGCCGGGGAGCAGGAACGACCAGACTCCGGGCGTCCGCAGCAGCCGCCCGTATCCGGGTCGAGGCGCCGAGGGCGCCGGGGATTCTTCGCTGGTGCCGGCCGTCTCGGCCCGGCTGACCGTGTTGCGGGACACGGTCCTTGCCTTTCTGCCGCCTGGTAGCGCGCGTCCCGGGAGTCCGGGCGTGGCCGAGAGCTGTCCTCTTGCGCGTAACTGCGGTAGATGCCAGGTCCCACCAGGGGGACGCCACGGCCGCCATACGGGTCGCGCCAGCACTGCGTCAGGCAGAGTTGGTTCGATCAAGTGCGCCTTTATCGTACAGGCACTGACCGCCGCACGGCCTGGGAAAGGCCCAAGCCCTTTCCGTCCCCACCTCCGATTAAGAGAGTTTCCCGGCGATCCCCGAGCCTCGTCCCGAAGCCGAGCCACCGCCCCCGCCGGTACCTCTGCCGCTGCCCGTGCCTCGGCCCGTGCCGAGCCAGCCGGCCAGCTTTCCGCCCTGGGCGACGGCGCGCAGCCGCTGCTCCGCCGCGTCCCGCACTGGATCCGTCGCCACTACCAGCAGCTCGTCGCCGCGGCGCAGCACCGTCGCCGGCAGCGGAACGAAACTCTTGTCGTCCCGGACGACCAGGGTCACCGCGGATCCCGGAGGGAGCCGCAGCTCGGCGACCTCCACTCCGTGCATCTTCGACCCCTCGGGGATCGCCACGGAGAGGAGATGTCCGCGCAGCCGTTCCAGGGGAGCCGACTCGATGCCGAGATCCGCGGTGTCGGTGGACGCGCCGAGCCGCAGGGCCTTCGCCAGCCAGGGCAGTGTCGGCCCCTGGACCAGCGTGTACACGACGACGAGGAGGAAGACGATATTGAAGATCCGCAGGCTTCCCTCGATGCCCGCCACCATCGGAATGGTGGCCAGGATGATGGGCACCGCGCCGCGCAGCCCCGCCCAGGACATCAGCGCCTGCTCCTGCCAAGGGATGCGGAACGGCGCCAGGCTGACCAGCACCGCCAGCGGCCGGGCCACGACGGTCAGGACGAGGCCGACGATCAGCGCGGGCATGAAGTCGTCGCCCAGCTGGTGCGGTGTCACCAGGAGCCCGAGCAGGACGAACATGCCGATCTGGGCGATCCAGCCGAGACCTTCCGCGAACCCCCGGTTCGCCGGGGCGTGCGGCAGTTTCGAGTTGCCGAGGACCATCGAGGCCAGATAGACGGCCAGGAAGCCACTGCCGTGGGCGGCGGCGCCGAGGGCGTACGCCGCGACCGCGATGGCCATCACGGCGATCGGGTAGAGCCCGGAGGCGGGCAGCGCCACTCGCCGCAGGCCGAAGGCACCGGCCCAGCCGACCGCGAGCCCGATACAGGCACCGATCGCCAGCTCCAGCGCGATCTCGCCGAGCAGCACATACCAGTGCTCGACGGGTCCGGCGGCGGAGAGCGCGACCACCATGATCACCACGGGGGCGTCATTGAACCCCGACTCGGCCTCCAGCGCCCCGGTCACCCGGGACGGCAGCGGCACCTTGCGCAGGACGGAGAAGACCGCGGCGGCGTCCGTCGAGGAGACGACCGCGCCGATGATCAGCGCCTGCCGCCACTCCAGACCGATCAGATAGTGCGCGGCCGTCGCCGTCACGCCCACGCTGACCCCGACCCCTACGGTCGACAGCGCGGCGGCGGCGGGCAGCGCCGGTCGCACTTCTTTCCACTTGGTGCCCAGACCGCCTTCGGCCAGGATCACCACCAGAGCCGCATAGCCGATCACCTGGGTCAGCTCGACATTGTCGAACTTCACGTGGAACAGGCCGTCCTGCCCTATGACGACCCCGATGCCGAGGTACAGCAGCAGGCTGGGAAGCCCGCTCCGTGAGGAGATCCGGACGGCGGCGACCGCGATCAGCAGGACGAGGGAGCTGATCAGCAGAAGTTCATTGAGATGGTGGACAGTCAGCGGCCGATCCTTCCCCTCGCGCACACCGGATCGTTTCTCCGGCAGCCGGTACTTCGTTACCTTACCTAATCTTTAACGATTTCTTGACGCTTTCGAGCGTCAGTACGATCAGACACGCGATCTTCGCCGTGACGCCGGAGCGCTACCGGGGCGGGCCCCTGTGTGATTTCCGTCGCGATCGCGGAGCGAATCAACCGATAAACCCCCGTGTGAATCAGGAAGTGATCGTCGGATGAACCGCACTAGATGACACCGCGTCCGGCGCGGTGGAGAGCTGCGCCTATGGTTGCTCCAGCATTTCCAGGACCACCCTGCCCCTCGAAGGACAGCGATGCCCGCCAACACAGCCCCCCCTTCCGGCAAAAAGAAGGGGCGACGCGCCCGTCTGATCGTGATCGTCCTGGTGCTGGCGCTTGTCGCGGGTGTCGGGTACGGCGCGTACTGGGGCGTCAGTACGGTCCGTGCCTCTTTCCCCCAGACCACGGGGACAGTCAAACTCCAGGGCCTGTCGGGCTCCGTGGAGGTCAGACGCGACGGTAACGGCATCCCGCAGATCTACGCGGACAGCGACCAGGACCTGTTCCGTGCGCAGGGCTTCGTCCAGGCGCAGGACCGCTTCTGGGAGATGGACGTACGCCGCCATCTGACCTCCGGCCGCCTCTCCGAGATGTTCGGGAAGGGGCAGGTCAAGACCGACACCTTCCTGCGCACCCTGGACTGGCACGGAGTCGCGCAGCGGGAGTACGACACCAAGCTCTCGGCGGAGACCAAGAAGAACCTGCGGGCATACGCGGACGGGGTGAACTCCTACCTCAAGGGCCGCTCGGGCAAGGACATCTCGGTCGAGTACGCCGCGCTGAGCTTCACGAACAACTACCAGCCCGAGAAGTGGACCCCGGTCGACTCGGTGGCCTGGCTCAAGGCGATGGCGTGGGACCTGCGCGGCAACATGCAGAGCGAGATCGACCGCTCGCTCATGACGAGCCGGCTGAGTGACAAGCAGATCGACGAGCTGTACCCGAAGTATCCGTACAGTCGCAACAAGCCGATCGTCACCGAGGGCGGGATAGACCCGGTCACCGGGAAGTACGACCCCAAGGCCGAGCCGAGCGGCGAGGACCCGACGGGCGACGGTACGGGTACCGGCACGGACCCGGGCGCGGGCGACGGCACGGGCACCGGCACCGGCATCGATCCAGGGACCGGCACCGGCACCGGCACCGGAACGGAAACCGGGGCGGGTACCGGTACCACCGACCAGACCGGTACGGGTACGGGCACAGGCACCGGCTCCGCCGACAACGTCAGTTACACCGCCTCCGAGGCCGCCGAGGGGCTGCAGTCCCAGCTCGGCGCCCTCTCCGGCACCCTGGACGAGATCCCCGCGCTGCTCGGCCCGAGCGGCAGCGGCATCGGCTCCAACTCCTGGGTCGTCTCCGGCCGGTACACCACGACGGACAAGCCCCTCCTCGCCAACGACCCGCATCTCGCGCCCCAGCTGCCCTCGCTCTGGTACCAGATGGGTCTGCACTGCCGCAGCGTCTCCGCGAGCTGCCAGTACGACGTCGCCGGCTACACCTTCGCCGGGATGCCGGGCGTGATCATCGGTCACAACCAGGACATCGCCTGGGGCTTCACCAACCTCGGCGCCGACGTGACCGACCTCTTCCTGGAGAAGGTCAGCGGCGACTCGTACCTGTACGGCGACAAGGAGAAGCCGTTCAAGGTCCGCGAGGAGACGATCAAGGTCGCGGGCGGCGCCAGCAGGAAGATCACCGTCCGCTCCACCGACCACGGCCCGGTGGTCTCCGACCGCGACAGCGAGCTGAAGAAGGTCGGCGAGAAGGCTCCGGTCGGCAACGTCGCGCCCGACCGGGGTGACGGCTACGCGGT
This sequence comes from Streptomyces corynorhini, assembly GCF_003346515.1. Taxonomy (GTDB): domain Bacteria; phylum Actinomycetota; class Actinomycetes; order Streptomycetales; family Streptomycetaceae; genus Streptomyces; species Streptomyces corynorhini. The sequence goes on from NZ_QQNA01000201.1 coordinate 6,941, forward strand.
CTCCCTCCAGTGGACCGCGCTCGAACCGGGCAACTCCATGGACGCGGTCTTCGAGATCGACAAGTCCAAGGACTTCACCGAGTTCCGCAAGGCCGCCGAGCACTTCGAGGTCCCCTCGCAGAACCTCGTCTACGCCGACACCAAGGGCAACATCGGCTACCAGGCACCGGGCAAGATCCCCGTCCGTTCCCGTGGCTTCGACGGCAGGACACCTGCTCCGGGCTGGGACCCGAAGTACAAGTGGGAGGGGTACATCCCCTTCGAGAAGCTGCCGTACGAGTACAACCCGAAGCGCGGCTACATCGTCACCGCCAACCAGGCGGTCATCGAGGCCGGGAAGTACCCGTACACGCTGACCGAGGACTGGGGCTACGGCGCCCGCAGCCAGCGCATCACCGACCTGATCGACTCGAAGATCAAGGACGGCGGCAAGATCTCGACCGACGACATGCAGAGCATGCAGCTGGACAACAGCAGCCAGATCGCCAATCAGCTCAAGCCCTACCTGCTGAAGATCAACGTCTCGGATCCGGCCGTCCGTGAGGCGCAGAAGCTCCTTGAGGGCTGGGACAACACCCAGGAAGCCGACTCCGGCGCCGCCGCCTACTTCAACGCGGTCTGGCGCAACGTCCTCAAGCTGGCCTTCGGCAACAAGCTCCCCAAGGAACTGCGCGCCCAGGGGGATTGCATCAACGTGCCCCCGGCCAACGGTTCGGGCCCGGTCGACGACGACCAGCGCGTGGTGCGCGAGTGCGGCCAGCGCAGCCCCGGCCAGGCCGAGCCAGACGGGGGCGACCGCTGGTTCGAGGTCGTGCGCAACATCCTCAAGGACGAGGACAACGAGTGGTGGAGTTCGCCCGCCACCCGTAAGTCCTCCGCGACCAAGACCCGCGACCAGCTCCTGGAGCGCGCCATGACCGACGCGCGCTGGGAGCTGACCGCCAAACTCGGCAAGGACGTCTCCAGCTGGAGCTGGGGCCGGCTCCACCAGCTGCAGCTGAAGAACCAGACCCTGGGCACCAGCGGCCCCGGCGTCCTCAAGCAGATGCTCAACCGGGGGCCGTGGAACCTCGGCGGCGGTGAGGCCGCGGTCAACGCGACGGGCTGGAACGCCGCGGGCGGTTACGAGGTCCTCTGGGTCCCGTCGATGCGGATGGTCGTCAACGTCGGCGACTGGGACAAGTCCCGCTGGATCAACCTCACGGGCGCCTCGGGACACGCGTACAGCGCGCACTACACGGACCAGGCGGACAAGTGGTCCAGAGGCGAGCTGCTCGACTGGTCCTACTCCTCCGACGCGGTCAAACGCGCCACACAGGACACGCTGACCCTGACCAAGGAGTAGAAGGAGAGCAGGCGAGCGGCGGCTCGCCGGACAGCCGACAGAACGCCGCCGCGAAAGCGCTCAGGGGCCGAAGCGCCTGACACCCTCCGGTGTCACCACGGCCAGCACGGGGTGGTCGTGCGGTTCCTCCGGGACCCGCGCGACCACCTCGTTCGCGTACAGCAGCACCACCAGCGCGGGACTCGCCCCGCCCCGTACCAGCCGCTCCAGGACCCGGTCGTACGAGCCGCCGCCGCGTCCCAGCCGCATCCCGCGCCCGTCCACCGCGAGGCCGGGCAGCAGCACCGCCGCCGCCTCCAGGACGGCCTCAGGACCGAGCCGTGTGCCTCCTGGCTCCAACAGGCCGCGTCCCGCGCGCACCAGGCGCTCGGGGCCCTCGTACACCGCCCAGTCCAGGTCGTTGTCCGCCATGAGCACCGGCAGCAGGACGCGTGCTCCCCGCGCCCGCAGCGCGTCGAGCAGCGCGCGCGTACCGGGCTCGCGGCCGACCGAGACGTAGGCGGCGACGGTACGGGCCTCGGCCAGTTCCGGCAGATTCAGTGCCCGCCGTGTCAGAACCGACTCGGCCGCTCGCGCGTCTTCATTGGACAGCAGGGCTCTCACCGCGAGGAGTTCACGGCGCATGGCCGATTTCCCGGACGTGTCCTCACTCACTTCACGGCCTACTTTCCGGCTCAAAAGCCATCACAAACCCCATATATGAGAGCGTATGAGCCGAAAGTTAACCGGAGTATCATCTTCAGCCCATACTGGCCGGATAGTGTTCGCCGTATGACTCACTCGCCCTCCAGGATCACCAAGGCCGTCATTCCCGCCGCCGGCCTCGGAACCCGCTTCCTGCCCGCCACCAAGGCCACTCCGAAGGAGATGCTGCCGGTCGTCGACAAGCCGGCGATCCAGTACGTGGTGGAGGAGGCGGTGGCCGCGGGGCTCTCCGACGTTCTCATGGTCACCGGCCGCAACAAGCGCCCTCTTGAGGACCATTTCGACCGGAACTACGAGCTGGAGCAGGCGCTCACCCTCAAGGGAGACACCGAACGCCTCTCCAAGGTCCAGGAGTCCAGCGACCTCGCCACCATGCACTACGTGCGCCAGGGCGACCCCAGGGGCCTCGGACACGCCGTGCTGTGCGCCGCTCCGCACGTCGGCGACGAGCCCTTCGCGGTCCTGCTCGGTGACGACCTGATCGACCCGCGCGACCCGTTGCTGGCCCGCATGGTCGAGATCCAGGAACAGCGGGGCGGCAGCGTCGTCGCCCTCATGGAGGTCGACCCGGCGCAGATCCATCTGTACGGATGCGCCGCCGTCGAGGCCACGGAGGACACGGACGTCGTCAAGGTCCACGACCTGGTCGAGAAGCCCGACGTCGCCGACGCGCCCAGCAACTACGCCATCATCGGCCGCTATGTGCTGGACCCCGCCGTCTTCGAGATACTGCGCAAGACCGAGCCGGGCCGCGGGGGTGAGATCCAGCTCACCGACGCGCTCCAGCAGCTCTCCGCGGACGAGAAGGTGGGCGGACCGGTCCACGGCGTCATTTTCCAGGGCCGCCGCTATGACACCGGTGACCGGGGCGACTATCTGCGTGCCATTGTCAGACTCGCATGCGAACGTGAAGACCTGGGCCCGGACTTCCGGACCTGGCTGCGCAGTTACGTCAGCGAGGAGATGTAGCACGTGAGCAGTACGGCAGACCCGGCACCCGCGGCGGGCCGCGATCAGTTCTGGTCGGTGGAGGAGCACCTGGCGGACATCCTGGCGACGGTCCGCCCGCTCGACCCCATCGAGCTGCAGCTGCCCGACGCGCAGGGCTGCGTCCTGGTCGAGGACGTCACGGTGCCGGTGGCCCTGCCGCCGTTCGACAACAGCTCGATGGACGGCTACGCGGTCCGTACGGCCGATCTCGTGGGAGCCACCGAGGAGTTCCCGGCCGTGCTGACCGTCATCGGCGATGTCGCCGCGGGCAGCGGCGACCTGCCCGAGGTCGGCCCGGGGCAGGCCGCCCGCATCATGACCGGCGCCCCGCTGCCGCCCGGCGCCGAGGCCGTCGTGCCGGTGGAGTGGACCGACGGCGGCGCGGGCGGCGGCGCGGTCACCTCGATGCGCCCGGCCGGCCCGTCGCGCGACGGCGCGAGCGGCGAGGTGCGGGTCCACCGCCCGGCCGAGCCCGGCGCGCACATCCGCGAGAGCGGCAGCGACGTACGGGCCGGTGACCTCGCCCTGGAGGCCGGTACGGTGCTGGGGCCGCCGCAGATCGGCCTGCTCGCCGCCATCGGCCGGGGCAGGGTCCGGGTCCATCCGCGCCCGCGCGTGGTCGTGCTCTCCACCGGCAGCGAGCTGATCCAGCCGGGCGAGAAGCTCGGCGAGGGCCAGATCTACGACTCCAACAGCTTCGCCCTCACCGCCGCGGCGCGGGACGCCGGAGCCATCGCCTACCGCGTCGGCGCCGTCACGGACGACGCGGACGACCTGCGCGCCGCCATCGAGGACCAGCTGATCCGCGCCGACCTGGTCGTCACCACGGGCGGGGTCAGCGTCGGGGCGTACGACGTCGTCAAGGAGGCGCTCTCCTCGGTCGGGGACGAGGACGAGGCGGGCAGCGGCATCGACTTCCGCAAGCTCGCGATGCAGCCGGGCAAGCCCCAGGGCTTCGGCTCGATCGGCCCCGAACACACCCCGCTGCTCGCCCTCCCCGGCAATCCGGTCTCCTCGTACGTCTCCTTCGAGCTGTTCGCCCGCCCCGCGATCCGCGCCCTGATGGGGCTCAAGGACGTCCACCGTCCGGTGGTCCGCGCGACACTCGCGACCGAAGGGGCGATCTCGTCACCGGCGGGCCGTCGCCAGTTCCTGCGCGGTACGTACGACACCGAGGCGGGCACGATCGCCCCGGTGGGCGGCGCCGGCTCGCATCTTGTCGCCGCCCTCGCCCACGCCGACGCGCTGATCGTGGTGCCCGAGGAGACCGTCTCCGTGCAGCCGGGTACGGAGGTCGACGTGGTCCTGATCGGCTGACCGGCGCGTGGTGGCGGTACCGTGTCTGCCCACACAGGCCCTGTCGGGCCCGGACCGGGAGCGCCAGCAGCGAATGACCGTGTTTTCCCGGGGGGAGACCCCCGGACCCCATCAGCGGGACCCCCATCAGCAGGACAGTGACGGCGCCGTCGGCCTGACGCACCTCGACGAGTCGGGCGCGGCCCGCATGGTCGACGTCTCGGCGAAGGAGATCACGGCGCGCACGGCACGGGCCAGCGGCCGGGTCCGCGTCTCGCCACGCGTCGTGGAGCTGCTCAGGAGCGGTGGAGTGCCCAAGGGCGACGCCCTCGCCACAGCCCGTATCGCCGGCATCATGGGCGCCAAACGGACCCCCGACCTGATCCCGCTCTGCCACCCGCTGGCCGTCTCGGGCGTCACGCTCGACCTCAGCGTGGCGGACGACGCCGTCGAGATCCTGGCCACGGTCAGGACCACCGACCGCACGGGCGTCGAGATGGAGGCCCTGACGGCGGTCTCGGTGGCCGCGCTCACCGTGGTCGACATGGTGAAGGCGGTCGACAAGGCCGCGGTCATCACGGACGTACGGGTCGAGGAGAAGACCGGCGGCAAGTCCGGTGCCTGGACCCGCCCGGAGCGCGCCGGGGGTGGTACGGCATGAGCGGACCGGCGAGACACGACGCGCCGGCGGGCGCGGCGGAATCCGGGGGCGCCCCCGACCTCCGAGGCGCCCCCGACCTCCAAGGCAGCGAGGACCTCCGAGGCACCGACGCCCCTCAGGGCGTCCGTGCCTCGGAGGTC
>NZ_QQNA01000202.1 GCF_003346515.1 Streptomyces corynorhini
CGGGGGCGGCGGGGGCGGAGGCCGGTTCGTCCGCCGCGGGGAGTTCGTTCGTCCGAGTCACGTCGGACAGCATCGGCCGGGAGCTGGGGCCCGGACGAGTGGCCCGAAGGACAGCATTCGTTATCATCGGGCCAGCGACCGCCGGGCCACCGGCCCCCGGTCCGTAGGGCGCGCTCGTTCGATACGCCGTGCGCGCTCCGCCGTACGCCGTCCGCCGAACCGGAGACCCCATGTCCGACCGCCCGCGGCACCGGATCGCCGTCCTCGCCCTTCCGGGCCTGATCCCGTTCGAACTCGGCATCCCCCAGCGGATCTTCGGCCGTTCCCTGGACTCCGCGGGCCGACCGCTGTACGAGGTGACGACCTGCTCGGTGCTGCCACCGGGGCCGGTGCGTACCGACGCCGACTACGCGATCCTCGTCGAGAACGGCCCGGAGGCGCTCGCCGCCGCCGACACCGTGGTCGTCCCCGCGTCCCACAAGGCGGGGCCGGTCTTCGAGCAGGGCGTCCTCACCCCGGAACTCACCGCCGCGCTGGCCCTGGTGCGTCCCGGCACCCGGCTGGTCTCCATCTGCACCGGCAGCTATGTGCTGGCCGCGGCCGGGTACCTCGACGGGCGGCCCGCCACCACCCACTGGGCGTCCGCCGAGCACTTCCAGCGGACCTTCCCCCGGGTCCGGGTGGACGCGGACGTCCTGTTCATCGACGACGGGGACGTCCTCACCTCGGCCGGGGTCGCCGCCGGGATCGATCTCTGCCTGCACATCGTGCGGCGCGACCACGGCTCGGCGGTCGCCAACGAGGTCGCGCGGCGTACGGTCGTACCGCCGCACCGCGAGGGGGGCCAGGCGCAGTACATCCCGCGCCCGCTGCCCGAGGCCCGGCAGGCGACCACCGCCGCCGCCAGGACCTGGGCGCTGGCCCGGCTGCATCTGCCGCTCCAACTGCGCGATCTGGCGGAACGGGAGTCGATGTCCGTACGGACGTTCACCCGCCGGTTCCGCGAGGAGTCCGGGATCAGCCCCGGCCAGTGGCTGGTGCGGCAACGGATCGAGCGGGCACGGCAGTTGCTGGAGTCGACCGATCTGTCCGTGGACCAGGTGGCGCGTGACGCCGGGTTCGGTACGGCGCAGTCGATGCGCCAGCACCTCCAGTCGGCACTGGGCGTGCCGCCCACCGTCTACCGGCGCACGTTCCGCGCCAGGACCCCGGATCACGGCCGGTCGGACGCCTGAGGGATACTCCCGCGGTCTTTTTTCGACGAGGGGGGATTTTCCCTGTGGGGGCGTCCTTCCGGGCGTTCCCCCCGGCGGCCGTCCCGTTCACCACGGGGACACGGTGTACGACGGCTCGCGCGACGCCGGGGCGCGGCCCGCCGGGCTCAGCGCGGAAGGGGACGCCTCCGCCGTGTCCTCCGGAGCCTTGACGCCGCGGTCCACCTCGCACCAGATGCGCTTGCCCGCGCCCTCCGGCTGCCAGCCCCAGCGGTCGGCGAGCCCCTCGACCAGTTCGAGCCCGCGGCCGTTGGTGTCGTCGCCGTCGGCGTGGCGCGGACGCGGCGGGGCGGCGCTGGCGTCGGCCACCTCGACCCGTACGGTGCCCGCCTCGGCGCGGCCCGCGCCGAACAGCATCCGCAGCACGGCCGGGCAGCCGGTATGCACCACGGCGTTGGTGACCAGCTCGGAGATGAGCAGGATGAGCGCCTCGGCCACCGGCTCGTCGTCCTCCATCCCGGAACCGACGAGCCGCGAACGCGCCCATCTACGGGCTCGCCCCACCTCCGCGGGGTCGGGCCCGACCTCCAACTGCACCTGAAGCACCTGCACCGCTCACACCATCCGAACCGGCGGACACATCGCCTCGCGCCTCGACAAGGTCTTCGAAAGGATCACGGAATGTGATTTCCCTGCGAGACAGCATGGTTGACGTACAGTCACCGCAACAAGCGCTTCGGGCATATTCCAGCGCGAAGGAGTACGCGTGGTGCATACTGTGCGACGCACATTGCGGCGAGTCGAACGCGGGCGCGCACGGCGCCATTCAACGGCGCGAGCGGCGCACATTCGCGCCCCCGGCGCCGCCGTACCGGCAACACCGCGGCCCTCGCGCCCCACTAGCTCTCGCACCCAACGGAGCGTACCGGAGCGGGAGCACGACTCCGGCCTGTGACGGACCGCCGCAAGGACACAACCCGGTATCGACCTCGGCCACCGCACCCCGACACGGACAGTGACGTACGGCAGTGCCATGGCCAAGGCTCCGCGAGCCGGGCGGCCGGGCCGGTCAGGGCTCGGGCGTCACGTAGTACCCGGCGAGACCCGTGAGGATCTCCGCCTCCTGGATCCTGCCGTCGCCGTCCACGTCCAGGTCCCGCGCCACCCGCACCGCCGCCTCCTCCCCCACGCCCAGCACCCGCAGCGCGCGCCGCGCGGCGTCGGGGGTCACACCGCCGCCGTCCTCGTCGGCCACCGCGATCGCGGCGTGCAGGAACGGGCGGGCGATCTCGGCGAAGCGCTCGGGGTTGTCGCGCAGCCGCTTGACCGCGCCCGTCACGAACTCCTGCCTGCTGACCCGCTGGTCGCCGTCCACGTCGGCGATCCCGGCCATGCCCTGCCAGAACGCCTCGGCCCCGCTGTACAGCGCCTGCCCCTTGTCGGAGCGGGCGGTCGTGCCGAACTCGGCGAGGAGTGCCGCCGCCGCGCCGCTGAAGTCCTCGCGGTCGATGTAGCCGCTGCCGTCCTGGTCGAATGCCGCGAACCGGGAAGCGATCTTGGCCTCGTACTCTGCGCTGTCCATGCCCGGAGCGTACGACGGCGGCGGGCCCGCGTGTGCCCTGTTGCCCCCGACCGGGTCGCCTCGGGCCGTCACGCCACCTCGGGCCGTCACGGCGTCATGGCGTCACGGCGCCTCGGGCCGTCACGGCGTCACGGCGTCACGCGGAGAGCGGCTGGGTGGACTCGTCGACGGCGGAGGAGACATCCGGGTAGACCTCGAAGAGGCGGCGGACGCCGAGCGCCGCGAGCACCCGGTTGACGTGCGATCCGGCCTCCATGCCCCGGGCGGGCAGGATGAGATGGAACCGGCCCCGGCAGGAGTGCAGCAGTCTGCGGGAGGCGATCAGCACGCCGACCCCGCTGGAGTCGCAGAAGAACACCTGGGAGAGGTCGAGCACCAGCTCGCGCCGGCCGGCGGCGACCGCGTCGTGGACCCGCTGGCGCACGTCGGGCGACGTCATGAGGTCCAGCTCCCCGGTGATGTGCAGCACGGTCCACCCACCCTGCCGGGACTCGTCCACCTTGAGCGTCACGCGCCTGGACCTTTCCTCTGGCGGATCCGGCCGAACGACTCCGGATACCGCGTCGGGATACGGGTGCCCCGTCCGGCAGACACTGCCGGACGCGGCGCTGGCTCCGGACCCGGAGATCCGGAAGATGTCCTTCCTCGTGCCGCGACTGCCCCGCCCCGTGCTCTCGAAACGTCGCTATCGCGACATCTTCCGGCCGGTGCCTCCCCCGGGCAGCACCTCGGTCATGAGTACCCACCTCAATACCCAGCCGGACCGCCGCCTACCCCGCCCGACGCCCCTGGGGGCGCACTTGCCTGAAAGGGGCGTGCGTTTTCGGCACGGCCCACTACATTCGGGGGAACGGTGGACCTCGACACCATGCTGGGCAGGGGCGGGCCGCGCAGAGGAACAGAGCTGGGGGTCGTATGGCGAAGGAAAGTCCACCCCGCTGGGACCGCAGGATGCAGCAGCGGATGGCCCGGGGCGAGGCGGCGGCACTCGGAGAGCTGTACGACCGGTACGCGCCGCTGGTGCACAACCTCGCCCACCGCGTGCTCGGCGACGACGACGCGGCCGACCGGGTCACGCGCGAGGTTTTCGGACATCTCTGGGAGCACCCGGACACGTACGACCCCCGGCAGGGCTCGATCCGGTCCTGGGTGGCGAATGTCACACAGGAGTTGGCCATAGAGCGGCTGCGGCAGACGGAGGCCGCGGCGTACGAGGCGAGCGGCGACGCCTCCGAGGAGCAGTTCACCGCGCTGGAGGAGAAGATACGCCGGGTCTCGGCGGCGGCCCGCGCGGACTACATCGTCAGTTCGATGCCGGCGCCGCTGTGGGACGCGCTGAAGCTGGCGTACTTCCAGCGCCGGGACTACCACCAGGCCGCGGCCGACCTCGGCGTCACCGAGGAGGAGGCGCGGCGCAGGCTGCGGCTCGGGCTCCAGCTGCTCTCGACGGCCAACACCCGGGCAGGCGAGGGCTCCTCGTCGCCCGGCGCTCCCGGGATCGGAGGCGCCCGGTGACCGGCCCGCTGGACGGCGGCCACCGCGAGGGCGGCGAGCCGGACGAGCCCGCGGCCGTCCCGCGGATACCGGCCCCACGCCCCGCGGCCGACGACCTCCCCCTCGGCCGGACGCCGCCGCCCGCACCACCACCACCACCGACGCCGCCACCACCGCCCACCCCGGCGCCGGAAACGGAACCGGAGCCGCCGGACCCGGATCACCCGGCCGCCGGGCCCGCGGCCGAAGCGGCGCAGGAACCCGCGCCCGAGCAGGCCAAGAAGCCCGAACCGGCCCAGGAACCCGTGCCCCAGCAGGCCCAAGAGCCCGAACCGGCACAGGAGCCCGAGCAGGCCCAGGAGCCCGAACCGGCACAGGAGCCCGCACCCGCATCCGCACCCGAGGTGGCGCACCACGTGCTCACCTCGCTGCTCGGCGCCTGGGCGCTCTCCGTCTGCTCGCCCGAGGAGACCACGCTCGTCGAGGACCACCTCACCGAGTGCGCGCCCTGCGCAGAAGAGGCGCTCCGGCTGCGCGACGCGGTGGGGCTGCTGCACCCGGAGAGCAATCTGGACCTCGACCCGCTGCTGCGCTCGCGCGTCCTGGAGAACTGCCTCGGCCGCCGTCCCGCCCGGATACCCGTGCCGGTCTGGGCCGCCCCCTACGACGCCGAGACGGCGCGGCTCGACGCGCTGCTGCGGGACATACCCGACGCGGAGTGGCACGCTCCCGTGCGGCTCAAGTGGTTCGAGCGGGAGCGCAGCGCCTCGCGGCGGACCACCGTCGCCGGGGTCATCGGCCATCTCCTGACCGTGGACGGCGTGGTCGCCGGCGCGCTCGGTCTTGAGGACCCGCTCGGCCCGGACGCCCCGGTGGCGCCCGCCGAACGCACCGAGGTCTTCTGGCGCACCTGTGCCCGGCCGCCCACCCGCGCGCTCCACGAGCCCTGGCGCGAGCTGAACCACACGCTGATCCGCACGGTGTCCTTCGCCGGTCGGGGCGCGGCCGACCTCTCCGTCTCGTACGGCGCCTTCGCGCTTCCGCTGCGGGACGCGCTGCTCGACCGGGCCTTCGAGTGCTGGGTGCACGGCGCCGACATCGCGGAGGCCGTGGACTATCCGTACGAACCGCCCAGCGGCCCCCACCTGTTCGAGATGGTCGATCTGGCGGCCAGGCTGCTGCCCGCCACGCTCGCCCTGCGCCGCCGCAGCGGGCTCGCGGGTCCGGCGAAGGACCTGGTGGCGGCGGGCGCCCCGGGCAGATCGCTGCGGCTGGTGGTGGAGGGGCCCGGCGGCGGTGACTGGCACATCGCGCTGGACTCCCCGGCGGCGATCGGCTCGCCCGAGCGGTCGGTGGGCTCGGTGGCGCTGGACGCCGTCGAGTTCTGCCAGCTGGTCGCGGGCCGGGTAGCGCCGGAGGACGCGGCGGCGGGCCAGGAGGGCGACCGGGAGGCGATCAGGGACGTGCTGTTCGCGGCGGCGTCGATGAGCCGCATCTGAGCCGCACCTGAACCGCGTCCGGACCGCACCTGAACCGCGTCGCAACCGCGTCCGAGCGCGCTCCGCCCCGGGTCCGGTCCGCGAAGCGCGGCGCGGCGCGGCGCAGCGCAGCGCGGCAAGGCGGCGGAGGGACGCCCGGGGCTTCCCCGCCGCGCGCTCCGGCGGTCAGCCGAAGATGACCGTACGGTGCCCGTTGAGCAGGATCCGGTGCTCCGCGTGCCACTTCACCGCACGCGCCAGCGCCCGGCACTCCACGTCGCGGCCGATCGCCACGAGCTGCTCGGGCGTCACCTGGTGGCCGACGCGCTCGACCTCCTGCTCGATGATCGGGCCCTCGTCGAGATCGGCCGTCACGTAGTGCGCCGTCGCGCCGATCAGCTTCACCCCGCGCGCGTGCGCCTGGTGGTAGGGGCGCGCGCCCTTGAAGCTCGGCAGGAAGGAGTGGTGGATGTTGATGATGCGGCCGTTGAGCTGCTTGCACAGATCGTCCGAGATGACCTGCATGTAGCGCGCCAGCACCACCAGCTCCACCCGCTCCTCGCGCACCAGCGCCAGCAGCTCCGCCTCGGCGTCCGCCTTGGTGTCCCTGGTCACGGGGATGTGGCGGAAGGGAATGTCGTACGAGGCGGCCAGCTCGGCGAAGTCCGGGTGGTTGGAGACGACCGCGGCGACGTCCACGGGCAGCGCGCCGATACTGGCCCGGAAGAGCAGGTCGTTCAGGCAGTGGCCGAACTTGCTGACCAGGAGCACGACCCGCATGCGCTCGGCGGCGCGGTGGATCTGCCACTCCATCCGGAACGAGTCGCCGATCGCGGCGAAGCTCGCGCGCAGCTTCTCCACGGTGACCGGAGCGCCCGCCGAGAAGTGCACCCGCATGAAGAAGAGACCTGTGTCGTGGTCCCCGAACTGCTGGCTGTCCTCGATGTTGCAGCCGGTCATGAAGAGATAGCTCGACACGGCGTGCACGATGCCCTGCTTGTCCGGGCAGGACAGCGTCAGCACGTACTGGTCGGACAGATCCGCGGGGGCCGCGGCCGGTGACTGCGAGGCGGTACTCATGACCCCAGAGGATCCCATATCCCGCGCCCGCTCCCCCGCACCGTCCGGACCCCGGACCCTCCCGCGCCGCCCGGCCGGGCCCGGCCCCTCAGAGCGCCCGGGTGACGATCCGCAGCACGTCGAGCGACTGCGGCGCCGTGTCGGGGTCGTCGCCGTCGCTCACCGCGAGCCGTACGTGCGCCTCGCGGGCCGCGCGCACCGCCTCCGGCCAGCCGTGGTGCTCCAGATAGGCGGAGACGGGCGCGTCCGCGCCGACCTGGTGCATGATGCGCAGCACCCGCAGCACGGCGACGTCGACGAGGGCGGCCTCGCCCGAGTCGCGGAAGATCGTGCCGACGTACTTCTCGGCGGACCAGTTGTCCAGCCAGGTGTCCTCGACCAGCCGGTACACGGCGTCGGTGACGTCGCCGTACCCTTCCAGGCCGGCCAGCCAGCACTCCTGGTGGAAGACGGGATCGGAAAGCATGTGCAGCGCCGAGCGCACGTTGCTGCGCCAGCGCCACCACGGCATGTCGTTGAGCGGCATGCCGCCCATGGTGGGGGAGCGACGGGCCGGACGGGAAGAGTTCTCGGAACCTTGCTGCACAGTCCACGACTCTACGGTCCGCCCGGCGGCGGTCCGGCACACCCCCGCAATTCACCTCGGTGTCACCGGGCGTCGAACATCGCCCACCTCCGTGTTACCCGGAGAGCGGGAGTGTGCAGTGCTATGACCGGTTGGCGACACTCCTCCTTGTCCAGGTCCCGCTTGTCCAGGTACCGCTTGTCCAGGTCCCCTTCGGCTCGGGCGGTGCGCGTCCTGTGTGCGGCCGTCGCGGGCGCGGCGCTCCTGCTGCCCGCCCTCACCGGCTGCGGCGTCGGGCCCCTCGGCGGCCCGAGCGGCGCCAAGGAGCCGGTGACGGTGATGACCTGGGCGCCGATCGGCACCGACGCCACCAACCGGCCCGGCATGCCGGCCCTGGCGAAGGCGTACGCACGCTGGGTCAACGCGTCCGGCGGGATCGACGGCCACGAGCTGCGCGTGCTCACCTGCAACGAGCGCAACGACGCGGCGAGCGCGGCCCAGTGCGCGCGGCGCGCGGTCAAGGCGAAGGCCGTCGCGGTCGTCGGCTCGTACAGCCAGCACGGCCGGGAGTTCATGGCGCCGCTGGAGGCCGCGAACATTCCGTACCTCGGCGGCTACGGCATCACCGAGGAGGAGTTCAGCAGCTACGTGTCCTACCCGGTCAACGGCGGCCAGGCGACGCTGCTCGCGGGCAACGGCCGCCAGCTGGCCCGCGACTGCCCGCACACCGCGCTCGTCCGGCCGGACACCACCACGGGGGACGACCTGCCCGACCTGATCGACTCCGGCCTCGCCGCCGCGCGCAGGGGGCCCGCCGCCGACATCCGCGCGCAGGAGAACGCCACCAGCTACCCGGAGCGGGCCGAGGAGGCCCGCACGCGCGCGGGGGACGGCGGATGTGTCACGGTCGTTCTGGGCGACCGCACGGAGACCTTCTTCGACTCGTACCGCAGGCTTCCCGACGACGGCAGGACCCTGCGGGTCTCCTCGGTGCTCGGCAGCGTCGGCCAGGCACTCGTCGACCGCACGGGCGGCAGGAACGGCCTGTTCGAGGGGGCGTACCTGACCGGCTGGTACCCGGTCGCGAGCGATCCGGCGTGGCGGCCGATGCGGGACGTGATCGGCGAGTACGCCTTCGGGGACGACGACATCGACCCGGCGGACCAGGGCGCGCAGACGACGTGGATCGCCTACACCGCGCTGAAGTCCGTCATCGAGTCCATGAACACCGGCCGGATCACCTCGGGCGGTCTGGCCGACGCCCTGGACCGGGGCGCGCGGGTCGACACGGGCGGGCTGACGCCGCCGCTGCGCTGGCGCTACGAGGACATGCTCGGCACGCCTGGCTTCCCCCGGATCGTCAACGGTGACGTGACGTTCCAGGTGGTGCGGCAGGGCCGGCTGGTCACGCAGCGCGCGGGGTTCGTGGACGTGAGCGGAACGCTGGGCGGCACGACGGCGCGGTAGGCGGCGCGGGCGTTCCGGCGCTCGCGTTCCGGCGCTCGCTGCCCGCCGCCGTGCCGTCCCCCTACAGCTGCGTGGGTGCCCGCTCCGTCAGCTCGTACTTCTTGGCGATGCCGTTCCACAGGCCGGACGCCTTCTGCTTGGCGGCCGTCGCCTCGCCGCTCGCCTTGTTGCCCTTCGCCGCCTGGCCCGTGACCCGCGCGTGGCCGCCCTTGCAGCCCTTCTTGCCGCCCACCTGGTCCGCCCAGGACGCGTAGTGGTCGTCGGCCGAGGCCGACGCCTCCCACGCGTCGGTGAGGGAGGAGGTCAGCTCGCTGTGGCTGGGCAGCTTGTCCACCGTCAGCGCCTCCAGCCGGGTGACCAGACCGCGCCGCTGCTCGGCGGCGGCGTGCAGATCGTCGGCCGCCCTGTCCAGGTTCCGGCAGGACTTGATGTCGTCGACGGCCTTGATGACGGACTCACGGCTGCTGCTGCTGTCCGCGAGGAGCTTGTCCAGCTCCACGGCCTGGGTCTTGACCGGGTCCTCGGCGGGCTCGGAGGAGGCGGACGCCTCGGGGGTCGGCGTGGACGCCGAGGCGACGGTCTTGCTGTCGTCCTGCTTCGCGTCGTCGTCGCCGCCGCTCATCAGCGCGCCCGCTCCCAGCCCGAGGACGACGAGCCCGATGGCGGCGGCCGCGATCACCGGCGCGCGCGAGGACTTGCGGCGCACGGCGCCCCGGCCCTGCGGCTCGAACGCGCCGTCGTCGCGCGAGGACTTGCGCCGGGCGGAGGCGTACGGCTGGGCGCCCGGCGGCTGGGCGTGCCCCCGGGGCGCCGGACCCGCCGCGTCGAACTGGGGCATCTGCTGGGTCGACTCCGCGCCCCCGCCGCCCTGGTCCGCGCCGCCGTCGGTACGGAAGAGGTTGTCGAACTCGGCGGGCGGCGGGCGCTCGCCGGGCGTGCCGGGCCGGATGTCGTACGGGGCGGGGCCCGTCGCGGGGACGGGCGCGATGAATTGTGTCGCGTCGGCGTCGGAGCCGTGCGCGGCGGTCGGCGGCAGGAACTGCGTGGCCTCCGCGGAGCTTTCGGGCGGCAGCATGCCGGGCCCGGGGCTCGGGAGCGGTCCGGGGCCGGCCGGGACCGGGGCGATGAACTGCGTGGCGTCCGCGTCGCCGCCGGGGGGCGCCGCCGGTATGGGCGGCAGGTACTGCGTCGCGTCCGCGCTGCCGGGCGCGGGGACCTCGGGCGGCAGGGACGCGGACGGGTACGACGCGCCGTAGCCCGGCTGCTGCCCCGGCTGCTGATACGGCGGGGACTGCGGCTGCAGCTGCTCGTACGGCTGCCGCTGCGGCTGCTGGTACGGCTGGGCCTGCGCGCCCGGCTGCTGGTAGGGCTCCGGGAGCCCGCCCTGCTGCGGATAGGACTGATGCGGCTGGTGAGGCTCGTAGGGCTGGTGGAGCGGCTGCTGACCGTGCTGATACGGCTGCCCGTACGGATCGGCCTGCCCCGGCTGCTGCCCCGGCTGCGGGTACGACGGCGGCTGCGCGTGCGCCCCCGCGCCCCCGTAGCCGCCCGCGTCGCCGTAGTTGCCCGCGTCGCCGTAGCTGCCCGGCTCGTGGGCACCGTACGGCGCGTCGCGGGGCGGACCGTACGACGGCGTCGCCGCCTGGTTCTGGTCCACGGCCGAGCCGGGGATCCAGGGCCCGCTGCCGTCGCTGGGCAGCACGACGCCTTCGTGCGCGGGTCGAGCGGCGGGGTTGCGCGGCTCATCCCCTTGTCCGCTGTGCGTCACCGGGACTCCTACGTGTGGAACGTGTGGAACGTCTGGACCTACCGAGTCACCGGTTCACGCTACCGGGTGAATCGGGGCCTCGGTGACGCACATGCGTTCTCCATCGGCCCGGCCCCGGGAAACGCCGTGGTCGGGACGGAATCGGGGCGCCGGACGCCGGAGTTGATCACCAGTACGCCACCCGCACGTCACCTGCGCGGCCACCCCTCCCCCACCGCCACCGCGGCCCACCCGCCGCTCACGCCGCCTGGATCTCCAGCCGCGCGCCGAACTCGCGCACCGCGGGCTCCTCCCCGTACGGCTCCAGCCGCTGCTGGAAGTCGTCGAGATACTCCGCGCCCCGGCTCGACCGCAGCGTCCCCAGCAGCTCCACCGCGCGCGTCCCCGTGCGGCACGCCTGCTCCACCTCGCGCTGCTGGACCTGCGCGGTGGCCAGCAGGACCAGCGCGATCGCGCGCCGCCTGGCCCGGGACTCGGGATGGCCCTCCAGCGCCGCCTCGGCGTACCGGGCCGCCTCCTCGGGGCGGCCCAGATCCCGGTAGCAGTGGGCCAGTTCGTCGGCGAGGTAGGCGCGGTCGAAGTGGGCGATCCAGTCGGGGTCGTCGCCCGGACCGTCTTCCGCGTGCTCCAGCGCGGTGACCGCGCGGCCCGCGACCGCCTCACAGGTGTGCGTGTCCCCCATCAGCGCGTGCCCCCGGGCCTCGGCCGCGTGGAACATGGCCTGCGCGCGCGGCGTGACCTGGCCGCGCGCCCCCTCCTGCGCGGCGCGCGCCAACTGGGCGATCTCGCGCGGATTGCCGAGCTGCGCCGCGAGATGGCTCATCGACGCGGCCAGCACATACCCCCCGTACCCCCGGTCCCCCGCGGCCTGGGCCAGCCGCAGCGCCTGGATGTAGTACCGCTGGGCGAGGCCGGGCTGTCCGGTGTCGACCGCCATGTATCCGGCCAGCTCGGTGAGGCGGGAGACGGCGGCGAAGAGACGGCGGCCGACCGGCTCCCGGTACGAGCCGGAGAGCAGGCCCGCCACCACGCTGTTCAGATAGTGCACGACGACGGGCCGGACGTGGCCGCTGCCGAAGCGGTGGTCCAGCTCGATCAGCGCCCGGGTCATCGCCCGGACCGCCTCGACGTCCGAATCCCCCACCCGCGCGCCGGTGTTGCGCGCGACGGACGCGTCGGCGCCGGTGATCAGCCAGTCCCTGCTGGGCTCGACGAGCGCCGAGGACGCCACCGCCGAGCCGGAGAGGAAGTCACGGCGGCCCACATCGCTGCGCCACAGCTCGCAGACCTGCTCGATGGCGCCCATCACGGTCGGCGAGAACTGCAGACCGACGCCCGAGGCCAGATTCTTCCCGTTGGCCATGCCGATCTCGTCGATCGTGACCGTACGGCCGAGCTTGCGGCCGAGCGCCTCGGCGATGACGCCAGGGGCGCGCCCCCTGGGCTGCTGTCCGCGCAACCAGCGGGCGACGGACGTCTTGTCGTAGCGCAGGTCCAACCCGCGCTCCGCTCCCACCATGTTGACGCGCCGGGCGAGCCCGGCGTTGGAGCACCCGGCTTCCTGGATGAGCGCCTGAAGCCGTTCGTTGGGCTGACGGGCGACGAGTGGCCTGGCTGCCAATTGGATACCCCCTGAGGCCGCAGTGATCGACTCAACGACACTGCCCGGCAAGTACGCGAAGGATGCGCATGTTCGGTAATAACGGAAAAATTCGACGACTTTCCTGAAACTTCACTTGAACACGGCCGGTTGGCCCTGCGCTCCCCTATGTTGTCGGACCCCCGGGGGTGGTTACCCGCGTACCGCTCCACTCCTTCCCGAGCGCCCCCGTACATGCCTCTATGCGCCCCGCATGCGGGCGCGCGGCGGCGCGGTGCGCCGTCCCGCGCCCGTAACCCGCGCCGACGGCGGGAGTTGTGCTGTGCGTGGAAGAGACCATCGGAGTCATGGACGCCGCGGCGATCCCCGGGCAGCGGGGCGCGCTGCTGCTGGACAGTGCGCTGCGGTACACGCGGGAGCGCCGCTGGGACGTGTTCCCCGGCACCTGGCTGGAGCCGGCGGGAAGCGGGGAGCGGTGCTCGTGCGCCCTGCCGGCCTGTCCCGCGCCGGGGGCGCACGCGGCCGGTCCCGACTGGGCGGCGCTGGCCACGGGCAGCGCGGTCTCGGTGCGCGCGATGTGGGCGCAGCGGCCGTACGCGTCGGTCCTGCTGCCCACGGGGCGCGCCTTCGACGCGCTGGAGGTGCCGGAGACGGCCGGGTTCCTCGCGCTGGCCAGGATGGAGCGGCTCAAGGTGACGCTCGGCCCGGTGACCCGTACCCCCGGGCGGCGCATGCTGTTCTTCGTCCTGCCGGGCGCGGCCGGGCAGGCGGACCGGCGGGTGCGGGAGCTGGGCTGGGAGCCGTCGGCCATGGACCTCGTCGTACGCGGTGAGGGGCAGTACGTGGCGGCGCCGCCGACCCGGGTGGGACGCGGCGCGGTCCAGTGGGCCCGGCAGCCCTCGCCCACCGACCGCTGGCTGCCGGACGTGGCCGAGCTGATCGGTCCGCTGGCCTACGCGTGCGGCCAGGAGGGCTCCTCGGATCGGGCACGCCGTACATAAGGTGGCCTTCAGTCGTCCCGCTGACAGACGGGACATCCGCACGGCATTCTCCGTGCGGGCGGCAGAAAGGCAGGCGTCGTGGCCCGGGACCAGGAACGAGATCAGGCGGTGGCACCCACCGCGTCCGCCGCGGAACCCGCCGTACGGGTCGAGGGGCTGTGGAAGCGGTTCGGCGAACAGATCGCCGTCGCCGGAATCGATCTCGACCTGCCCGCGGGCAGGTTCATCGGTCTGGTCGGCCCGAACGGCGCGGGCAAGACCACCACCCTGTCCATGGTGACCGGGCTGCTCCGGCCCGACCAGGGCCGGATCCGGGTCGCGGGGCACGATGTGTGGAGCGATCCCGTCGCGGTCAAGTCCCGCATAGGCGTGCTGCCGGAGGGACTGCGGCTGTTCGAGCGGCTCTCGGGGCGTGAACTCCTCGGCTACACCGGGCGGCTGCGGGGGCTGCCCGGTACCGAGGTGGACAAGCGCGCCACGCAGCTCCTCGACGTGCTGGGGCTGGCGGACGCGCAGCACAAGCTCGTCGTCGACTACTCGACCGGGATGCGCAAGAAGATCGGGTTGGCGGCGGCGCTGCTGCACAACCCCGAAGTCCTCTTCCTGGACGAGCCGTTCGAGGGGGTCGACCCGGTCTCCGCGCAGACGATCAGGGGCGTCCTGGAGCGGTACACGGACTCGGGCGCCACCGTCGTCTTCTCCAGCCATGTCATGGAGCTGGTCGAGTCGCTGTGCGACTGGGTCGCGGTGCTGGCGGGGGGCCGGATCAGGGCGCAGGGGACGCTGGCGGAGGTACGGGGCGACGCCCCGTCCCTGCAGAGCGCCTTCCTGGAGCTGGTGGGCGCGCGCGAGCGCGACGCGGGCGAGCACCTGGACTGGCTGGGGGGCGCGCGATGACCGCCGTGAGCGCCCCGGCGGACCCGGCCGCCGCTCCGGCGCGCGGCCCGCGCGTGCCCTCTCCGACGTCCGTCCTGGTCCGGCTGAAGCTCTCGCTGCTGCGCAACGGGCTGCGGCAGTCGTCGGGCCGTGCGACGGCCTACGTGACCAGCGCCGTGTTCGCGCTGATCTGCGCGGCGGGGCTGCTCCTCGGCCTGGTGCTGCTGCGCGGACACGATCACGCGGGCGCGCTGGTGGTGCCCGCGGCTGCCCTGCTGGCCCTGGGGTGGGCGGTGATGCCGCTGTTCTTCTCCGGCGGCGACGAGACCCTCGACCCGACCAGGCTGGTGATGCTGCCGCTGCGCCCGCGCCCGCTGGTCGGCGCGCTGCTGGTGACGTCGCTGGTCGGTGTGGGGCCGCTGTTCACGCTCTGCGTGCTGGTGGGCTCCGCGGTGGCGACGGCGCACGGCGCGGCGGCGATCGCCGTGTCGGTCGTCGCCGTACCGCTGACGCTGCTGGTGTGCGTGGCGCTCGCGCGGGCCGTCGCGACCGCCAACGTCCGGCTGCTGTCGTCGCGCAAGGGGCGCGATCTGGCCGTCCTGAGCGGTCTGGTGATCGCGGTGGGCGTCCAGGTCGTCAACTTCGGCGCGCAGCGCCTCGGCAACGCGGGCGGCCTCTCGGCGCTCGTCCCGGTGGCGGATGTGCTGCGGTGGCTGCCGCCCGCGTCCGCGATCGGCGCCGTGGGCTCGGTGAGCGAGGGCGCGTACGGGCGGGCGGCGGTGCAGCTGCTGCTGGCGGCGGGCGCGCTGGCGGCGCTGCTGTACGGGTGGCAGCGCGCGCTGGTGAAGCTGATGACGGCTCCGGACAGCTCCACCATCGCGGCGTCCGGGCCGGCCCGCCGGGAGTCGACGGCGGGCGCGGGGCTGGCGCGGCTGCTGCCCGACGGGCGTACGGGCGCGGCGGTACGGCGCACGCTGCGCTATGTGTGGCGCGACCCGAAGACGAAGGGGGCGTGGGTGACCTCGCTGGCCATCGGGTTGATCGTGCCGCTGTTCAACGCGCTCCAGGGCACGGGCACGATCTACTTCGCGTGCTTCGCGGCGGGCATGCTCGGCATCCAGATGTACAACCAGTTCGGCCAGGACACCTCGGCCTTCTGGATGGTCTCCCTGACGATCTCCTCGACGCGGGACGCCTATCTGGAACTGCGCGCCCGCGCGCTGGCGCTGCTGGTGATCACGTTGCCGTACTCGGCTCTGGTCACGACGGCCACGGCGGCGCTGCTGGGCGACTGGCGGGCGCTGCCGGAGGCGCTCGGGCTCTCCTTCGCGCTGCTGGGGGCGATGCTGGCGACGGGCGCGGTGTCCTCGGCCCGCTTCCCGTACTCGATACCGCAGGACAGCGGCTACAAGAACGTCGCTCCCGGGCAGGCCGGGCTCGCCTGGATCTCCATCTTCGGCGGCATGCTGGGCGCCGCGCTGATCTGCGCGCCGGTGCTCGCGCTGACCCTGTGGATCCACGCGTCGGACGCGGAGGGCTGGTCGTGGCTGCTGCTGCCGCTGGGCACGGTGTACGGCGTGCTGGCGGCGCTGGGCGGCCTGCGGCTCGCGGCGCCGCAGACGGCCTCGCGGCTGCCGGAGATCCTCGCGGCGGTGAGCAAGGGCTAGGGTTTTTCGTTTGGATCAGGCCGGGCGGATCGGACGGGGCGCCGGTCGGGGCGGGTGCTCCTGTCGGTCGCCCTTGTCGGGCGCTCAGCTCCGGGAGACCGCGTCGAGGAACGGTTCTATCGCGGCCCGCCAGGCGTCCGGCCGGTCGTAGTGCGCCAGGTGGCCGGCGTCCGTCACCTCCGCGTACTGGCCCCGGGGCAGGACCCTGACCATCTCGTGGGCCTCCGCGCGGCCCAGCTCGCCGTCGAGGCCGCGCACCACCAGGGTCGGGCAGCGCACCTGGGCCAGCTCCTCCCAGTGCGCGTCGTGGACCCAGGTCTCGCGGGCCATCAGCATCTGGCCGCGCGAGAAGACCGGGCGCCAGCCGTCCGCGCGCTCGGTCATGACCTCGGCGAAGAACTCTCCGCGCGCGGCCGTGGGGCGCTCCACCCAGGGGTCGTCCTCGCCGAACCACTTCCGTACGTCGGCGAGGGTCGCGAACGGGACGGGCCAGGCGTGGAACCAGTCCCGCCACTCCCGCTGGGAGGCGGCCCCCAGCGCGGACGCCCGCATGTCGCTGATGACCAGGGCGCGGACCAGATCGGGGCGCTTGGCGGCGAGCTGCCAGGCGGTGAGCGCGCCCATGGAGTGGCCGATGAGCGTCACCGGCGCCAGCCCGAGCTGCTCGATCACGGCCTCCGCGTCCGCCACGTACGCCTCACGGGTGTACGGGCCGCGCTCGGGCTTGTCGCTGCGGCCGTGGCCCCGCTGGTCGAGCGCGACCGCGCGGTGCCGCCCGGAGAGCCAGCGGGCGGTGGAGGCCCAGTGCGAGGCGCGGCCCATCAGCCCGTGCAGGAGCAGCGCCCCGCCCGGTCCGCCGGTCCCGGCGGCGGTCCCGGTCGCGTCCTCGTGCCCCTCGGGCGGATCGGCGAACTCCCACGCGGCCAGGCGTACCCCGTCCGCTCCGGTCACATCGACGCGCTGCACCATGTGTACCGGCACCCCCTTCGGGTCCTGAGTGGTCGGAGCCGGGCCCCTACCGGGGACCGGTTCCGCTACGTCCAGCCATGCACAGCGTATCGAACGTCTATTCGAACACGCGTCTCTTCGCCTCGTACACCGCTCGTTCGTGTGACCACATCGCGGGATTGCCGGACGCGGCCAGGGGGAGATCTTCTCCGGGAGGCGGGCCGCTCGGGGATGACGGCCCGAAGAGACGACCCTGGGCGCTCGGGGCCCCGGGTCGACGTGGGGGGAGACGGGCTCCGGTGCCTCAGGGCGCCGGAGCCCGCCCCGCACAGCCCACACAGCCCGCACACCGCCGATCCGCGCGCCGAGCGCCCGGAGAGGCGCGGCGCACGGAGGAGGCGAGGGCCGCCAGGGGCCCGCGCCGGGGACGCGAAGGGCCCGCTACGGCGTACCCACGAAGGAGTGCCGTCCGCCCGTGGGACGGGCCCGACGGCGTCCGGTGCGCCGCGCACCCCGCCCCGGCGCGTTCACCCGGCGCGTTCATTCGTCCTTCGGATGACGCCGAGCGCTCCCGCGAGGCGGAGGGCCGCCCCAGCACTGGCAGTACCGGGGTGATCCCGACAGCGCGGCGAGCGTTGCGCCCGACGTCGCGAGCCGGGCGGGATGTGCGGGATGCGTCGGACAGCGCCTGGCGGCCCGCAGGTCAGCGCTTGGCCACGAAGACGTGCGACGCGACCTCGGAAACCAGCTCCGCGGCCTCACCGCTGCTGCCCACCAGCACCCCGCCGGGCGATTCCGTCACACTCACCACGGAGCCGGGCTGCACGCCCGCGCGCCGCAGCGTGTACATCAGCTGGGCGTCGGTCTGGATCGGCTCGCCGATCCGCCGCACCACCACCGTCTTGCCCTCGGCGCCCGGATCCAGCTCGGCCAGGCTCACCATGCCCGCGTCGAGGAACGGGTCGGCCTCGGTCTTCTCGCCCAGCTCCTCCAGGCCCGGGATCGGGTTCCCGTACGGCGACTCCGTCGGGTGGCGCAGCAGCTCCAGCACCCGCCGCTCCACCGCCTCGCTCATCACGTGTTCCCAGCGACACGCCTCGGCGTGGACCTGCTCCCACTCCAGGCCGATGACGTCGACCAGCAGGCACTCGGCGAGCCGGTGCTTGCGCATGACGCGCGTCGCCAGCCGCCGCCCCTCCTCCGTCAGCTCCAGATGCCGGTCGCCCGCGACCTGGACCAGCCCGTCCCGCTCCATGCGGGCCACGGTCTGGCTGACCGTCGGGCCGCTCTGATCGAGCCGCTCCGCGATCCGGGCGCGCATCGGGACCACGCCTTCCTCTTCCAGTTCGAGGATGGTGCGGAGGTACATCTCCGTGGTGTCGATCAGTCCGGACATACGTGCCCCTCGATAAATCGTGCGCTGGCCCTGAACCAATTCTGACGCATACCACCGACAACCGTGCCGGGTCGGAAGACGCCGAGGCGGGCACGGCCTTCGGACGCGTCGCGTAGCCGTATTGACAGAGTAATGGTCCAGACCTCAACGTGATCCGCGGCACAGGCATTCCCCCACCCCTGGACCCCCGGAAGGGCCTCCTCCATGAGCGAGAGCAAGCTGGCCGGTCAGTTCTTCGACGCCGCGATCGAACGGCTCCAGCGGGTACGGGACGAGGAGTCCGCGGGCATCGCCGCCGCCGGCGCCGCCATCGCCGACACCGTCGCCGCCGGGGGCCGCCTCTTCGCCTTCGGCGCCGGCCACTCCTCGCTCGCCGCCCAGGACGTCGTCTACCGCGCGGGCGGCTTCGCCGTCATGAACCTGCTCGTCGTGCCGGGGGTGGTGGGCGTCGACGTCATGCCCGCCACCCTGGGCTCCGCGCTGGAGCGGGTGGACGGGCTGGCCTCCGCCGTACTGGGCTCCTCACCGGCCGAGGCGGGCGACGCACTGGTGATCATCTCGCTCTCGGGGCGCAACGCGCTGCCCGTCGAGATGGCCCTCGCCGCGCGGGAGCTGGGGATGAAGGTCATCGGGGTCACCTCCGTCGCGTACACGGAGCGCACCACCCCCCGGCACCACTCGGGGACCTTCCTCAAGGACCACTGCGACATCGTGCTCGACAGCCGAATCCCGGTGGGGGACGCGGAGTTGACGGCCACCGGCATCGAGGCGCCGTTCGCCCCCGCCTCCACCGTGGTCACCAGCGCGCTGATGCAGGCGATGATGGCGACGGCCGCGGGAGAACTCGTCGAACGCGGTATCGAGCCGCCATTGCTGCGGTCGGGCAATGTCGACGGCGGCCTCGAATGGAACAGCCGCGTGATGAACGAGTACCGGGACCGGATTTTCTACCGCCACTGAAACCGGTACGGCCCGAGCCCCGTACGGACCGATTCCCGTACGGACCGAGCCCGTACGGCCCGGCGTCCGCGGAACGGCCCGCGCCGTTACCGCCGGGTCGCCTCCGGGTCGCCCTCGCCATAACCAAAGCAACGGGAGTCGCCGACGGGGCGACAGAAACCGATGCCACCACCGTGCACGGCCGGGGCCTGCGGGAACACCACCCGCGGGCTTCGAACGTCTGCACGCCTCTCGCACGGCACTTTGCGTCACCAAAGGTCTACGTGGCGGAATTTTGATCTTTCATCAGAAGGTAATGTTCGGGTAAAGTGCTGGTAGCTGCGATGCCGCATCATCGGAGCTACCGAACGACCCGGAAAACGGAAAGGGCGACCAGTGCGAGCCGTGGCGGACCGCGAGTTCACCGGCAGACGCGGCATCACCGCGGCCTGACCCAGGGATCTCCCGACGAGCCACCGCGGGCCTCCCGCGACTGCCGTAACCCGGCAGGACGCGACGCCCGTTCGGCTCCGCCTCTCTCCGCTGTTCCCCTCTTTCCCGCTTTTCCCGCTTTTCCCGTAACTCCGTTCCACCCCCCACTGACCCGACCACACCGCGCCCCGGCGAACCGGGAGTGCAGGAGGCAGGCCATCATGAAGTCCACACTCATCGACAACGCCCGTTCCTTCTCGATACAGGTGGCGGAAAGCCCCGAGGAATTCCGCGAACTCGCGGCCGGGCAGACCCCCGAGGTCCTGTTCATCACCTGCTCCGACTCGCGCGTCATCCCGTCCCTCATCACCGGCGCCCGCCCGGGAGAGCTGTTCGAGCTGCGCACGGCGGGCAACATCGTCCCCCGCTACGACGAGCGGCGCCCCAGCGGCGAGGCCGCCACCATCGAGTACGCCCTGCGCGTGCTCCACGTCCGTGACCTGGTCGTCTGCGGCCACTCGCACTGCGGCGCCGTGGGCGCCCTGGTGCGCGGCGAGGATCTGTCCGGCGTTCCCGCCGTGCGGGGCTGGCTGGACGACTGCGACCCGTCCCTGCCGGACGGCGACGACCTCGCCCACGCGGTCCGGCACCACGCGGCGACCCAGCTCGGCACGTTGCGCGGCTATCCCGCCGTCCAGGAGAGGCTCGCCGAGGGGCGGCTCGCCCTGCACGCCTGGTACTACGAAGTGGACACCGGCGCCGTCAGCGTCCACCGGCCCGAGCTGGGAGGCGAGTTCAGACCGCTGTGAGACCACCTCATCAGCGCCTGTTCCCCGCCTCTCCCGTCCGTGTCCACGGACCACACCGCTAGGACGGCCTCCGTCATGTTCTCTCTCCTGAAGGACCGTACGGTCCTTCGGCGCGACATCCTCGCGTCCCTCGTCGTCTTCCTCGTCGCGCTGCCCCTCTGTGTCGGGGTGGCCGTCGCCTCCGGCGTCCCCGCCGAACTCGGTCTGATCACCGGTATCGTCGGCGGGCTCGTCGTCGGCTGCCTCCCCGGCAGCTCCCTCCAGGTCAGCGGTCCGGCGGCCGGGCTGACCGTCCTCGTATACGAAGCGGTCAAGGAGTTCGGGCTCGGCACGCTCGGCGCCATCGTCCTCGTATCCGGAGTGTTGCAACTCGCCCTCGGCGCCTTCGGTTTCGGCCGCTGGTTCCGGGCCATCTCGATCGCCGTCGTCCAGGGCATGCTGGCGGGCATCGGCCTGGTGCTCGTCCTCGGCCAGGTGTACGCGATGGCCGACACCGCGCAACCCTCCGGCGGGCTCGGCAAGGTCGGCGGGCTGCTCGAACTGCTCGTCGGGATCGTCACGGACACCACGGCCCTGACCGCGTTCCTGATCGGCGCGGGCACCATCGCCGTACTGGTGCTCTGGCCCCGTCTCCCGGCCAGGTTCCGGGTGCTGCCGGGGCCGCTGGCCGCCGTGGGGCTCGCCACCGGCACCGTGTTCCTGCTGGACCTGCCCGTCGCCAAGGTCGAGGTCCAGGGGCTGCTGGAGTCGATCAGCCCACCGGGTCTCGGCGCCTTCGGGGAGCTGGGCACGATCGCCGCCGTCGGCACCGTGCTCGCCTTCACCCTGATCGCCTCGGCGGAGAGCCTGTTCAGCGCCGCCGCCGTCGACCGTATGCACGACGGACCGCGCACCGACTACAACAAGGAGCTGATGGCCCAGGGCGTGGGCAACACCCTCTGCGGAGCGCTCGGCGCGCTGCCGATGACCGCGGTCATCGTCCGCTCCGCCGCCAACGTCCAGGCGGGGGCGCGTACTTCGCTCTCCCGCGTGCTGCACGGCCTGTGGCTGCTGCTGTTCGCCGCGCTGCTTCCCGCCGCGATCGGCGTCATCCCCCTCGCCGCCCTCGCGGGCGTCCTGGTGCACGCCGGCTGCAAGCTGATTCCCGTACGGGACCTGGCGCCGCTCTGGCGTGACCACCGGGGCGAGGCCGTGATCCTGGTCGTCACCGCGCTCGCGATCCTGGTCACCAACCTCTTCGAGGGCGTGGTGCTGGGGCTGCTGCTCGCGGTGGTCAAGACCGCGTGGGAGATCTCCCACCTCAACGTCGACGTCCGCGAACTCACCGGTGGACGGCTGGTGGTGACGATCACCGGGAACGCGACCTTCCTGCGGCTGCCCAGGACGATGGAGCAGCTGGAGGAGCTGCCGAAGGACCGGCCGATCGAGCTGGACCTGTCCGGGCTGCGCCATGTCGACCACGCGTGCCGCGTCGCCCTGGAGAACTGGGCGCTGCGCCACAACGACGGCGGTACGGAGCCGGTCAGGATGAACCCGCCGGTGGCCGAGAGCGGCCGGAGCACGACGGCCTCCTGACCGCGCGGGCGCCGGGCGACCGGGCGGCGAGCGTGCCGCCCGGTCGCCAGGTCGCGCGGTCGCGCGGTCGGCAGGTCGCGCGGGCGCCCGGTCGCGCTCAGCCGAGGCCGGTTCCGCCGTCGTTCCCGGCCCCGTCGTCGTTCCCGGCCCCGGCCCCTGCCCTGTTCCCGCCCCCGGCCTCGTCGTCGGCCTCGTCCCGCGCCAGTAGCGCGGCGAGGTCCAGGCACGCCGCCACGCGGATCGTCACGTCCTCCGCGTACACCGCGTCCGGTCGCTCGAAGGGCGGCCGGCTCGCGCCTCTCAGGAACGTCACCACCCCCAGCGACCTGCCCCGGCAGCGCAGCACCGTGCACAGCGCGTGCACCGAGTCGCGCGGCCACTGGCGCGCGCTCGCCCACGCCGGGGCCGGTACGGGTACGGCGCCGGGGTCGGCGCCCGCCGGGGCGCTGGCGCGCACCGAGCCCGTACGGTCCATGGCCTGGAGCGCCGGGTGCGTGGCCGCGTACCGCACCGGTATGCCGCCCGCCTCCACCGCCGTGCTGGGCCCCGCCTCCCCGCCCTCGGGCGTCGCCAGCGCCCGGATCAGCCGGACGGGCGCGCCGGGGCCGGGCGCGGGCGCGCCCGGGGGCCGCTCCGCCGCCACCAGATCCACCAGCGCGTGGTCGGCGAAGCCCGCGAGCGCGAAGTCCAGATGGACGGTCGCCGCCTCGGCCGGGTCCTCGCACTCGGCGGCGGCCCGGCTCGCCCGGTGCAGCTGGCTGGCGCGGAAGCGCAGCCGGTCGGCGCTCTGCGCGGCGAGCTTCGCGTCGGTGATGTCCTGGAACATCCAGCCCACGCCCAGCGGCACGGGCTCCTCCGCCAGCGGGGACGCCAGCCGCAGGAACCCCGAGCGCCAGCAGCGGCGCCGGTCGCCGCCCGGCGTGCGGACCGTCACCCACAGCTCGGCGAGCGCGCTGGGCGCGCCGTCCGAGAGCACATGGTGCAGCGCGGCCTCCAACTCCTCCACGCCCTGGGCGAGCAGCTCGCCGAGCGGCCGTCCCAGCACGGAGGCGCGGGCCGGTCCTTCGGTGCGCTTCGCGCCGAACGCGCGGGCCGCGTGCCCGTTGACGACGGTCGGCCGCAGATCGACGTCCACCAGCACGACGCCCCAGGCAGCGTCCTCGAAGAGGGCTTCGCTGAGCGCGATGGAGCGCTCCAGGTCGATCTGGTCGTGGACCTCGCTGAAGGCGCTGTACACCCCGGCGGGTCTGCCGTCCGCGCCGCGCACCCCGCTGGACTGGGTCCTGATGAGGACCCGGCCGCCGTCCTTGCGCAGCAGCGCGAACTCGTCGACCTGGCGCCCCGGCGTCCGCATCGCGGACATCAGCCGGCCCAGCGCCGCGTCCGCGTCGGCGGAGCGCGCGGCCCAGCCGGCGAAGCCGTGCCGGCCGACGGCCTCCTCGGCGCTCCAGCCGAGTATCCGCTCGGCCTCACGGTTCCAGTGCGTGATGACGCCGTCCGCGTCGAAGGCGCAGAGCGCCGCGTCCATGCCGTCGAGGAGGGCGGCGAGCAGGTCGGACCCGGGGTCGTCGGACGCGGCGCCGTGCGGGCCGCCGCTGCCGTCTGCGGGGTCGTCGCCCGAGCCGGAGTCCGAGTCCGGCTTTCCGGATATCGGCTCGTCCGGTCCGGGAGCGTTGGTGGTCTCGCTCCGAGAAGCACTCATGCCTGGCACCCCCTGCGGGACGTCTTCGCCTGTACGGACGCACGACGAGCGGGCGGCGTCCGTACGATCATTCAACTCGAACGTGACCCAGCACACACAAGGTTCCCCGAAATCGGTGTGTTCAACAAATCTCAATAATTCACTTGAGCACTCCGGAGAGCGCGCCTAACGTGGCACGCACACCGAAAGGAGGTGATCCGGCAGATGTATTCAGTCCGGACAAGTGAGGTGGCTGCGGGCTAACGGCTCGCCGTCGTATCTCAAGCGGTACTCGGCCGGTCGAAGGCCGAAATCCCCAGCAGTCACCCGACCCGCGGACCGCCGGTATGTCCGGCCGGCTCCCTCTCCGGAGGGACCATGGTCCGCGGGTCGTCTGCGTGTCCGCCCGCCCCGGCCCCGCCATAGGCCCGCGGGACTGCGGGCCTACGGCGGGCGGGCCAACGGGACTGCGGGCCTACGGCCCTACGGGCAGAGCCGCTCCACCCGCCAGCCGGGCCGCCCGTGCGGGCCCTCGCCGCGCACGTACCGCAGCCGGTCGTGCAGCCGGTTCTCGTGGCCCTGCCAGAACTCGACGGTGTCCGGGGTGACGCGGTAGCCGCCCCAGTGCGGTGGCACCGGGACCTGTTCGTCCTCCGGGTAGCGGGCGGCGAGGTCCTCGTAGCGGCGCAGCAGCACCTCGCGGGAGTCGACGGAGGTGGACTGGTCGCTGGCCCAGGCGCCGAGCTGGGAGCCGTGCGGGCGGGTCCTGAAGTACGCGGCGGTCTCGTCGCGGCCGGTCCTGGCCGCCGTACCGGTCACGATGATCTGTTGGGTCAGCGGATGCCAGGGGAAGAGCAGCGAGACATGGGGGTTGGCCGTCAGCTCGCGCCCCTTGCGGGAGGTGTAGTTGGTGAAGAAGACGAAGCCGCGCTCGTCGTAGCGCTTGAGCAGCACGGTGCGCGAGGAGGGACGGCCCTCGGGGGTGGCGGTGGAGACGATCATCGCGTTCGGCTCGGGGAAGCCGCGGGCGACGGCGGCGGCGAACCAGCGGGCGAACTGCTCCATCGGAGTGACGGCGAGATCCGCCTCCCGCAGCGGGGGTGAGTGGTACTGCTCGCGCATGGCGGCGGGATCGGCGAGGTCGGGGGAGCCGGCGGGATCGACCGGGGTGTCGTGAGGCACGGGGGTCATCCTGCCGCAGGGCCGGGTTCGCCCCGCACGGAGTGCCGCCGGTCCCGCCAGGCGGCGGCCCGGGGCGGTGCCCCAGGCGGCGGCCCGGGGCGGTGCCGGTCGGCACGCTTCCCCGCGCCGCTGGGAAATGGCCGGAATCGGGTGCGGAATCGTGGAACGGGCCCTGTGCGCCTCGTACGGCAGCGGCTATCGTTCCCCACTCGCGCAGGCCGAGGGCCGAGGCCGTGGTCCGCGGGGTCCGCGGGCCGCCGGATTCCGCGGGCCGTCGGGTCCGCGGGCCGCCGGATTCCGCGGGCCGTCGGGTCCGCGGGCCGTCGGGTCCGCGGGCCGCGGCGGCGGTCCCCGTTCGCTCAGCAGCGGCCCGTAGCGACCGTCACGACACGACACGAGGAGCCACCTGATGTCCGACTTCGTACCCGGCCTCGAAGGGGTCGTCGCCTTCGAGACGGAGATCGCCGAACCGGACAAGGAAGGCGGCTCGCTCCGCTACCGGGGCGTCGACATCGAGGATCTGGTCGGACAGGTGTCCTTCGGCCATGTGTGGGGGCTGCTGGTCGACGGGGCGTTCGACCCGGGGCTGCCGCCCGCCGAGCCCTTCCCGATCCCGGTCCACTCCGGGGACGTCCGGGTCGACGTGCAGGCGGCGCTGGCGATGCTGGCCCCCGTGTGGGGGCTGCGGCCGCTCCTCGACATCGACGAGCGCACCGCCCGCGACAACCTGGCGCGGGCCGCCGTGATGGCGCTGTCGTACGTGGCGCAGTCGGCCCGGGGGCAGGGGGTGCCGATGGTGCCGCAGCGGGAGATCGACAAGGCGCACTCGGTCGTGGAGCGCTTCATGATCCGCTGGCGCGGCGAGCCGGACCCGCGCCATGTGAAGGCCGTGGACGCGTACTGGACGTCCGCCGCCGAGCACGGCATGAACGCGTCCACCTTCACCGCCCGGGTCATCGCCTCCACCGGCGCGGACGTGGCGGCGGCGCTGTCGGGGGCGGTGGGCGCGATGTCCGGGCCGCTGCACGGCGGGGCGCCCTCGCGGGTCCTCGGCATGATCGAGGAGATCGAGCGGACCGGCGACGCGACGGCGTTCGTCAAGCGGGCGCTGGACAAGGGCGAGCGGCTGATGGGCTTCGGCCACCGCGTCTACCGGGCCGAGGACCCACGCGCCCGGGTGCTGCGGCGGACGGCGCGGGAGCTGGCGGCGCCGCGCTTCGAGGT
Organism: Streptomyces corynorhini; assembly: GCF_003346515.1. Taxonomy (GTDB): domain Bacteria; phylum Actinomycetota; class Actinomycetes; order Streptomycetales; family Streptomycetaceae; genus Streptomyces; species Streptomyces corynorhini. The sequence continues at coordinate 25,979 of NZ_QQNA01000202.1, forward strand.
GGCGGAGGCGCTGGAGAAGGCCGCGCTGGAGGAGCTGCACGCGCGCAGGCCCGACCGGGTGCTGGCGACGAACGTGGAGTTCTGGGCGGCGATCGTGCTGGACTTCGCGGAGGTTCCGGCGCACATGTTCACGTCGATGTTCACGTGTGCCCGTACGGCGGGCTGGTCGGCGCACATCCTGGAGCAGAAGCGGACGGGGCGTCTCGTGCGTCCGTCGGCCCGTTATGTGGGACCGGAGGCACGGGACCCGCGGGAGATCCCGGGGTTCGACACGATCGTCGGCTGAGCGGACGGGCGGACGGGCAGCTGAACGGACGGACGGCTGAACGGCTGAGCGGACGGGCCCGGCCTCCCCCGCGCCTCGCGCCCGGCGCCCCCGCACCCCCGCGCTTACCGCCTACACCTTCGTCTTCGCCCGCGCGGCCGCCTTCGCCCGCGCCTTCGCGACCTCCGTACGCATGCGGCCACGCCGCGCCGTCTGCGTACGGACCGCGCCGATGCTCGCCGCGATGACCAGCGCGATGGCGAGCGCGTCGGTAGCGGACAGCGCCTGGTGCAGGACGAGGAATCCGGCGGTCGCCGCTATGGCGGGCTCCAGGCTCATCAGCACCGCGAAGGTGGGGGCGGGCAGCCGGCGCAGCGCGAGCAGTTCGAGGGTGTACGGCAGGACGGAGGACATCAGCGCCACCGCGAACCCCAGCACCAGCGTGCTGGGCACCATCAGCTTCGCCCCGCTCTCCACGATGCCCAGCGGCAGCGTGAGCAGCGCGCCCACCCCGAGCGCGAGCGCCAGCCCGTCGACCTGCGGGAAGCGCCGTCCGGTGCGGGCGTTGAACATGATGTACGCGGCCATCATGCCGCCGGCCGCGAGCGCGTACGCGACGCCCACCGGGTCGAGCCGGTCGAACCCGCCGCCGAGCAGCGCCAGGCCGCCGAGCGCGAGCGCCGCCCACAGGAGATTGACCAGGCGGCGGGAGACGATGACCGAGAGCGCCAGCGGTCCGAGGACCTCCAGCGTGACCGTCGTGCCGAGCGGGATGCGGTCGACGGCCTGGTAGAAGAAACTGTTCATGGCGGCCATGGCGGTGCCGAAGGCTATGACCGTGCCCCAGTCCGCCCGCGAGTAACCGCGCACCTTGGGCCGGCAGAAGGCGAGCATCACCACGGCGGCCAGCCCGAGCCGCAGCGAGACCACCCCGAGGGCCCCGGCGCGCGGCATCAGCAGGACGGCGACGGCCGCGCCGAACTGCACCGACAGCCCGCTGGCGACCACGAGGGAGACCGGCCCGAGCGAGCGCCGCGCGGAGCCGTCGCCGCCGCCGGGAGCACCGGGACCGCCCGGGGCGGCGGCGCCCCCGGAGGCAGTGGCGCGGCCCGCTGCCTCGGGCAGCGAGGCGGCGACGACGGCACTCGGCTCTTCCACCGGACAATCCTCCAGTACATTCGAATGGACTTGAAGTTCAAGATACTGCACCCCCGCGAAGCTCCCCACGCGGGACGGTACGGCCCCCGGGCCACCCCTGGGAAATACCGATCGTGGTGCGGTTACGCTCCGGCGCACGACCATCGAGCTGCGTCATCTCCGCCGCTTCCCCGCCATCGCCGAAGAGCCCGGCATCACCGGCGCCGCGGCCCGGCTCCCCCTCACGCAGCCGACCGTCTCGCGCACCCGCACCCGCACCCGCACCGGGCTGGGCGGGACATCCAGGGCCTGTCCGGCAGAGAGCCCCATCCAGCACAGAGCACCGTCCGCCCGCAAGGCGTCGCGAGCCAGGCGGGATCCGCCCGACGGGCCCCGCACGACGGGACCCGCCCGACCGGGCCTGGACAGTGAGCCCGGCAACCGCGTTCACCTGCGCCGGAGTTGGGCAGTTCGGGGGCCGGGTGAAAGAGTGTGCCGTCGATCGACGACGGGCCCTCGCGGGCCGGGGCTGACGAGGTGGGGCAGGCAGATGAGTGCGCCGGACGGCCGGAGCGGTACGCGGGAACAGACGGGCGGGTACCTGACGGACGACACCGTCCAACTGCGCCCGCCCGAGCGGCGGTACGGTACGGCCGCACCACGCCGCATCCCCCGCCCGGCCCCGGCGGCCGGGCCCGTACCGGCGCCCTCGTCCCCCCACGCGCCCGCGCCCGCACCCGCGCCCGCGCCCGCGTCGAAGTCCAAGCCGCCGGGCGGCACGGCGAGTCTGGCGAAGTCGAGCGCGCTGATGGCGGCGGGCACGATCGTCTCGCGCGTCACCGGCTTCCTGCGCACGCTCGTGATGGCCGCCGCGATCGGCGTCGGCACGCTCAACGACTCGTACCAGGTGGCCAACGTACTGCCCACCATGATCTACGTACTGGTCGGCGGCGGCGCCCTGAACGCGGTGTTCGTACCCCAGCTCGTCCGCGCCATGAAGCGCGACGACGACGGCGGCGAGGCGTACGCCAACCGGCTGCTCACCCTGGTCGTGGTCGCCCTCGCCGGGGTCACCACGCTCTGCGTGCTGGCCGCGCCGCTCCTCGTCCGGATGATGTCGCCGGACATCGCCTCCGACCCCCGGCGGATGGCGGTGACCGTCGCCTTCGCCCAGTACTGCCTGCCCACCCTCTTCTTCATGGGCGCGCACGTCGTACTCGGCCAGATCCTCAACGCCCGGGGCCGGTTCGGCGCCATGATGTGGACGCCGGTCCTCAACAACATCGTCGTCATCGCCGCGTTCGGCGGCTTCATCCACGCCTTCGGCGGCTTCACCGGCTCCGGGGTCACCCCCTCCAACATCACCCCGGAGGGCGTACGGCTCCTCGGTGTCGGGACGCTGCTCGGCCTCGCCGTGCAGGCGCTGGCCATGCTGCCGTACCTGCGCGGCGCCGGGTTCCGGCTGCGCCCGCGCTTCGACTTCCGGGGCCACGGCCTCGGCAAGGCCATGGGCCTGGCCAAGTGGTCCCTCTTCTTCGTCCTGGTCAACCAGGTCGGCATGGTCGTCGTCACCCAGCTCGCCACGAAGGCGGGCGCCGCCGCGGAACGCGCCGGACACACCGGCTCCGGCATCACCGCGTACAACTACGCGCTGCTGCTGTGGCAGATGCCGCAGGCCATCATCACCGTGTCGGTGATGACCGCCGTGCTCCCCCGGATCTCCCGCGCGGCCCAGGACAACGACATGGCCGCCGTACGCGCCGACCTCTCCTACGGCCTGCGGACCTCGGCCGTCGCCATCGTGCCGTGCGCCTTCGCGTTCCTGGCGCTCGGCATGCCCATGGCCACCCTGCTGTACGCGGGTTCGGGCGCCGACGGCGCCCGGGGCATCGGGTACGTGCTGATGGCCTTCGGCCTGGGGCTCATCCCGTACTCGGTGCAGTACGTCGTCCTGCGCGGCTTCTACGCGTACGAGGACACCCGCACCCCCTTCTACAACACCGTCGTCGTCGCCCTGGTGAACGCGACCTCCTCGGTGCTCTGCTTCACCTTCCTCCCCGCGCACTGGGCCGTCGCGGGCATGGCCGCCTCGTACGGTCTGGCCTTCGCGGTGGGCGTCGGCATCGCCTGGCGGCGGCTGCGCAGGCGCCTCGGCGGCGAGCTGGACGGCGCGCGCGTACTGCGCACGTACGTACGGCTGGTCGTCGCCGCCACCCCGGCGGCGGCGGCCGGGGGAGGCGCCGCGTACGGACTGACCCGCCTCCTGGGCTCCGGCGCGCTCGGCTCGCTGGCCGCGCTGGCGGTCGGCGGAACCGTGCTGCTCCTGTCGTTCCTGACGATCGCCCGCTTCCTGCGGCTGCCGGAGCTGACCGCCCTGCTCGGAATGGTGCGCGGACGCGTGGGCCGCTGAGCCCGGGGGGAGACGGAGAAGGAACGGCAACCTTCCGCTCCCCGGCGGCGACTTGGGGATGAGCCGACTGACGCTCACGCTGCCCCCGCGCCGGCCTACCGGCGGGGGCAGACCCCCCACCGTCCCGCAGGAAGGCAGCGCCGGTATGTCCGTCCGCTTAGAGGCCGCGCGAATAGGTGGGGCGGCGTCGCGGGGCGACGGGCGGCGCCTGGCTGCGTTGTCGTCGGTCCACGACTCCCCCACTGCCTTAAGGGCGTGGGAGGTGCCCCCTCCGCGTCGCCTCCC
>NZ_QQNA01000203.1 GCF_003346515.1 Streptomyces corynorhini
CACCACCAGCACCCGCACCACCCGCACCTGCACCCGCACTTCCCCACCAGTGTTGTTGGAGGAGACCATGGCCCGCAGATCCCTGGCCGCCACGCTGGCCCTCGTGGCCGGCGCGGCAGCCGCCCTCGCCGTACCCGGTGGGACCGCCCAGGCGGCCCCGCCCGGCTCCAAGGACGTCACCGCCGTCCTGTTCGAGTGGAAGTTCGACTCCATAGCCAAGGCGTGCACGGACACCCTCGGCCCGGCCGGTTACGGCTACGTCCAGGTCTCACCGCCCCAGGAACACATCCAGGGCAGCCAGTGGTGGACCTCGTACCAGCCCGTCAGCTACCAGATCGCCGGGCGCCTCGGGAACCGTGCCGCCTTCACGAACATGGTGAACACCTGCCACGGCGCTGGCGTCAAGGTCGTCGCCGACACCGTCATCAACCACATGACGGCAGGCAGCGGCACCGGCACCGGCGGCTCCTCGTACACCAAGTACAGCTACCCGGGCACCTACTCGGACGCCGACTTCCACACCTGCCGCTCCAGCATCAACAACTACAACGACCGCTCCAACGTGCAGAACTGCGAACTGGTCGGCCTCTCGGACCTCGACACCGGCGCCGACTACGTGCGCGGCCGGATCGCCTCGTACCTCAACGACCTGCTCTCCCTCGGCGTCGACGGCTTCCGGATCGACGGCGCCAAGCACATGGCGGCCACCGACCTCGCCAACATCAAGAGCAGGCTGAGCAATCCGGGCGCCTACTGGAAGCAGGAGGCCATCTACGGCGCGGGCGAGGCCGTCTCGCCCAGCGAGTACCTCTCCACCGGCGACGTGCAGGAGTTCCGCTACGCCCGCGACCTCAAGCGGACCTTCAACAACGAGAAGCTCGCCAACCTCAAGAACTACGGCGAGGGCTGGGGGTACATGGAGTCGGGCAAGTCCGCCGTCTTCGTCGACAACCACGACACCGAGCGCGGCGGCGACACCCTCAGCTACAAGGACGGCGCCAACTACACCCTCGCCAACGTCTTCATGCTGGCCTGGCCCTACGGCTCGCCCGACGTGCACTCCGGGTACGAGTTCACCGACCACGACGCGGGCCCGCCCAACGGCGGTACGGTCAACGCCTGTTACAGCGACGGCTGGAAGTGCCAACACGCCTGGAGCGAGATCTCGTCCATGGTCGGCTTCCGCAACACCACCCGCGGCCAGTCCGTCACCGACTGGTGGGACAACGGCGGGAACCAGATCGCCTTCGGGCGCGGCTCGGCCGGATACGTGGCCCTCAACCACGAGGGCTCCACGCTCACCCGCACCTACCAGACCTCCCTGCCCGGCGGTGACTACTGCGACGTGCAGAGCGGCGGTACGGTCACGGTGAACGGCTCCGGTCAGTTCACCGCCACCCTCGGCGCCAACACCGCGCTCGCCCTGCACACCGGCGCCCGCACCTGCTCGGGCGGCAACAACGGTGGCGGTGGCGGTGGCGGTGGCGGTACGGGCTCGTCGGGCGCGAGCTTCGGCGTCAACGCGACCACGGTCCTCGGCCAGAACATCTACGTCACCGGCGACCAGTCCGCGCTGGGCAACTGGAACACCGGCAGCGCGCTGAAGCTCGACCCGGCCGCCTACCCGGTCTGGAAGCTCGACGTGAGCCTCCCGGCGGGCACCTCCTTCGCGTACAAGTACCTGCGCAAGGACGCGTCCGGCGCGGTGACCTGGGAGAGCGGGGCGAACCGCACGGCGACCGTGCCCGCCTCCGGCAAGGTCGCGCTGAACGACACCTGGCGCCCGTAGCCCCGCGCGTACGGATCGCTCCGCAACACCCCCCCCGTAACACCCTCGGACGCCGGACGGGCCGTACCCGGTCCGCCCGGCGTCCCGCCCCGCCGTACCGGTTTTCCCGCCCGGTCCGCGCCCCCGTCCCCCTTCTTTCTCCTTCCTCCCTCTCCCGAGGAGACCTCGCGTGAAACGCCCGTCCCCGCGCGGAACGGTGACCGCGGCCCTCGCGGCCCTCCTGTGCGCCGTGCTCCTGCCCGCGCCCGCCACCGCGGCGTCCCCGCCCCCGCCGGTCCCGACCACCGCCGAAGCCCAGTGGATCGACGTCGGCACCGTCGTCTGGAACGTCCCGGCCACCTCCCAGACCCGTCAGGAGCTGGCGTACGACGGCGGCAGGCTGCGCCTCGCGCCCACCCGCCTCACCGCCGCGCAGCGCGCCGCGTACCCACACCTGAAGGACGTGCCCGCGTTCACCGTGGACGTACGGGACCGGTCCCGCGCCCGCACCGCCCTGCGCGGCCCGCTCACCGCCACCCAGCGCGCCGCCGACGGCGCCGTGCGCGCCGCCACGGGCGTCCAGACGGCGGGCGTCCTCGACGACCTCTACGGCGCGCGGGCGGCCGAGGCGTCGCTCGGCCCGGTGTTCGCCCACGGTCGGCCCACCCTCTCGCTCTGGGCGCCGACCGCCCGCACCGTCGCCCTCGAACTCGACGGCCGCACCGTCCCCATGGAGCGCGACGACGCCTCCGGAGTCTGGCGGGTGAGCGGCCCGGCGTCCTGGAGCGGCAAGCCGTACCGCTACGCCGTCACCGTCTGGGCGCCCAGCGTCGGGAAGACCGTCACCAACAAGGTCACCGACCCGTACTCGACCGCGCTGACCACCGACTCGGCCCGCAGCCTCGTCGTCGACCTCGCCGATCCGAAGCTGGCGCCCGAAGGCTGGGCCGGGCTCACCAAACCCCCGGCCGTACCGCTGCGGAACGCGCGGATCCAGGAGCTGCACGTCCGCGACTTCTCGGTCGAGGACCGCACCTCCGCCCACCCCGGCCAGTACCTGGCGTTCACCGAATCCGGCTCCGCCGGCATGCGCCGACTGCGCGCACTCGCCGCCGCCGGTACGTCGTACGTCCATCTGCTGCCGGTCTTCGACATCGCCACCATCCCCGAACGCCGCTCCGACCAGGCCACCCCGGGCTGCGACCTGAAGGTCCTCGCACCCGACTCGGCGGAGCAGCAGGCGTGCGTCGCGCGGACCGCCGCGCGCGACGCCTACAACTGGGGATACGACCCGCTGCACTACACCGTGCCCGAGGGCTCCTACGCCTCCGACCCGGAGGGCACCCGGCGCACCGTCGAGTTCCGCCGCATGGTGCGGTCGCTGAACGGCGCCGGGCTGCGCACGGTCATGGACGTCGTCTACAACCACACCGCCGCCTCAGGACAGGACGGCGACTCGGTCCTGGACCGCATCGTGCCCGGCTACTACCAGCGGCTGCTCGCGGACGGCTCCGTCGCCACCTCCAGCTGCTGCGCCAACACCGCGCCCGAGCACACCATGATGGGCAAGCTCGTGGTGGACTCGGTGGTCACCTGGGCCCGCCAGTACAAGGTCGACGGCTTCCGCTTCGACCTGATGGGACACCACCCGAAGGCCAACATCCTCGCCGTGCGCAAAGCACTCGACGCACTGACGCTCCGTCAGGACGGCGTGGACGGCAAGAAGATCGTCCTGTACGGGGAGGGCTGGAACTTCGGCGAGATCGCCGACGACGCCCGCTTCGTCCAGGCCACCCAGCGCAACATGGCGGGCACCGGCATCGCCACCTTCGACGACCGGGCCCGCGACGCGGTGCGCGGCGGCAGCCCCTTCGACGCGGACCCCGGCGTCCAGGGCTTCGCCTCCGGCCTCTACACCGACCCCAACTCCTCGCCCGCCAACGGCACTCCGGCCGAGCAGCGGGCCCGGCTGCTGCACTACCAGGACCTGATCAAGGTGGGGCTCACCGGCGGCCTCGCCGACTACACCTTCACCGACACCTCGGGCCGCCGGGTGCGCGGCTCCGACGTCGACTACAACGGCGCCCCGGCCGGCTACGCCGCCGCCCCCGGCGACGCCGTGGCCTACGCGGACGCCCACGACAACGAGAGTCTCTTCGACGCGCTCGCCTTCAAACTCCCGGCCTCCACCGGTCCCGCCGACCGCGCCCGTGCACAGGTGGTGGCGCTCGCCCCCGCCGCCCTCTCGCAGGGGCCCGCGCTCTCCCAGGCGGGTACGGAGCTGCTGCGCTCGAAGTCGCTCGACCGCAACTCCTACGACAGCGGCGACTGGTTCAACGCCATCCACTGGGACTGCCGGGACGGCAACGGCTTCGGCCGGGGACTGCCGCCCGCCGCCGACAACGCGGACAAGTGGCCCTACGCGAAGCCGCTGCTGACCGACCCGGCGCTCACCGTCGGCTGCCCCGAGATCGAGGGCGCCTCGGCCGCCTACCGGGACCTGCTGCGGATCCGCACCACGGAACCGGCGTTCGGCCTCGCCACCACCCGCGCGGTGCAGAGCGCCCTTTCCTTCCCGCTCTCAGGACCGGACGAGACCCCCGGCGTCCTCACCGAGCGCCTCGGCGACCTCGTCGTCGTCATCAACGCGACGCCCGCCGCGCACGACCAACGGGTGCCGGACCTCGCGGGCCGCGCCTACGCGCTGCACCCCGTACAGGCGACGGGAGCGGACCGTACCGTCAAGCGGTCGTCGTACGAACGGAGTTCGGGCACCTTCACCGTGCCCGCCCGTACTGTCGCGGTGTTCAGGGCGGGGTGAGGCGCGGGCATGACCTGATGGGAGGCACGGCGACGTAACGCTGTCGGGTATGTTCGGGCTGAGCTGACTGATGCTGGCGGTGCTTATCCGGCGCGAGAGGCCCAGGTCAGGAAGTATGGTCCCCGCGCGTGCGGGGGTGGTCCGGTGCCGGTGCCGCATTCGCCGTCGGTCGGCGTATGGTCCCCGCGCGTGCGGGGGTGGTCCGGGCCGCGCGGTCGTACAAGGGCTGTGGTCCGGATGGTCCCCGCGCGTGCGGGGGTGGTCCGGCGATGGTCCCCGGACCGATCGCGAAGGCCCTCATGGTCCCCGCGTGTGCGGGGGTGGTCCGCAGCAGGGGACGACGGTGACCGGGCCCAGCGGATGGTCCCCGCGCGTGCGGGGGTGGTCCACGCTGTCCGGGGCGCTCCTGAACGAAATCGTCATGGTCCCCGCGTGCGCGGGGTTACAGTTTCGCCCCCTCCTGCACTCGCGGGAGGGGGCGTTCGCATCTCTTGGGTCGGACTACTGGAGGTCGAGGATCATCACGTCGTACAGCGGCGAGTCCGGGAACGGCAATTTCTCTCCGGCGTGCTTGTATCCCCAGCTCTCGTAGTGCGCGCGGATGCGGGGGCGCTCGCGGCGTACCAGCAGCTTGCATCGGTCCTCGTTCCGCTGGCTCATCAGCTCGGAGTGCATGACCTGTGCGATGCCCCGGCCGCGCCATTCCTGCCGCAGCATGATCTCGCAGAGCCCGAACGTGGTGGTGTCGCGCTCCGGGCGCCCGTACGTGAACCCGGCGACCACGTCGCCCACCTCGGCTACGACGCAGCCCCAGCCCGTCACCGCATGCATGCCGAGACGTTCCTCGAACCGCTCCAAGCTGAAGAACGGGTTCGTGGTGATCTCGTCGGCGTAGACATCGGCGTACACGTCCAGGAGGATACGGCGGACCGCCGGGGTCAGCTGGTCGTAATGGCTGGTGGTCAGTAGGTCTACGGTCATGTCACTACCGCCTCGTATCGCTCAGAGAAGTCCGTCGCCCCCGCTGGACGGCGGATTAGCAGATCATCGCGGAATGTAGCGAGGCCCGCCGTGACGCGCGGGCTGCGCCCCGGCCGCGCCATTCCTGCCGCAGCATGATCTCGCAGAGCCCGAAGGCGGAGGATGTTCCCTTCACATGAGTACGAGAAGGGCCTTAGGGTCACAGATCCGTAAGGCCCTTCCCCGTAGCCCGGCCGTACGACGGGGGTACATTCCCAATGGACGCTAGGAATGGAGCCAGTATGCCCCACTACAGCGAGGTCCACGGGAGCGAAGACAGCAACGGACAGCGCCTTGCGCGCCTCCGTATGCGCCGCCGGTGGACTCAACAACGACTCGCCACCGAGACCGGATACTCTCTTGCCTCTGTGAAAGCCTTCGAGCAGGGGCGTCGGTCCCTCGACCGTCCCGCGGTCATCCTGCCTCTGTGCCGGGCCCTTGACTGCCACCCCACAGAGATCACGGGTGGCCCCGTGGTCCCGCCGCAGAGTGACCAAGATGGCCAGGATGCTGTCGCAGGCGTGGCGGCGGTACGACGTGCGATCCTTCGCCATGGTCGGCCAACGCGCCCGACTGAGCTAGAAGTCAACGAGGTTGACCTTCAGCGCCTTTGTGAACGGACCGACGAGGCTAACCTTCAACGGGCTTCAGCTGCCTTCTCCAAGGCCAGCCAGACCCTGCCCGCGCTGCTGCGCGACCTCCAAGTCGCTGTCGAGGTCTGCGAGGGAGACCAACGGCGGACGGCCTTTGGGCTGCTCGCCTCAGCCTACGAATGCGCGATGCAGTACCTGTACAAGCTCGGGTACGTCAGCGACGCGACTCTCGCCACCGAACGAGTGGTCTGGTCCGCCAAGGAAACCGGGGATCCGCTCCGTGCCTTGGCCGCCCACTGGTACGAAGCCGGGGAGTTCCTGTCTATTGGTGAGCACGACGAGGCCGGCGCCATCATCGACGGCGCACTGTCAGAGCTGGGCGCGGTCAAGGGGCGCAGCCCGGAGGCCGAGTCGCTGCGGGGCGCTTTCGAGTTGAAGGCGTCGCTGAACTACGCGCGAGCGGCTGACGGCAAGGCGGCTGAGCGGCACTGGAAGCGCGCCGGTGTGATCGCGGACCGGCTTGGTGAGGATCGCAACGACTTTCAGTTGCAGTTCGGGCCCACGAACTTCGCGATCTGGGGAGTCTCCCTACCGGTAGAGATGGGCAAGGGCAGGCTGGCAGTCGAACGGGCGGGGATGGTCAAACTGCCCGGGACGTACTCACCGGAGCGGCGCTCGCACCATTTCATCGACGTCGGCCGCGCCCACTTCTACAACGGGCAGCGGGATGAAGCCCTCGCAGCATTTCTTGTGGCGGAGCGTCTGGCTCCACAGGCGACTCGGATACACGCAGGTGTTCGGGAGACAGTGGGTACGATGATTCGCACTCAGAAACGCGGCCAGCTAGCTGAGTTCGGAATTCGGCTGGGTGTCGTCTGACGAAGAAGGGATACGTTCTGTAGCCCTTGTGACATCCCTCAGTCCATAGCGTCAGTGGTGTAGATCATAGATGTCGTGGGTTGAGGGGACTCTGCATGCCCGATACACGAACTGGTTCGTGCGCCGATTCAGTTATCCTCCAGTGGCTGCTGTCTGCCGCTGAGGACGCGCACCGGGCACGCCACGAATGGGACGGCGGCGCTCCCGCCCTGCTCCCTCTCGGTTGCGTATTCGACGCGGTGAAGGCACCGGCGGGACTCGTGCACGCTGCGGTGGGCAGCCGGTCGCCGTCGTACGTCAGCGACGCGCTCTCCCAGCTGAGCGGGCCGGTGATCTGTGAACCACGCCGCTGTTACTACGTGTTGGTGCCGGTTGGCGCGGCCGAGGCGTGGATCGCCCGGCAGGGTTTCGGGCTCGGCTCGGGCACGTGGTGCGCGGTGCCGCGCCCCGACTGTACGGTTCCCGTCGAAGACTTCCGGCGCCCGTACTGGGCCGTGCCCGTGGACAGACCCGGGCAGCTCTGCGACCCCGAGGTGGTGGCCGCGCTCCTCCAGGTCGGGCACGAGCGCCTGGCGGCGCTGGAGCGGCGGGAGACCGCCCACCGAGACCTGCTCGACCACATGCGGACGTGCACCACGTGCGCCGTGGAGCGGAACGTCCGGGTCATCGCGGACGACTGCGACGCCGCACTCGCCTCACATCAGTCGACGGCCGGTCACTCCTCCCTGACCGACCAGGCCGACCTGATGCGGCGCCACTTGGTGGTGCTGATCCCGATGGCGCAGGCGCGGCGCGGGGCGTACGAGGGGCGTGACCGGGTGCTGGTTCCCGGGGCTCTGCGGGATGCTGAGCAGCTCCTCGTCGTCGCCCCGCAGGAGGACCGCGTCAGGACCTGGGTCCAGCTGCGGGCCCTCGCCCGAGTGGCCCGCATCCTGGCCGACGCGCACAGGCCCCGCCACGACGAGCCGACTCGTACGGTCTGCGAGACCGGGGCGGCTCTGCGGCTCACCGCACGGCGGGCGCGATGACCTACTGCTCTGACGACAACCATGTCCATCTCGGTGACGGCCTGGGGGTCTGGTGTGAGAAGCAGGGGGTCACCATCCTCTTCCGCGGTGCCCCGCTCACGTCCGCCGACGTGCCTCCGGAGGACGGCGTTCGGGCGCCCTGCGCGCCGTGTTTTGCCGCCGACATCTTCGGGCTGGTCTCCCCGCACCGCTGCACGGGCACCCTTGACGACCGGGAGTTCGGTCACGTATCGGCGCTGCCGGACGCCCGGCCCTGCCCGTGCGACTGCGGTTCGGCCGACGGCTCGTGACGGCGTGGGATGCCGACGCGCCCGTGCGGGTCGTCATGGGTGACTGCTTCCGCTGCGACCGTGGCGGCCTCCAGGTCGGCCGGGTCGGCGAACTGCTCGGCCCTTACGGCGAGACACCCCTGTACGCGTGCGGGGCCTGCACCGAGCGGCTGGTGACCATGCATCAGCAGAGCCGCGAAACCCCCGTTCGCCCCTACATCGCCGCGCGGGCCGATCCGCGATGAACGGACGGCCGCTCTCCCCACCAGGAGTACGAGATGAAGAGAACAGCACGGCGCGCCGCCGCCGACATCGCCTGGGGGCTGGGCGTGATGGCGTGCCGGCCGGTGATCACGCTGGGCCTGGCCCCGGCCGTCCCCGCGTGATGACGGATGAGGAGCACGGGCAGAAACGCGTGATGGTGGCGCTGATCAGCATGGGGCTGACGCTGATCGCGTGCGCGGCGGCGGTGGCTGCCGTGGCCGTCGCGCTGATCGTCCGAGCCTCCTGAAGTCACCGGCCCGCCGCCGCGCCCCTGCTCAAGACGTGGGAGTGCCCCCTGACGAGAACGGCGACAGAACAGCCAGGGTCGGAAGCCGACCCTGCGCCAAGTGCGTTCACTTGCCTGATGCTTCGGGTCCCCCATCGCCATCTCGGCGTCCGGCGCCGCCAGGCCCCTGACCGATTCCTCCCACGTGTGTCGGTCCTGGGGCGAAACTGGTCCAGAATGTTCCCGTGGTGGGGAACATTCCCGAGGAGAAGACCAGCTTCGTGGGGCGCGGCACAGAGCTGCGCCTCCTCGAAGGCGCGCTCGAACAGCACCGGTTGATCACCTTGACCGGCAGCGGAGGTGTGGGCAAGACCAGAGTCGCGCTGCGCGCCGCCGAACGCGCCCGCGAGCGCGTGGAGCGGCGCGCCCCGGAGTGGGCGGGCGCCCCGGCGGGTACGGCCGACGACCGGCCGTACCCCGACGGGGTCTGGTGGGTGGACCTCTCCCCGCTCTACGACGAACGGACGCTGCTGATCACCGTCTCGGACGCCGTCGGGCTCAGCGACCACTCCCTGCGCACGCCCGTCGACGCGCTGTGCGAGTGGCTCGCCGAGCGGCGGCTGCTCCTCGTCCTCGACTCGTGCGACCGGGTGGTCGGCGCCTGCCGGAACCTGGTGGGCGATCTCCTCACCGCCGCCCCCGGACTCACCGTCCTCACCACCAGCCGCCAGCCCCTCGGCGTCAGCGGCGAACACGTCCTCGACGTCACACCGCTGCCGGTGGAGGGCGCGGGCGACATCCTCAGGCTGTTCCGCGACCGGGCCGTCACGGCCGCCCCCGGGCTGCGGCTCGACGACGCGGCGATCGCGACGGCGGCCGTGCGGATCTGCCGGGAACTCGAAGGCGTCCCGCTCGCCGTGGAACTCGCCTGCGCCCAGCTCGACAGCCGCTCCGTCGAGCACATGGCCGATCTGCTCAGCTCCCGGCTCACCCCCCGGCTCGACACCCTCACCGACGACCGGGTCTGGCCGCAGCGCCACCGCGCCCTGCGCACCGCCATCGGCTGGAGCCACGAGCTGTGCGTGCCCCTGGAACGCCTCCTGTGGGCCAGGCTCTCCGTCTTCGGCGGCGACATCGACCCGCGTGACGCCGTGGCGGTCTGCGCCGGCGGCCCCCTCACCGAGGACGCGGTCGTCCGGGGCCTCGAAGGGCTCACCGGCCGCTCCGTGCTGCGCTACGACGGCGCCCGCTACCGGATGCTCGACACCATCCGGGAGTACGGCGCGATGTGGCTCACCGAACTCGGCGAGAGCGGCACGCTCGCCGACCGGCACGCCGCCCACTTCGCCGACGTCGCCCGGCAGGCCCACACCGGCTGGCCCGGCCCCGAACAGGTCGGCTGGTACCGGCGGATCACCGACGCCCACGCCGACCTGTGCACCGCGCTCAACCACCTCCTCGCCCACGAACCCGAGACGGCCGTCGAGATGGTCGGCCGCGTCGCCTTCTTCTGGAGCTGCTGCGGCCACCTCCACGAGGCCCGCATCTACCTGGAGCGCGCCCTCGACGGCGGCGGGGAGCCGCAACCGCACCGCACCCGCGCCCTGTGGGCCCTCGGCGTCACCGTCATGCTCCAGGGCGACCACGAGGGCGCCTACCGGCTCGGCGAGCGGTGCGCCACCGCCGCCTGGCGCGACCAGGACCCCGAGTCGATGCTCTCCGCCGCGTATCTGCTCAGCCTCACCTGCCTGATGATGGGCCGCGCCCAGGCCGGATTCACCGTCTCGGACCGCGCTCTGCGCGAGCGGCCCGCCGACCCCTTCGACTCGCCCTCCCAGCTGCGCTGCCGACTGGTCCGGATCTTCTCGCTCACCGCGCTCGGCCGGCTCGACGCGTCCCGGGAGCAGGCCGAGGAGCTGCGCCGCGTCTGCCTGGCGCGCGGCGAGTGCTGGACCCGCGCCTACGCCGACTACCAACTGGCCCTGATCCACCTGTTGCAGGGGCGGCCGTACGAGGCCGAGGCGCACGCCCGCTCCATGATCAGCGGCAAGGAGGAGCTGGGGGACAGCTTCGGGATCGCGCTCGGCCTCGACCTGCTGGCCGCCGCCGTGGCGGCCCAGGGGGACGGCGAGCGCGCCGCGCACGCGTACGGCACCGGGCAGGCGTTCTGGCGCATGGTCGGCCACCCGCAGCGCGGCACCCCCGAGCTGGCCCCGGTCCGTGCCGAGTGCGAACGCCAGGCGCGCGCGGCGGCCGGGACCCCGGCCTACGAGGACGCCTTCCACCGGGGGCTGGTGGACGACGGCCGCAGCGGACTGGCGCGCGCGCTGCGCGGGCATCTGCCGGACTCCTGAGGTGGCGGTCCGTTCCGTAACTGATCTTCTGTGCAGGGAAGTTGGGTCAAAGCTTTTCCTTGTGACCGTGTGAACCGTGCCGTGCGGGACATCTGGTAGGTATGACGTCCACCGACGCGAAACCGGAAGAGAGCCCGAGCGGCACGCGCCCCGCGCGGCTGCCCTGGTGGGGCAAGGTTCCGCTGGCCCTCGTCGTCGTGGCCGGGCTGCTGTTCCTCGGCAGCCGGCTCGACCTGCTGCCCGGATTCGGCGACCTGTTCGGCGAGGAGACCCACGACCGCACCGGGCCGACCCTGCTGGAATCCATCCAGGACCTGGACCGGTACGAGGCCGCCTCGGGCAACTTCCAGGTCGTGGTGGACCTGGAGAAGGACACCAAGTACCTGCCCGACGCGCTCAAGGGCACCCGCACGCTGTTCATCGGCGCGGGCACCGTCTCCTCGTACGTCGACTTCGGCTCCATCGGTGAGAAGAGCGTCCAGGTCAACGACGAGCGCACCGCCGCGACGATCCGGCTGCCGCACGCGAGCCTCGGCAAGCCCGCGATGGACCCGGACCGCTCGTACGCCGTGTCCAAACAGCGCGGGCTGCTCGACCGGCTCGGCGATCTGTTCTCCGACAATCCGGCCGACGAGCGCGCCGTGAACCAGCTCGCCGCCCGCCACATCGGCGAAGCCGCCAAGGACAGCGAGCTGACCAGCCGCGCGGAGAAGAACACCACCAGCATGCTCCAGGGGCTGCTGCACTCCCTGGGCTTCACCCAGGTGAAGGTGGTCTACGCCTGAGCCCGCCGAGTCGGCGGGCTATGCCTCGACCCGTTGTCCCGGCACCCCGGCCGCCTCCCGCGAAGCGGCGGAGGTGTCCTGCGCGCCCAGCGCGACGANNGCGACGACACGGAGCAGGATCCCGGCCATCTCCGCGTCGTACGCGGCGCTCACGGCGGTCAGCGCCGCGAAGTCGCGCACCAGCTGCGACTCCAGCTCGCGCCGGGGTATGCGCCGCCCGTCGAGCCAGATCAGCGCGGTCGACTCGGCCAGCGACACCCAGGACCGTACGATCAGCTCCAGCCGCGCGGGCGGCGCCTCGACGGCGACATCCAGATGGGCCAGGATCTGCTCGTACGCGGCCTGCCGCACCTCGTCGACCATCGCGTCGGCGGTCGAGGAACCGACGGCGGTCGAGGAACCGACGGCGGGACCACCGCGCATCAGCGCGGAGAACCCCGGGCCGTGGTCGTCCACGAAGTCGAAGAAGCGTTCCATCACCCGCAGCAGCCGGGCCCCCAGGGGCCCTTCGCGCGGCTCGACGAAGCTGGCGGCCAGTTCGTCGGCGGCGCGGCGCACCGCCGCCTCGTACAGGCTCTGCTTGCCGGGGAAGTAGTGGTAGACGAGCGGACGGGAGATCCCGGCGGCGGCGGCGATCTCGTCGATCGAGACCTCGTCGGGCGAGCGGTCGCTGAACAGTTCGAGGGCCACCCCGATCAGCTGCCGCTTGCGCTCCTCCACGCCCATCCTGCGGCGCACCCCGGTCGTCATACCAACAGCCTAACCGGCGGCCCGCCCGGGAACTCCGATACGCTCGCGGTCCATGAGCGCATCTGACCAGCAGCAGTCCGTGGACACCCCCGCACCGGATCCGGAGTACGTGGGTCTGACGCCCCGTCAGGCCCGGCTCATCCGGATCGCGATCGCGTCCGCGCTGCTGGCGGGGCTGGCCGCGCTGCTGGTGATCAGGCTCGCCGAACGCACCTCGGTGCTGGTGGTCGGCGTGTACGGGTTCGCGATGATCGTGTGCGGCGTGGTGATCGAACTGAGCCGGCACGGCCGCACCCGGCTGGGCAGCTGGCTGCTAGGGGCCTGCCTGGTGGCGGCGCTGGGCGCGGACTGGCTGCTGGTGCCCTAGGGTCTTTCGTTTGGGCCGTGCCTGCCCCGCGGCGCCTGGCACACACGCTCGCGGCGTTGCCGCCGACGCCGACCTCCGTACCGTCCGCCACCCGCCCCGACAGCTCCGCGCGGGCGCCGCGCGCCGCCGGGACGGCGAGCAGGTTGCCGCGCGCGGCGCCCGGCACCCCGCCGGTCGTCGCCAGCGACCTGAACTGCCCGCTGCCCGCCGCCAGTACGTACCAGCGCCCGCCGCCCGACTGCCACACCACGCCCGCCAGCGCCCTCGGTTCGCGCGCCCCGCACGCGGGCGAGTCCACCGCCCTGGCCGCGACGGCGCCCGGCTCCCCGGCGCGCGGGGACGGCGCCTGGAACTGCGCCAGCACCCTGCTGCCGGGCCCGCGCCAGGTCTCGGCCCTGGTGCACAGCCACCGCGCGGTGCCGGCCGACTCGGGCAGCGGCTGGCGGGCGAACTCCCAGGAGTTCACCGACCGCACCCCGTGCGAGCGCGCCGTGGGCAGCAGACAGGCCGTGCGCGCCCAGGCCGCGCGGTCGGCCGCGTCCCGCACGTCGTGCGGCGCGGCGGGCGGCCCGGAGGTCAGCCGCGCCGGAACCGGCTCACCGAGGTCGGTGAGCAGCCGGTCGACGCCGCCGGATGCCCCGCCGGATGTCCCGCCGGATCCCCCGCCGGATGCCCCGCCGGAGCTGGTGTCGTGCGTCTCCAGCGTCTGCCAGGAGACGCAGTCACGGGCCTCCGCCGGGCTCGGCAGCGGATCGGTCACCCCGTCCGCGTCCCGGCGCAGGGCCCGCGCGGGCGCGTCCGGGGCCCGCAGGTCCCGCATGGCGGCGCGGCTCACCCAGGGCGCCGTCAGATAGCGGACCTTGCCGTCACGGCGCGCGACGGCCAACGCTCCCGAGACGGCGGCGTCGGCTCCGTCGGTCCGCGCGAAGTCGAGCGAGGCCGGGGCGGTGCGCCGGGCGGACTCGGCGTACCGCACCATTCGCAGCCCGTCGTGGAAGACCACCACCCGTGCCCCGTCCAGCGCGCCCGCGTACAGCAGTTGGGGCGGCCCCATCGGCGGCCCCGTCGGAGTGGCGGGGGTCGCGGAGACCTCCGCGGAGCTACCGGGCGCGGCCCAGAGCGCCAGCGCCCGGCCGAGCAGCGCCCGGTCCCCGGCCAGCGGTCCGCGCGCGGGCCAGACGGAGAAGTCGGTACGGTCGGCGGTCCGCCAGGCGGTCGGCGCCACCCGCCGCACCAGCGCCGGATCGAGCGCCGGGCCGTCGGCCGCCTGCCCGGCGTGGGCGGTGGTGCCCGCGCCGCCAGGGCCCCAGCCGCCGCCCGGCAGGGCGATCAGCGCCCCGCAGAACAGGGCGGCGGCGGTGGCGGCGAGCGCGGCCCGGCCGCGCCGTCGCCTGCGCAGCAGATCGGTGGGCCTGGCCCGCAGCGAGCAGGCGTCGAAGCCGGGCGAGAGCAGCAGGGCGGCGACGCCCGCGGTGTCCGCGCGGTCGGTGGGGCCCCTGCCGGTGGGGCCGTTGTCCGGGGGCCGGTTGCCCGTGGGGGTGTTGTCCGCAGGGGTGTTGTCCGCGGGGCCGGTGTGCGTGGGGCCGTTGTCCGCCGGGGCGTTGCCAGTGGGTCCGCGGTGCGTGGGGCCGGTGTGCGCGGGGGCGTTGTCCGTGGGTCCGCGGTGCGTGGGGCCGGTGTGCGTGGGGGCGTTGTCCGCGGGTCCGGTGTGCGTGGGGCCGTTGTCCGCGGGGGCGTTGCCAGTGGGTCCGCGGTGCGTGGCGCCGGTGTGCGTGGGGCCGTTGTCCGTGGGTCCGGTGTGCGCGGGGACGTTGTCCGTGGCGCCGGTGGCGTTGGTACCACCGCGCCTGGCGCCGGGCGCGAACGCGGCGGCTTCGGCGAGCGCCGCGTCCGGGTCGTCGGCCCCGGCCGCCGTCAGCGCGCGCCGTACCTCCGCGTCGGTCAGCCCCTCCAGCGCGCGCAGCACCAGCGCGGCGCGTGCGGCTCCGGTGAGGCCGGACAGCCGCTGTTCCAGGGCGAGTTCGGCCGCGCCGCCGGAGCGCGGGGCCAGCCGCAGGCCCCGGACGTACGGCAGCGAAGGCGGCAGGAACAATCGGGCCGCCCGCACGGCCCGCCCCGGCCACCGCCGGGTGCGCCCGGCGTCCAGCGCGCGCCCGATCACCCGCTCGCGCAGATACGCGTACCCGGGGTCCGTACGGCCGGGCGGCAGCGCGCGCTGGACGATCCCGTGCGCGGCCAGGACGCGCCTCTCGCCGCCGGGGGAGGACGGCAGGACGAGAAGGGCGATCCGTACCAGACGCGGATAGTGCTCGACCAGGGCGGCGGTGGGGTCGGCGGCCGGAACACGGGCCGCCGCGGGTGCAGAGACGTTTCTGTCGGGGGACACGCCCAGCAGAACGAGCGGTAGATCCGATGGTCACTCCGGACGGTACGACGGATCCCGCCGTTCGCGGGCGCGGAGGCGCGTTCACGAGGGACGATGAGCGTATGCGTAAGGAACGATCCCTGGTAGTAATGGCAGCCCTGACCGTGGTCCTCGCGACGGGCTGCGGCGCGGACGACGACAAGGCCCCCGACGTGCCGAAGACGGCGACCGGGAGCCTGGAAGAGATAGCCGAGCAGGCGAAGTGTGAACCGCACATCAGTACCGACGCCGCCGAGCTGCGGGTGGGCAACTGCACGACGGACGACGGCAAATGGGTGCTGGCCACCTTCGCCACCGACCGTGGGCAGCGCGAGTGGATCAACGAGGCCAAGGACTACGGCGGCTCGTATCTGCTCGGCAGGAAGTGGACCGCGGTCGGCGACGAGAAGGTCATAGAAGCGCTGCGCGGCCGGCTCGGCGGGACCGTGGAGAGCGGCTCGTCGCACCACTCGGAAGACGGTGGTGACAGTGGGGGGGACGAGGAGCATTCCGGTCACCACATGAGCTGACCGCGCAGCGCGGGTGTGGGGGAAAAAGCGGGGGAGCGGGGGAGCGTGGGAGCGGGGAGAAGGGAAATGAGCCGGGTCCTGCCGGTCGGATGCGTCCGACAGGACCCGGCTCTCCCTCCGCGCGTGGGTCAGTGCTTCGGCGGCCGGGGGCCGATCAGCACTTACGGCCCTGGTTCACGCAGCTGACCAGCTCGTTCATCACGTTCTCGTCGAAGACGTTGATGAAGTCACCGTGGTCCGTGATGGGCTTGTGCAGCTGCTCCGGGAAGGAGTCCACCGCGAAGCCCCCGCCCTGCGGCACGTCGTAGACGAGGCGCTGGACGAGCTGCGGGATGGCCTTGAAGCCGTTCTGGCAGCGGCCGTTGCCGTCGGCGAACGCGACGTGCGTGCGGTGGTTGGCGCTGTCGATGTTCTGACCGTCCCAGCAGCTCTGGAACTTGAAGGTACGGACGACCTGGCTGCCCTCGGGGCACAGCGGGTACTTGTCCTTCAGCTGCCGGTCCTCGAAGCCGGTGCAGCTCCACGAGGCGTTGGCGTTGGCGTCACCGTTGACGAACGCCTTGGCGTCGCCTGTGATGATGCGCATCAGCCGCGGCATGGCGGTGACCTTGGACTTCGGGCTGCCGACGAAGGTGTTGGTCACCTGGCTCGCGGTGAGGATCTTGCCGACGTTGCCCTCGATGCCACCACCGTCGTTGTTGGCGTCGAACTCCTGCTCACCGTTCTGGAGACGCAGCACGGGCCAGAAGTAGGACGACTTGTCGCCCTGGTTCTGGCAGGTGGTGCTGGACGCGGCGAGGTCGTCGTCGGTCGCGAACGCGTTGTTGGACTGGTTGCCGACGTAGTCGTGCAGGTGGTGCGCGCCGTTGCTCACGCCCGGGGCGACAATGACGTTGTCGGTGTTGTAAAGCTTGTTCTCGTTGACGCCGCAGGAGGAGCTGAACGTGCCCTTCGAGGCGCCCCGGCCGTTGCGGACCTTCTTGACGTTGGGCTGGACGGTCGTGATGTCGACGAAGTCGGAGGCTTCGGGGCCGTTACCGCTCTGGCCGCCGCCCTGACCGCCATCCTGGCCGCCATCCTGACCCTGGTCCTGACCGTCACCCTGACCACCGTTCTGGTCCTGGCCACCGGCGTCCTGGCCGCCGTCCTGGCCCTGGTCCTGCCCGTCGCCCTGGCCGCCGTTCTGGCCGTTGCCGCCGTTGTTGTTGCCACCGTTGTTGCCGCCGTTGCCCCGGCCGCCGTTGCCCTTCTTCGGGCTGTCGTCGGCCTGGAGGGCGCATCCCGCGAACGCGTTCAGCCCCTCGGGCTTCTGCCCGAAGCGGCCGATCGAGATGGCGATCCGGTCGAGGGTGGCGGTCCGCTTCTCCTTCAGCGGACCCAGGATGGCGTTGTTGGCGAAGCCGGGGTCACGTTCGATCGCGGCCTTGGAATCGGCGAACCGCTTGTACGCCTCGGTGATCTGCTCGTCCAGCAGTGCCAGCTCGCGGGCGACCTCGGGGCGCGACCCCTCGGGGACCTCCGCCAGTTGGGCCTGGTTGGCCACGTCCGGGCATTTGATGGTCGACCACGACTGCGCGGCGTTCTGGCTGCGCGGCGAGGACTTGCCCTCGTGAGCAGACGCGTAGACGTTGGCCGCTACCAACCCGCCCCCGCCAAGGAGCAAGGCAGCCCCGGCGGCGATCGCCCGGTTTGCCGTTGTGGAGCGTTTTCTCGATGTGCGTGCCATGGAACTAACTCCTCAAGCTTCGTTGCCGGTTACAGGAAAATCGCGGCAGGGGGAGAAGCGAAGCGCTCCGTTCCATACGGACGTCATTCACAGGGTGTTCAGAGGTCCCGGGAATTCATAGAAATCTCCGTCAACAAACCGGGCGTATGCCCCTGAAGCGGTGCGCTCCACCGTCACCTGCCGCCCTCCAGGTAGGCGAGGACCGCGAGCACCCGCCGGTTGTCGTCGTCCGACACCGGGAGGCCCAGCTTCCCGAAGATGTTCGAGGTGTGTTTCGCCACCGCCCGTTCGGTGACGACGAGTTGGGTCGCGATCGCCGCGTTGGAACGGCCCTGGGCCACCAGCTCCATCACCTCGCGCTCACGCGGGGTCAGCCCGCCGATCGGCTTGTCCCTACCGCGCTCTTCTCCCCTTGACGACCTCGTGCGGGTCGTACGCCCGGACGGGGCCCGAGGTCTCCCGGGCTCCGGCGGCCCGGCCTCCGGGCGCCTGCCCAGTCTGACGGGAACGGCCTCGCGACGGGAGCGGGCGCACCCCCGGCGCGGGGTGTACCCAGCACCACCGCACCCCACCACGCACCGCCTCACCACGGCCCCTCACCACCACCGCACCTCACCACGCCCCGCCTCACCACGCACCGCTTCACCACCGCACCGCACCGCACCGCCCGCGTCGCGGCTCCCGCTCCCGGCCTCCTCCTGCCGATCACGCGCCGGTTGCCGCCCCAGCCCCGCCCCCGCCCCGACCCAGCGCCGCCCCAGCCCCGGACGCG
>NZ_QQNA01000204.1 GCF_003346515.1 Streptomyces corynorhini
CCGCCGACTGCGCCGCCCTGGAGAACCTCGCCGCCGAGTGGCTGGCACGCGGCGCGACCCCCGACCACCTGACCGTTTCCCTCACCGCCGGACTGCCGCACCCCCTGCACAGCCCGGCCGCGATCGCCCGTAAACGACTGGAGACCAAAATGCCGCCCGAGCCCGTCAGCGCACAGACCGCCGCACAAGCCGCCGCGCGGCCCGTCCGCGTCCTCCGCACCATCGTCATGTGCATCACCTGCGAGAACGACGAGACGAACTCCACGATCATCAGGGGCGTCTGCGTCGACTGCCGCAAGGAATCCGGCATGGACATGGACATGGACCCGGAGGACGGCACCGACACCGGGCCCGGCCCCGGCGACGCCACCCGCACCCTCGTCGACACGGCCCGCCGCGCCGCCGAGATCCGCGCCGCCGCCGGTCTCAAGTCCCGCCGAGGCAAGGGGAAGGGGAAGGGGAAGCGGTGACCCCGAAGGCGCCGGAGCGCGGCTGTGCCTACCGTCCCGGACAGGTGACGCCGCGAACGAATGAGCGGGCGGCAGGGGCCTATTGGCCCCTTTCCTCCGACAGTGAGTACGCGTCAGACTGCTGGAGTATGGATGGACGCGTCGCCGGGAGGCAGATCGTGGGAATGCACGGAGATGGCAAGAGTGGGTCCGAGGGCGACAAGAAGCAGTCGCCCCGCGACAGCGACGGCCAGTGGAAAGGCAAGGTCGCCAACCCGCCCACCAAGAAGCCCAAGGAAAAGTAGATGAGTTCGCCGGAGCTGCTGCTGGAGATCCTGACCGCCCGGGGATCGGTCCCCGAGGGGTGGGCGGACGCGGTGCGCAGCGTGCCGCGTGAGCTGTTCCTGCCGGATCTCATCGAGGCTGAGGGCCGCCTCATCTCGCGCGGTGAGAGCCCGGACGCCTGGCTCGCGGCCGTGTATGACGACCTTCCTCTGATCACCCAGGTCAACGACGGCCGATCCCTCCCGGAGGGCGCCTACCAGCTGCCGACGGCGTCCAGCTCCATGCCGACCGTCATGCTGGAGATGCTCGACCTCCTCGCCGTACAGAAGGGGCAGCGCGTCCTGGAGTTGGGGGCGGCCACCGGGTACAACGCCGCCTGGCTGGCCCACGGTGTCGGCTCCTCCGGGGCCGTGACGACCCTGGACATCGATCCGGTACTGGTCGAGCAGGCCGCGAAGAACCTCACCGCCGCCGGCCTCGCCGCGCGGGTCGTATGCGGCCTCGGTGAGGCGGGCCTGCCCGAGGCCGCGCCGTACGATCGCGTCATCGCGACGTACACGGTCCCCGCCATTCCGTACGCCTGGATCGAACAGGCCCCCGCAGGGCGGATCGTGGCGCCGTGGGGCGGGAGTTTCTTCTCGCACAGCTTCGCCGTGCTCGATGTCGCCGACGGTGAGGCGCACGGCGGCTTCACCGGCTATCCGGCGTTCATGCGGTCCCGCCACGGCAGGCCGGACCGCGGTTACCTGGTCGACTTTCTGCACCATCGCGACAAGGCCGTCACGTCCCGTACGGTTCTCTCACCGCTGGCCTTCGACGGTGACGGCGACGCGCTGTTCTTCATCGGCCTTGACCTGCCGGACGCCTGGTACCTGCGGGCCGACGCGGACGACGACAGCGGCGAGGCGACCTTCTCGATCTTCGCGGACGACCGGACGTCGTGGGCGGCGGCCGACTACGTCCCGGATGCCGACGACTACGTCATCACCCAGTACGGCCCGCGCTCCCTGTGGGACGAGGCGGAACGCTCCTACCGGACATGGGAACGGCGCGGGCGTCCCGAACGCGACCGGGCCGGCCTGAGTGTCACGCCGGACGGACAGAACGTCTGGCTCGACGCACCGGAGAACGTGGTGTTCCGGCAGTCCTCCCAGGACACTTCGTGATCACGTATGGATTCGCTGCTCCCGCCATACCGGGGCCGGTACGGGAACGGGTACGGGTGCGGTTACGGGCGCGGGTACGGGCGCGGGTACGAGTACGGGTACGGGCACTCGCGCCCGGCCCCGCCACAGCCCCCTGATGTCGCGGCCGAACGACCAGCTCAGCAGCGCCAGCGCGCCGAGGACCAGCACGAAGGCGGCCGGGCGCGGCAGGAGCCCCGACGCGGCGACCAGCAGCACGACGCCCTGGAGCGCCGCGACCGTCTTGCGCGCCATGCTCGGCGGGAGCTGCCCGTTGAGCCACGGCAGGGCCCGTGCCGCCGCCACGAAGACGTACCGCATCGCGCCGATCAGCAGCACCCACGGCCCCAGCGACATCGCCACGTACACACTGAGCACCATGATCAGGAAGGCGTCGGCCTCCATGTCGAAGCGCGCCCCCAGCGCGGAGGCCGTACCGGTGCGCCGGGCGACCTGGCCGTCCACCGCGTCGAGGATCAGCGCCACCGCGGTGAGCGCGACCAGGGCCGTCACGGCGGGCGGCCCGGCGAAGGAGTCCGCGACCAGCGCGGTCACACCGCCGATCAGCGTGGTCCGCGCCAGTGTGACTCCGTTGGCGGGTCCGAAGGATCTGCTCCGGGGCCAGGAGCGGCTCAGCGCGCGGGTGAGCAGGGCCCAGGTCGCGACCGTGAACGCCAGGCCGGCGAGCCAGCCCAGCGGGCCCAGTCCGCTCCCCGTGGCCAGCGCGGCGAGCAGCAGGATCTGCGCGCCCGCCCCCATGGCCGTGTCCTGGCGCAACACCCTTGAGCTGTAGGTGTTGTACGTGTTGTACGTGTCGTATGCGTCGTTCAGGGCGGCCACCGTGCACCCTCCGAGTGTGTGACAGAGTCGATGAGAGCCGCGTACCGTCCGCACGGCCTCGTGATTATCAGAACGTGAACCGTCACCCCAGCGTTCAGGAGGACCCCGATGAAGCGGCCCGCACGCGCCTTCTGGCTCCGCTCCCCCGGCCACGGCGAGATACGCGACGTCGACCTCCCGGACCCCGCGTCGGACGACGTCGTGGTGCGGACGTTGTGTTCCGGTGTGAGCCGGGGCACGGAGAGCCTGGTGTTCCGCGGCGGTGTGCCGGAGAGCCAGCACGGGCTGATGCGGGCACCGTTCCAGGACGGTGACTTCCCCGGCCCGGTCAAGTACGGCTATCTCAACGTCGGCGTCGTCGAGGAGGGCCCCCGGGATCTCGTCGGCCGTACGGTCTTCTGCCTCTACCCGCACCAGAGCCGCTACGTCGTCCCGGCGAGCGCCGTGACGCCCGTGCCGCACTCCGTCCCCGCCGCGCGGGCCGTGCTCGCCGGGACCGTGGAGACGGCGGTGAACGCCCTGTGGGACGCCGCGCCGCTGATCGGGGACCGGATCGCGGTCGTCGGCGCGGGCATGATCGGCTGCTCGGTGGCCGCGCTGCTCGCCCGGTATCCGTCCGTACGCGTGCAGTTGGTCGACGCCGACCCGCGCAAGGCGGCCGTCGCCGACTCGCTGGGCGTCGGCTTCGCGCTCCCCGAGGACGCCCTGGGCGGCTGCGACCTCGCCGTGCACGCCAGCGCCACCGAGGCCGGACTCGCGCGCTCGCTGGAGCTGCTGGGGCCTGAGGGCACCGTGCTGGAGCTGAGTTGGTACGGCGACCGGCGGATCAGCCTGCCGCTGGGCGAGGCGTTCCACTCGGGCAGGCTGGTGCTGCGCGGCAGTCAGGTGGGCGCGGTCTCCCCGGCCAGACGCTCCAGCAGGACGTACGCGGACCGGCTCGCGCTCTCGCTCGACCTGCTCGCCGACCCGGTCTTCGACGCGCTGATCACCGGGGAGTGCGCCTTCGAGGAGCTGCCGCGGGTCATGGGCGGGATCGCGGGCGGCGAACTGCCGGGCATGTGCCACCGCGTGGTGTACGGAGCGGACCCGGCGCGCTGACCACGCGCGCCCGGCCCCCGCCACGGGGGGAACTTTCCGGATTCTTGAACAACGGGCGTGCCACCGCCGTACTGAAGGGCGTGGCCGGCGCAGGCCGCCGCAGCCGGACCTGGAGGTCAGCCGTTGTTCAGTGTCACCGTTCGCGAGCACCTCATGGTCGCCCACAGCTTTCGCGGCGAGGTCTTCGGGCCCGCGCAGCGACTGCACGGGGCGACGTTCCTCGTGGACGCCACCTTCCGGCGTCCCGAGCTGGACGACGACAACATCGTCGTCGACATCGGGCTGGCCACCAAGGAGCTGGGTCTTGTGGTGGGCGAGCTGACCTACCGCAACCTGGACGACGAGCCGGAGTTCGCCGGTGTCAACACCTCGACCGAGTTCCTCGCCAAGGTCATCGCCGACCGGCTCGCCGACCGTGTGCACGCCGGTTCGCTGGGCGAGGGCGCGCGCGGGCTGAGCGGTATCTCGGTCACACTGCACGAGTCCCATATCGCGTGGGCCAGTTACGAGCGTGAGTTGTGAACGACGCGCGGGACCCGGCCCACCCGCCGCGCGCGGTACGGGTCGTGCTGCCCGGCGGGGTCGACGATCCGGCCAGGCCCAGCGGCGGCAACACCTACGACCGCAGGGTGTGCCGGGATCTGCCGGGCGCGGGCTGGCAGGTCGCGGAGTACGCCGTCGCGGGCGGCTGGCCCGCTCCCGACGCGGGGGCGCGGGCCGAACTGGCGCGGGTGCTGGGCGCGTTCCCGGACGGAGCGGTCGTTCTCCTCGACGGAATCGTCGCCTGCGCGGTGCCCGAGGTGATCGTCGCGGAGGCCGATCGGCTGCGGCTGGCCGTCCTCGTCCATCTGCCGCTCGGCGACGAGACCGGGCTCGCCCCGGAGCGGGCGGCGGAGCTGAACGCCGGTGAGCGCCGCGTCCTGCGGGCCGTCTCGGCGGTCGTGGCGACGAGCCGGTGGGCGGCCCGCAGACTCGTGCGCCACCACGAACTCGCCCCCGAGCGCGTCCATGTCGCCGTCCCGGGCGCCGACCCCGCCTCCCCGGCCACCGGCTCCGGCGCCTCCGCCGGGGCGAGCGGCGGAGAGCCGGCCCCCCGGCTGCTGTGCGTCGCCTCGGTGACCCGCCGCAAGGGACAGCACCTGCTGGTGGAGGCCCTGGCGGACGTCGCCGGGCTGCCGTGGAGCTGCGTGTGCGTCGGCGGGCTCGGCCACGACCCCGGATATGTGGCAGACGTACGGGAGTCGATCGCGCACCACGGCCTCGCCGACCGGATCATCCTGGCGGGGGCACGCGGGGGTGAGGCGCTGGACGCGAGCTACCGGGACGCCGACCTGCTGGTGCTCCCCTCGTACGCCGAGACGTACGGCATGGCCGTCACCGAGGCGCTCGCCCGCGCGATCCCCGTACTGGCCACGGCCGTCGGCGGCGTCCCCGAGGCGGTCGGGCACGCGCCCGGCGGCGGGCTGCCGGGAATCCTCGTGGCGCCGGGCGACCGGGACGCGCTCTCCGGGGCGCTGCGGGACTGGCTCCGTGAGCCGGGCGTACGCGCCCGCACGCGCGAGGCGGCGCTCGGACGGCGCACCGCGCTGGCCCGCTGGGACACCACCTCGCGGAGCCTGGCCGAGGCGCTGGAGCGACTCCGGCACGAACCGCGTGACGGGGTGGACGGACGGGCCGGCCGCGACAGCGGGCACGGCCGGGACGCCGTCCGCGAACCGCGCGATGTGCGCGAACCCAGGGAGACCGTGTGAGCGACACCGACACCGACACCCACACCACCACCCACACCGACACACACACCACCACCGACGGCGGCCCCCACACCGCCGCCGACACCGCCGACACCGGCACCGGCACCGGCACCGACACCGGCACACCGCGCTATGCCCCCGAGTGGCTGGCGCTGCGGGAGGGCGCCGACGCCGCCGCCCGCGCGCCCGGCCTGCTCGGCCCGCTGCGCGCCCACTGGGCCGATCAGCCGGGCGAAACGGCCGAGTTGGTGATCCGGGACCTCGGCTGCGGCACGGGTTCGATGGGCCGCTGGCTCGCCCCCCGGCTGCCCGGCCCCCAGCACTGGATCCTGCACGACCACGACCCCGACCTCCTGGTGCGGGCCGCCGCTTCGATGCCGCGCACCGCCGACGACGGCAGCCGCGTCACCGCCGCCACCGAGCGCGGTGACATCGCGCGGCTCACCTCGGCCACGCTCGCCGGTACGTCACTGGTGACCGGCTCCGCCCTGCTCGACCTGCTCACGCGCGACGAGGTGGACGCGCTCGCCGCCGCCTGCGCGGGGGCCGGTTGCCCGGCGCTGCTGGCGCTCTCCGTGGCGGGCCGGGTCGAACTCACCCCGGCGGAGCCGCTGGACGCCGAGATCGCCGAGGCGTTCAACGCGCACCAGCGCCGCGTCGAGCACGGCCGTCGGCTGCTCGGCCCCGACGCGATCGAGGCGGCTTCCGAAGCCTTCGCCCGGCACGGCATGGAGGTACGGGTGCGGGCGAGCCCGTGGCGGCTGGGGGCTGTGCCGAGTCTCTCCGTGGCGGAAGGAGCGGTGTCCGGTGCCGGTGGCTCCCAGGCGGAGGTGGGAGGCGCCGCGCAGGGGGCACCTCCCACACCCCCGGGCCAGTGGGGGAGTCGTCGACCGACGACAACGCCGGAGACACGGATGCCGGAGACACGGATGCCGGAGACACGGGTGCCGGAGACGCGGATGCCGGACACCGCGACACCGTGGAGGAACTCGGCACACGCCGCGCTGGCCGCGCAGTGGCTGCGCGGCTGGGTCGGCGCCGCCGTCGAGCAGCGCCCGGAGCTGGCGCCGCGCGCCGAGGCGTACCTGACGCGCCGTCTGACCGACTGCCCCGACGGCGGGCTGACAGCCGTCGTCCACCACAGCGACATCCTCGCGCTCCCCGTGGGCACGACGCCCCGGCGGGAAGGGGACCCGGCGGCGGGCCCGGCAGGCGGCGCGCGGTGATCCGGCGGGCGGTACGGGGCCGGCTCGGCATGCTCGCCGGAGCCGCCGTCCTCGCGGTGGTGGTGTGGCGCCTGGGCACCGGCGCGTTCCTTGACGGGCTGCGCGGCATCGACGCCCCCACGCTGCTCGCCGCCCTCGGCATCGGCCTGCTGACCACCGTGTTCAGCGCCTGGCGCTGGTGCCTGGTGGCCCGGGGGCTGTCCCTGCGGCTGCCGCTGGGCCGGGCCGTCTCCGACTACTACCGGGCCCTCTTCCTGAACGCGGCGCTGCCCGGCGGTGTCCTCGGCGACGTGCACCGCGCGGTACGCCACGGGCAGCGGGCCGGTGAGGTCGGCCGTGGTGTGCGCGCGGTGGTCCTCGAACGGGTCGCGGGCCAGGCGGTGCTGATCGCGGCCGGGGTCGCGCTGCTGTGCGCCCACCCCGCCCCGGCCCTGGCGGAGGCGCGGGGGCTGCTGCGCCGTCTCGTACCCGGTCCCGGCACCGCGGCCGTGCTCGCCGTGGTGTGCGCGGTGGCGCTCGCCGCCGTACGACTCCGTACCGGCGCCAAAGCCGACACCAAAGCCGCCACCGGCACCGGCACCGCCACCGGCACCGGCCCCGGCACCGCCACCGCCACCCGCGCCGCCCGCCTGCTCCGCGCGCTCAACACCGTGGGCGCGGAGGCGCGCCTCGGGCTGTGCGCGCGCGGGAGCTGGCCGGGGGTGGCGCTGTCGTCCGTCGTCGTACTCGCCGGTCACCTGGGGATGTTCCTGCTCGCCGCGAGGACGGCCGGATCGACCGCCCCCGCCGCCGAGTTGCTGCCGCTGATGGTGCTGGCGCTGCTGGCGATGGCGCTACCGCTGAACGTCGGCGGCTGGGGCCCCCGGGAGGGCGTCACCGCGTGGGCCTTCGGTGCGGCGGGACTGGGCGCCGCCCAGGGGCTGAGCGTAGCCGTGGTGTACGGGGTTCTCGCCCTCGTCGCCGCCCTGCCCGGGGCCGGTGTTCTCGTCGCCCCCTGGCTCGCCAGGACGTGGCGCCCGCAGGTCCAGTTCGAAGAGGGTGTCCTCGCCGAGGACGGCGCGCCGCGTCGGCGGCCGCAGGGCGTCACGCATCCGCTCGGGGCCGGTGAAGCGCAGCCCGGGGACGCCGTCGCCGAGCAGGACCGGCGCCACCGTGACGTACAGCCGGTGCAGCGCGCCCTCGCGCAGGAAGCGGGAGACCGTGACGCCGCCGCCCTCGACCAGCACCCGGCCCAGGCCGCGCCGCGCCAGCTCGCGCACCAGCCGCCGAGGGGCGAACGCGGCCCGGTCCCGCAAGGTCAGCACCTCGACACCGGCACCGACGCCTCCCCCGTCGCGCCCGTCGCGCCGGGGCCCCGGCGCGCGCTCGTCGGCACCGCGGCCGGTCTCGGCAGCCTCGTCGGCATCCGCGCCGACCACCCACAGCGTCGGCGCTGATCCGTCCGTGAACACCTGGTGGCCGCGCGGCACCCGGCGGTACGGATCGATGACGACCCGCACCGGATGGGCCCCCGTACAGGCGCGGACCGTCAGCCGCGGATCGTCGGCCACGGCGGTGCCCGCCCCGATGACCACCGCGTCGGCGAGCGCCCGCAGCCGGTGCAGATGTTCGCGGTCCTCCTCGCCGGTGACGTAGTCGGCGTCCCCCGTACGGCTCGCGATGAATCCGTCCAGACTCTGCCCCAACTGCGCGAAGGTGAACAGTGGACCGGCCAGGCACAGCGACACATAGCGGTCGGCGAGCGCGTCCGCCTCGGGCGAGGCGTCCCGCCACCGCCACCGGCCGTCCGGGTCGCACCCGAGCCCGGCCGCTGCCGCGTCCGCCGCGGACCGTACGGAGCGCAGCAGTTCCCAGGCGGCCGACACGTCGAGCGGAGCGGTACGGTGCGCCACCGCGCGGCCGGTCATCGCGCACCGCCGGATTCCGCCCGGTTCAGCAGCGCGAGATACGCGCCGAAGGAATCCACGAGCCCCGCCAGCAATTCCTTTCCCTTACCGGCGGACGCCAGCGAGGGGCGGCCGACGACGCCGGACTCCGTATAGGCGCGCAGACCGAGCGTGAGCAAATGCTCCCGGTCGTCGGCGAGGAAATCGGAGGTCTCGTATCCGGGGCGCACCAGCTCCGGGGATTCGTGCAGCAGAATGGATGTCTCGACTTCGCCCGCGTGCATATCGCTGCGCGAAGAAGTCCGCACTCCGGCCCGCTCCCGCGCCGCGTCCCAGTCCGCCGTTCCGGGAAAGAGCGCCATGCGCGTACCGGTTCCCGCGGACTCCTGGACCACATTGCGCAGAACGTAGTTCCCGCCGTGGCCATTGATCAGAACAAGGCGGTGGATTCCGGTACGGCGCAGCGACGCCGCGATGTCCAGGACCACCGCGTGGAGCGTGGCGGCGGAAATGCTCACCGTGCCCGGCCAGTCCGGGTGTTCGTGCTCGTGCGAGCAGGAGATCGTCAGCGGAGGCAGCAGCCGCACCGGGTGCGCGGCGGCCACCTCCCTGGCTATGACGGCGGCGACGACCGTGTCGGTCACCAGCGGCAGATACGGTCCGTGCTGCTCGAAGCTGCCGACGGGCAGGACGGCGACCTCGGCCCGCTCCTCGCGTACGTCCCGGGTCGTCCCGTACGGCAGCAGGCCGGATCCCGCCGGTCTCGTCCGCGAACCACTCATGTTTTCCGGCCCTTTCTCATCTCCGTACACGTTCACCGGAGCAGGTTACGTGGGAAAAGCTGCCCAGTTGACATTCTTTCACCAATTTCTACCGCAAGGGCCGGGGGTACCGGATATCATGCCGAACATGACAGATAGTGATGGCGCACACCGCAACAGCGCGCATTCGTCTGGGATCGAAAGGGCGGCGGAGGTCCAGCTGTCCACCACGTACGGAGAATTCCGTGCCGTCGGCTACCTGGACCTCGATCGCGGGGATGAGCAAATAGCCCTGGTGTACGGCGACATCGAGGGGGACGGCGCGCTCACCCGCGTCCATTCCGAGTGCCTGACCGGCGACGCCTTCGGCTCCAGGCACTGCGAATGCGGCGACCAGCTCTCCGCCGCGCTGCGCGCCATCGTGAGCGAAGGGCGCGGCGTCCTCGTCTATCTCCAGGGCCACGAGGGGCGGGGTATCGGTCTGCTCGCCAAACTCCGGGCGATGCGGCTCCAGTCGGAGGGCATGGACACGGTGGAGGCCAATCTCGCGCTCGGCCTGCCGGCCGACGCCCGCGACTACCGGGTGGCGGCGGAGATGCTGCACGACCTCGGGGTGCGCTCCGTGCGGCTGCTGTCCAACAACCCGCTCAAGCGCGAGGCGCTGCTGCGG
Organism: Streptomyces corynorhini; assembly: GCF_003346515.1. Taxonomy (GTDB): domain Bacteria; phylum Actinomycetota; class Actinomycetes; order Streptomycetales; family Streptomycetaceae; genus Streptomyces; species Streptomyces corynorhini. The sequence continues at coordinate 10,151 of NZ_QQNA01000204.1, forward strand.
CACGGCATCAAGGTCAGTGAGCAGGTGCCGCTGCTGATACCGCCGCGCGAGGAGAACCTCTCCTACCTGGTCACCAAGCGCGAGCGCCTCGGCCACCATCTGCCCCATCTGGACCAGGCCCCGCTCGGCCACACGGCCGACGGGAGCTGACCGGAGCCGACGGGGGCCGACGGGGGCCGATCGGTGCGGACCGGCCGGGACGCGACGGGACACGACGGGGGCCGACCGGCACGGACCGGCCGGGACGCGACGGGAGTCGACCGGCACGGACCGGCGGGGAGGCGACGGGAGTCGACCGGCGCGGACCGGCCGGGAGGCGACGGCCGCCGGGCCTGCCGGGCCGGTCACCCGGCAGGCCGCTCAGCCCCAACTCTGCGCGTACTGGCTGCGGTAGCGGCTGCGCCCGGCCCGCTCGGAGAGGATCCAGTGGGCGGTCATCAGCAGGAGCAGACTGGCGGCGATGATGCCCAGGCCGGGTACGAGGGACTTGAAGTCCACGATCCCCGTGACCGTCGTCCCGCCGGGACCGCCCGGGGTGGCCGCCCCGCCGACGGGCGGGAGCACGGCCCGCGCGCCGTCCGGATCCGTGGTGGCGGGGCTGGAGGCGGGAGTGTCGGCGGCCTGGGAGCCGTCGCCCCCGTCGCCCCGCTCGCCTCCGCCGTCGCCCGCGCCGTCGTCCACGACGAGGCTCACACCGAGCGCCGAGAGCGCCGTGGTCATCGGCTGGAAGAACGTGACGCCCCCGGCCGTACAGTCGCCCGTACCGCCCGAGGTCACCCCCAGCGCGATGCCCTGCGCGAGCAACGGGCCCCCGCTGTCGCCGGGTTCGGCGCAGACCGTGGTCTGGATCAGCCCGGTGACGGCGCCCTCGCGGTAGTTGACGGTCGCGTTCAGCGCGGTCACCCGCCCGGTGCGCAGCCCCGTCGTACTGCCGCTGCGGAAGACCTGCTGGCCCACGACGGGATCGGCCACGCCGGTGATCCGCACGCCCTGCCCGCCGCCGATGTCCACCACGCCGGAGCGGCCGTTGTCGCCCGTGGCCGACCCGCCCCCGGCGGATCCGTACCGCACGAGCGAGTAGTCGTCGCCGGGGAAGCTCCGCTCGATCGTGGTGCCGACCTCGCCGCCACGCCCCTCGTCCTGGAACCAGGTGGTGCCGACGGGGCCGCAGTGTCCGGCCGTGAGGAGGAAGTTCTCCCGGCCGTCGGTCACGTTGAACCCGGCGGAGCAGCGGCCCGCGCCGTTGAAGATCGGGGAGGCGCCGTCCAACCGGGTGGTGAAGGAGCCCTCGGTGCGTTCCATGCGGACCGAGCCGCCCACGCCCTCGGCGACCTGGGACAGCGCCGACCAGTCGGCGGCGGAGACGGAGCTGTCGGCGTGCACCACGACCTGGTTGGTCGCGTAGTCCACCGCCCACGCGGTGCCCGGCACGCGAGGGGCCTCGCGCAGGGTCGCGGTGGCCGTGCGTAAGTCACCCATGCTGTAGCGCATGACCTCGGCGCGCGCGCCCGCCCGCCGTACCTCGTCCGCCGCGTCCTCGTCGGTCACCGCGACGACCGGTCGGCCGTCGGCGGCGATCCAGGTGCCCGCCGTACGGGCGTCACCGAGCCGCGAGACCAGGCTCGCGCCCAGCTCGGCGGAGGCGGAGGCGCCGCCGTCCGCGCCGCCGGGCTCGCGTCCTTCGGCCTCGCCCGCGACGGCGTTCGAGACCATCAGGCCGCCGCAGATCAGCCCGCCGACGGCCGCGAGTCGCGCGATCCGCCGGAAGGTGCGTCGTGCGTGCCTCATGCGTGGCCCCCAAGGTCGTACCGATACGACGTCATGCGGCGGGGCCCCGGATCGGTGGAGCGCCCCACTTGAGTACGTACGCGGGGGCCGTACGGTTCAGCGGCGCCACCGGAAGATCCCGGCGGGCGGTCCCGGCGGACGATCCCGGTCAGCGGTCCCGGCGGACGATCCCGGCGGACGATCCCGGTCAGCGGTCTCCGTCAGCGGTCCCGGTCAGCTGCCGGTGCTCGCGCCGTCCACCGGCAGCAGCTCCAGCGCCTCCTCCCAACGGAAGTTCTCCGCACCGCCGTTGGTACCGGCCGGATGGGGCTCGTGCGAGCCGACGCGCACCCCCATCCCGCGCAGCCGGTCGAGGCTCTGGCGGTACGCGGGATGGGCTGCCTGGGCGGCGTTCAGATACGGCAGTACGGCGGTGGGCACGCCGAGCCCGTACGCCTCGCACAGGACGCCGAGCGCGAGGGTGTCCGATATCCCGGCCGCCCACTTGTTGATGGTGTTGAACGTCCCCGGGGCGACCGCGATCGCGTCCGGCGGCGGGAGCGGGCGGGGCTCGCCCGGCAGCCGCCAGGCCGAGCGGACCGGGTAGCCGGTCAGCGACTCGACGGCGGCGCGGTCGATGAACCCGAGGGCCTGCGGGGTGGCGACGACGCCGACGCCCCGGCCCTGCGCCTGGGCGGCGGCGATGAGGGTGCCGACGGCCGGGGCGATGCCGGAGGCGCACACGACCACATACAGAAACGGCTTCTCGGTCCGGTCAGTCATACCAATTCTCCCGTCGCGGGGGGGGCGCCAGCATAGATGTTCGCCGGGTTCGTCCGGAAAACGGCAGGTGATGCCCGTCTTCTCTTGATCGAATCTCACCCATTGAACGTTGAAACCTTCACTTCTCCCCCACGTGGTCCACTACTCTCTACCCAGTCGCAACGCCCGGCGTAACGGCATCAGTTGCTCGTCCACGCCCATGATCCCCCAGCGGCTCCCAACTTCCCTTGTGCTCAAGACATTCACAGATCCCCGATCCCGATCACGGATCCGCGTACGCCCGTCGGCGACGCTGGAGGCAGACTGCGCATGCCAGAGATGAGCGGTTCCGACCCCACCCGGCACACAGAGCACGATCAGCCGGCCGCACCGTCGGACAACCTGCCGGTGCCGGTGAAACGCCCGCGCAGGGCGGCACGAAAGACAACGGCCGCGCGTACGGGCCCGAGTACGAGCGGGGGCAGGGGCGGGGGCGCGGGCGCGAGCGGCCGCAAGGAACTCTCGCCGGTCCCGCCCACCGGCACCCACCGCCGCAGCCCCAACCCGTCGGACCTGCTGCTGTTCTCGGGCATGACCGCCTCGGCCGCCTGGCGCCAGCAGTACGGCGCGGGTCCTGGTACGGGCATGGGCTCGGGCCCCGGCGGGCCGGGTGGACCGAGCGGCTCGGGCCCCGGCGGCTCGGGCGGCTCGGGACCCGGCGCCCCGGGGCCGGGCGGAGGCGCGGGCCAGGGGCCGGGCGCCGGTTCCGGCGGGCCCGGGGAACCGTGGGACGAGGACCCCGCCCCGCTCCCCAAGAAGGGGAGCCTCGTACGGAGCACCGTGCTGCTCGGCGTCGGAACCCTCGCGTTCGGCGCCGCCCTGGCCCTGCTCGCCGGCCCGGGGGCGCACAACGCCGACCAGGCCGCCGCGCCCAGGTCCGTGCTGCCCCAGCCCGCCCTGCCGGCCTTCCCCGCCCAGGGCACGGACAACGAGCCGGGCGATGTGACGGACGCGAGCGACGGCCCCCTGTCCGGCACCGACGGCGCCGACTCCGAACTGGGACCGGTCGACGGCGCGGCCCACTCCCTGCCCGGAGCGGCAGCGGCGGCGGCGGGCGGCAGCGACGGCGGCAAGGAGGGCGGCGGCACCGGCAGTGACGGCGGCGACTCCGGATCGGGCTCGGGCTCGGGATCCGGCTCGGGATCCGGCTCGGCGTCGGGTTCCGGCTCCGGCTCCGGTGCGGGGTCCTCCTCGGGCGCCGGATCGAGCGCCGGATCCGGCTCAGGCTCGGGCTCAGGCTCGGGATCGAGCGCCGGGAGCAGCGGTCCCGGCGGCGGTTCGGCGACGCCTCCGGCGGCCTCGTCCCGCAAGCGCGCCATGCGGTCCGTCAACTACCCGGACCGCTACTGGAACATCCGCGACAACCTGGGCTTCCTCGACACCGTCAGCCGCGACAAGGCGATGCTCACGGTCGTCGACGGCCTCGCGAAGTCGGACTGCTACTCCTTCTCCCTCGGCAACGGGCGCTATCTGCGGCACTCCTCCTTCCGCCTGCGCTCCGACGTCAACAACGGCAGCGCCACCTTCAAACAGGACGCCACCTTCTGCCCCCGGAAGTCCCCGTTCGGCGACACCCTGACGCTGGAGTCCTACAACTACCCGGGCCGCTTCGTCCGGCACCGCGACTTCCAGCTCTGGCTGGACCCTTACCAGCACTCCCGGCTCTACCAGGCCGACACGACCTTCCGCATGGTCAAGGGCTGACCGGACGCCCGCACCCGCCCCGAGGCCCGGCCACCCGCCCCGGGGC
>NZ_QQNA01000205.1 GCF_003346515.1 Streptomyces corynorhini
GGGGGATGGGGGGTGGGGAGCGCGCCGTCCGGGGCGTACGCGGCGTCGTCTGAGGTGTGCGCGGGGGTAGCAGTCATGGCACCACCGATCCTGGCACGACCGGGAGCGTGGACGGTGCAGCAGGCGGGCGTGCGCCGGAGGTTGTCACACGCCCGGGTCCGCCCGCGTCCGCGCTCCCTGTCCTTTCCGTACCGCTCCCGGTCCGTCTCTCGTGTCTCTTCCGTATCTTTCGGGTAGACGTCCGGGCGGGCGATCTGCCGTGCGGTCAGCGGCGGCCGGCGCTGTGCCGGCCGCGCTCGACGGCGGGGCGGGCGCCCGTACCGGTGCCAGGACCCGCCAGCCAGAGCGCGAGCCCCGAGCGACTGGTCCGCATCGTCCCCACCAGTGTCTGCAGGGGCTTGGCGGCCAGCAGCACGACGAGCGTGGCCACCAGACCGCCGAGCACCAGGCCCACCGCGACGTCGTGCGGGTAGTGCACGCCGACGAAGACCCGTGAGAACGCCATCAGCAGCGCCATCGGCACGGTGAGGTAGGCGAGCACCGGGCGGGCGAGGGCGAGCGCGATGGCGGCGCCCCCGGCGATCGTGGAGTGGTTGCTCGGGAAGGACCAGTCGCCGACGGGCGGGCAGGCGACGAGCGAGGCGCCCGCGCCGACCACCGCGCGGCACGGCCTGTCCTCCGTGAAGAAGGTCTTGAGCACCTCACTGCACAGATAGGCGACGGCCGTCGCCAGCGGAGCGAGGACCGCCACGGCCACGGCGCGCGTGCCGGAGGGCCGGGCGAACCACCAGACCGCCACGAAGAGAGCGCCGAACAACAGCAGTCCGGCCTCCGTCCACAGCTCTGCCAGGTGTTGGAACCAGGAGGGGGTCCCGCGGGCGAAGTCGGTTATGTCGAGATAGAGATCGCTGGTTGCGCTGCTGTCCATGGGGAGAACGTACAGAGTTCACCCGGGGTTCCCCGCACGCGCCTTCCGCTGCCCGATTTCCTTCGCCCGAAGGGCCGATGGCACCCCACCGGGATGATGATCCCTAAAACTTGCCAAGACGAGCGGCATGGGGGCGGGAGTTGGCCCCGATCTCTCGTACAGTTTGCGCCGTGGGATCTTTGCGCAAACCGGTCGGGCCGCTTCCCTCCACCATCTACTGGCGACGGAGGGCTGTCGCGGCGACTCTGATCGCGCTGCTCGCGTTGCTGGTCGTATGGGTCGTCAGCTTCGGCAGCGGTGGGGGGAACAAGAAGACGGGCGACACCTCCGACGGCGCCAACCCCACCAAGACCATCGGTCCCGGCCCCTCGGGCTCGGGTCCCGCCATCAGCCAGCAGCCCGGCGGGCGCGACGACTCGGGCGGCTCGGGCGGCTCCGGCGGCTCCGGCGGCGACGGTACGGGCGGCACCGACGCGGGCGGTGACGGCGGCAAGAGCGACGGCGGCAAGAACGGCGACAGCGGCGGCTCCGGCGGCTCCGGCGGCTCGGAGGGCGGCTCGGGCGGTTCCGGTGGCTCCGGCGGTTCGGGCGGTTCGGGCGGCGCGTCGGACGGCGGCGGCGGGGCGGGCTCCGGCGGCGGTACGGGCTCCGGCTCGGGCTCCGGCTCCGGCGGCGGTACGGGCTCCACCGGTACGGGCCGTCAGCTGCCGGCCGGCTCCGCGCTCCCCGACTGCGCCCCCAACTCCCTCACCCTGCGTCTGGCCACCACGAAGGTCGCCTACGCGCCCGGCGAGAAGCCCGCGTTCCGGCTGACCGCCACCAACACCTCCGGCACCCGCTGCAAGGCCGACTTCGGGCCGAAGGCCATCGTGCTGACCATCACCGACGCGGACGACGACCAGGTCTGGACCTCCAAGGACTGCCCGAAGACCGGCGCGTCGTTCTTCGAGGTCCCCGCCAACGGCACCGTCACCCGGACCGTCGAGTGGGACCGCAAGAAGAGCACGTCGAAGTGCGCCTCCCCGCCGCCCGGCGCGGTCGGCCCCGGAACGTATCTGGTGGAGGCCAAGACGGCGGGCGCCACCGTGAAGCAGGGCCAGCAGTCCATCCGGCTGGAGAAGGACTGACCCCGCCCCGGGGCCTCCCGTCCGGACCGGGCCGGGCTCGCGCCCGATCCTGACGAAGGACCCGGCCCGTCACCCGCGACGCGCGAACGCCCCGGCCGAAACGGCCGGGGCGTTCCCCGTGCGCCACCCGACGGGGCGCGCCTCGCACGGAGGCCCTGCGTGCAGGGCCCGCGCGTAGGCCCTACACGTACCGCTCCAGGATCGACGACTCCGCCAGCCGCGACAGCCCCTCGCGCACGCTCCTGGCCCGCGCCTCGCCGACACCGTCGACCGTCTGGAGATCGTCCACACTCGCGGCCAGCAGCTTCTGCAGCCCGCCGAAGTGCTCGACCAGCCGCTCGATGATGGCGTTCGGCAGCCGGGGCACCTTCGCCAGCAGCCGGTAACCACGCGGCGAGACCGCCGAGTCCAGCGTCTCGGGCGACCCGCTGTAGCCCAGCGCCCGCGCCACGATGGGCAGTTCGAGCAGCTCGGGATGGGTGAGGCCGTGCAGCTCGACCAGCGCCTCGTCGACCGTGCGCGAGCGCTTCGCGGTCGGCTCGGGCACGTAGTCGCGCGCGACCAGGTCCCGCTCCGGATCCACGCCCGCGATCAACTCGTCGAGCTGCAGCGAGAGAAGCCGGCCGTCGGTGCCCAGCTCCACCACGTACTCGGCGATCTCCGTGGCGATGCGGCGCACCAGCTCCAGCCGCTGCGCCACCGCCGTCACGTCCCGGACCGTCACCAGGTCCTCGATCTCCAGGGCGGAGAGCGTGCCCGCGACCTCGTCCAGCCGCAGCTTGTACCGCTCCAGGGTCGCCAGCGCCTGGTTCGCCCGCGACAGGATCGCCGCCGACTCCTCCAGGACCCGGCGCTCCCCGTTCACGTACAGCGCGATCAGCCGCATCGACTGCGACACGGAGACGACCGGGAAGCCGCACTGCTTCGACACCCGGTCCGCCGTGCGGTGCCGGGTGCCCGTCTCCTCGGTGGGGATCGAGGACTCCGGGACCAGCTGCACGCCGGCCCGCAGGATCTTGGTGATGTCCTTGTCGAGAATGAGCGCGCCGTCCAGCTTGGCCAGCTCGCGCAGGCGCGTCGCGGTGAACTCCACGTCCAGCACGAAGCCGCCCGTGCACATCGATTCGACGGTCTTGTCCATGCCGAGGACGATGAGACCGCCGGTGTTGCCGCGCAGGATCCGTTCCAGCCCGTCGCGCAGGCCCATACCCGGCGCGACAGCGCTCAGGGTGGCGCGCATCAGCGCTTCGTTGCCGGAGCCCGCGCCGGATTTTCCGGGCGCTGATGCCCGGTCGTTGGCTGCCACTGCACTCCTCCGGCTCGTACGGATGGGCGAGACCAGGGCAAAGTCTACCGGCGAGCGTTGTCGTCCCGTGGGGCGTCCGCACGACCCCGGCGCGGCAACGCCCTCAGAGCATCACCCATATCAGCGACTTCTGTGACCTTCATACCGGCGGGGATCTTTCCCGGGTCGGTCGGAACGAGCGCCTGGGTGAAGCCCAGACGGTGTGCCTCGGCGAGCCTGCGCTGCACTCCCGTGACCCGTCTGACCTCCCCCGCGAGCCCCACCTCACCGATCGCGACCAGGTTCTTCGGGAGGGGGGTGTCGCTGGCCGCCGAGGCCAGCGCGAGCGCCACCGCGAGGTCGGCGGCCGGCTCGGTGAGCTTCACGCCCCCCACCGTCGCGCTGTAGATGTCCCGCTTGCCGAGCGCGCTGATGCGGCCGCGCTGCTCCAGCACCGCCAGCATCATCGAGACCCGCGAGGTCTCCAGACCGGAGGTGGTGCGCCGGGGTGAGGGGATCTGCGAGTCCACCGTCAGCGCCTGCACCTCCACGACGAGCGGACGCTTGCCCTCCAGGGTGACCGTCAGGCACGTACCGGGAACGGGCTCGTCGCGGCGGGTCAGGAACAGCCCCGACGGGTCGGTCAGCCCGGTGATCCCCTCGTCGTGCAGCTCGAAGCAGCCGACCTCGTCGGTCGCCCCGTACCTGTTCTTGATGCCCCGGACGAGCCGCAGCCTGGCATGGCGGTCGCCCTCGAAGGACAGCACGACGTCCACGAGGTGCTCCAGCAGCCGCGGACCCGCGATCGCGCCGTCCTTGGTGACGTGGCCCACCAGCAGGGTGGCCATCCCGCGCTCCTTCGAGGCGCGGATGAGCGCGCCCGCGACCTCGCGCACCTGCGCCATCCCGCCGGGAGCGCCGTCGATCTCGGGCGAGGCCACGGTCTGTACGGAGTCCAGGATCAGCAGCGACGGCTTGACCGCGTCGAGATGGCCGAGCACGGCGGAGAGATCCGTCTCGGCGGCGAGATACAGATCGTCGTGGAGCGCCTTGATCCGGTCGGCGCGCAGCCGCACCTGGCTCGCGGACTCCTCGCCGGTCACATAGAGCGTGCGGTGCTCGGGCCCGGCCGCCTTCGCGGCGACGTCGAGCAGCAGCGTGGACTTGCCGACGCCCGGCTCGCCCGCCAGCAGCACCACGGCGCCGGGCACCAGACCGCCGCCCAGCACCCGGTCCAGCTCGGCCACCCCCGTGGAGCGCGCGGTGGCCGTACGGACGTCGACCTCGCCGATCGGCAGCGCCGCCGTCGAGACCCGGCCCGCGGCCGTGGTCCGCACCGCGGGCGCGCCGTACTCCTCCACCGTGCCCCACGCCTGGCATTCGGGGCAGCGGCCGAGCCACTTGGCGGTCGTCCATCCGCACTCGGTGCAGCGGTAGGACGGCCGGTCCTTCGCGGATTTCGTACGGGCAGCCATGGCGTCACCGTATAGGGGCCCACCGACACTCCCGACCGGGGCGGGTGCGCCGGGGGCGCCGGGGATCCGCCAGGCGCCACGAAAGAGGGAGAGGGCGATACCAAAGTAGACATTCATGTCCCCTTTTGAGGGATAGCTTCACCCGTAAGAATTAAATGTGCTCAAGGGGTGTGAAGGGCGCGGGCCCGAATGTCTACCGTCGCCGGGTGATGAGCAGCAGCCCCGAGCCCCCCACGCACACCACCGGCGCACACCGCGCGCTCCGTCGTGCGCCCCAGTCGGTGGCGCAGCACCCGCCCGCCCGGTACGAACCGTATCTGGACGGCCTGTTCACCTACTGCCTCTCCGTGCTGTGCGACCACGGCGCGGCCACCGAGGTGTTGGGTGACGTCCTCGCCATCTCCGAGCGCCAGCAAGGCCGTTGCCCCGCCGGGACGGACGGGCGCAGAGCATGGCTGTACGCGATCGCCCGCTGGGCGTGCCTGCGCAAGGTGACCGAACAGCGGCGCGGCAGGCAGGGGGCGCATACGGGCCACCGCGCCCCGGAGCGGGCGGCGGAACCGGCGGCGGAGCCCGCCACCGAGCCGGAGACCGCCGCGCGCCACCGCGGCGAACTGGCGCTGCTGGCCTGGCCGGAGGCCGCGGGCACCACCCCCGAGCAGCGCGAGGTGCTGGAGCTGTCCGTACGGCACCGGCTCGCCCCGGACGAGGTCGCCGCCGTGGTGTCCATGGAGCCGTCCGCGGCCCGCGAGCTGCTCTCCTCCGCCGCCTGCGAGGTGGAGCGCACCCGCGCCGCGCTCGCCGTCGTCGACACCGGCGACTGTCCCTCGGTGGCCCGGCTCACCGGCGACCACCAAGTGCTGCTCTCCGCCGCGCTCCGGCGCGAACTGGTCCGGCACGTGGACGACTGCCCGCGCTGCCGCCGCGCCGCCGAGCGTGTCGAGGCGGCCGGTCCCTGGCCGGGATCGCGCCCTCCGGGCCGGGTGCCGGAGTCCCCGGCCGCCGCGCCCGCCGTCCTGCCGCTGGTCACCGTGGAGCGCGGCGCCGCGTACGCCGCCATGACCCGGGCGCCCCGGGCCCGCGCGAGCGCGCCGCGCTTCGACCGCAGCGGCTTCCCCATGGACCCCAAGGACCGGGCGGCCCGCCGCGACCGGCTGCGGGCGCGCGCCGTGACCACCACCGTCGTCGCGACCGTCGTCGCCGCCCCGGTCCTCGCCCTCTGGGCCGCGCACCGGGGCGTTCCGCAGACGGGCGAGGGGCACAGCGGCTCCTCGGTGACCGCGGGCGAGACGGAGACACCGGACGCCGTGGACGGAGAGCCCTACGAGCACTACGAGAACGCCGGTATCGCGCAGGACGGCAAGGGCTCCCGCTTCGTCGAGGGCAGCCGGTCACCCGACGTCTCCGTCGAGGTCATCAGCGACGGCGCCGGCGTGCCGCCGGTCGGCCCGGGACGCTCGAACCCCGGCCGGATCACGGTCGAGGCCCACCCCACCGGGGACACGACGCTGATCACGCTCCGGGCTTCCGGTGGCGAGCCGGTCTCCTGGACCGCGGGGACGGAAGCCCGCTGGCTCCGGCTGAGCAGCCACTACGGCACGCTCGCACCCGGCGAGTCCAGCACGGTCCGCGTCACCGTGGACCACCGGCGCACGCCCTCCGGACCGTGGAGCGCGCGGATCGCGCTCTACCCGGCGGGCGCGGTGGTGAAGATCCACGGCTACGGCCCCAGGCCGCCCGCCTCCGGCCGCCCCGGACAGACCGGCCGCCCCGGCCGCCCCGGCGTTCCCGGCTCCCCGGGCAGCACCGCGCCGACCTCGCCGCCCGGCGGCTCGGGCCCTGGACCGTCCAGGCCCACCGTCCCGGCCCCCTCGGACCCGAGCGGGCCCGGCCCCTCCGACCCCGGCTCCAGCACCGGCCCCTCCGACCCGGGTCCGTCCGGCCCCGGCCCGTCGGACCCGGACCCCGGCCCCGGCAGCCCCGATCCGACGGGGACCGCTCCCGAGGATCCGTCGCCGTCGGGCTGAGAGCGGACCGGACGCGGTACCGAGGAGCAGAAACGTTTCGGAGCCGGGCGGTCGGCCAGGCGCCGTCGACCGCCGTCGACCGCCGTCGACTTAAGGCGCGTGACGGCGCCCGACAGCGCCCGCAGGGGAAATCGCCCCTCACCACCCGGCCGACCCGGCCGGGTGGGTCACGCGCCCGCCGCGCCCGCCGCGCCCGCCGGATCCGCCGGGTGCGGGGCGAGCAGCGGCAGTTCGCTCGCCATCCGCCGCTCGCACAGCTCGGCCAGCCGCTCGTACCCCTCCTTGCCCATCAGCTCGGTCAGCTCGGGCCGGTACGTCTTGTACACGGGCTCGCCCGCGCCGTGCGCCGAGGTCGCCGACGTGCACCACCAGTGCAGATCGTGGCCGCCCGAACCCCAGCCGCGCCGGTCGTACTCCCCGATCGACACCTGGAGCACCCGGGTGTCGTCGGGCCGGTCGATCCAGTCGTACGTGCGCCTGACCGGCAGCTGCCAGCAGACGTCCGGTTTCGTCTCCAGCGGTTCGCGCCCCTCGCGCAGCGCCAGGATGTGCAGCGAGCAGCCCGCGCCCGCCGCGAAGCCGGGACGGTTCTGGAAGATGCACGAACCCTCCCAGCGCCGCGTCTGGCGGTCGCCGTCCTCGTCGGTCTGCGTCCAGCCCGTACGCGTGCCCTCCGCGTGGAACTGCCACAGGTCGGGAGTGAGACGCGCCACATGCTCCGCCACCCGCTTCTCGTCGTCCTCGTCCGAGAAGTGCGCGCCCAGCGTGCAGCATCCGTCGTCCGCGCGGCCCGCCTCGATGCCCTGGCAGCCACTGCCGAAGATGCAGGTCCAGCGCGAGGTGAGCCAGGTCAGATCGCAGCGGAAGACCTGTTCTTCGTCGGCGGGATCCGGGAACTCCACCCAGGCGCGGGCGAAGTCCAGCCCCTTCTCGTCGGGCACGTCCGGAGCGGCGACCCGGACCTCCCGACGCCGCTCGTCCTGCTTCTTCGGGCCCTGAGCTTTGCCCGGCTTCGCCTTTTTCGTCTTTGGCACGGGTCCAGCGTATGCGCGCGCTCGCAGTAGCGTTCCGCCCATGAGACTCGGAGTCCTCGACGTCGGTTCGAACACGGTGCACCTGCTGGCTGTCGACGCGCACCGCGGTGCCCGCCCGCTGCCCGCGCACTCGCACAAGGCGGAGCTGCGGCTCGCCGAACTCCTCGACGCGGACGGCGCGATCGGCCCCGAGGGCGTCGACCGGCTGGTGGCCACGGTCGCCGACGCCCTCCAGGCCGCCGAGGACAAGGGGTGCGAGGACGTACTGCCCTTCGCCACCTCCGCCGTGCGCGAGGCCAGCAACGCCGACCAGGTGCTCGGCCGCGTCAAGAGCGAGACCGGAGTGGATCTCGAAGTGCTCACCGGCGAGGAGGAGGCCCGGCTCACCTTCCTCGCCGCCCGCCGCTGGTTCGGCTGGTCGTCCGGGAAACTGCTGGTCCTGGACATCGGCGGCGGCTCGCTTGAGATCGCGTACGGCATGGACGAGGAGCCGGACGCCGCCGTCTCCCTGCCCCTGGGCGCGGGCCGGCTCACCGCCGGACGGCTGCCCGGCGATCCGCCCGACCCGATCGACGTGAAGGCGCTGCGCCGCCATGTACGGGCGGAGATCGCCCGTACGGTCGGCGAGTTCTCCCGCTTCGGCACCCCGGACCATGTCGTCGCGACGTCCAAGACCTTCAAGCAGCTGGCCCGCCTCGGCGGAGCCGCGCGCTCCGCCGAGGGCCTCTACGTACAGCGCGAGCTGAGCCGCGCGTCCCTGGAGGAGTGGGTCCCCAAGCTCGCCGGCATGAACGCCCTCCAGCGCGCCGCGCTCCCCGGCGTCTCCGAGGGCCGCTCCTCGCAGCTGCTGGCGGGGGCGCTGGTCGCGGAGGGGGCGATGGACGTGTTCGGCGTCGACACGCTGGAGATCTGCCCCTGGGCGCTGCGCGAGGGGATCATCCTGCGCCGACTGGACCAGCTGCCGACGACGTGACGGGCTGCTGGGTGCGGGGCCGGTCCTTACGGCCCGGCGCGTGACGGGGTGCTGCGTGCGGGTCCGGTCCGTACGGCCTGGCGCGTGACGGGGTGCTGCGTGCGGGTCCGATCCGTGACGGCCCGGCCCGGCCCGGTCCGTGACGGCCTGACCCCTTACGCCCCGGTGCACCGGCCGCAGCGCGCCACCGCCCGCCCGGAGCGTGCCCGTACGCTGTCCCCGTGGCAGAACCAGTGGTGCGCACCCCGGACGCGAAGGTGGCGCTGTCGACGGCCTCCGTCTATCCGGAGTCGACGGCGACCGCCTTCGAGATCGCCGCGCGCCTCGGATACGACGGCGTCGAGGTCATGGTCTGGACCGATCCGGTCAGCCAGGACATCGACGCGCTGCGCCGGCTCTCCGACCGGTACGGGGTCCCGGTCCTCGCCGTCCACGCGCCCTGTCTGCTGATCACCCAGCGGGTCTGGTCGACGGATCCGTGGGTGAAGCTCCAGCGGGCGCGGACGGCGGCCGAGCGGCTCGGGGCGAGCACGGTGGTCGTGCATCCGCCGTTCCGCTGGCAGCGCCAGTACGCGCGGGACTTCGTCTCCGGCATCTGGCGGATGGCGGAGGAGACGGACGTCAGGTTCGCCGTCGAGAACATGTACCCGTGGCGCTACCGGGACCGTGAGCTGCTCGCCTACGCCCCCGAGTGGGACGTGACCAAGGACGAGTACCGGCACTTCACCCTCGACCTCTCGCACACCGCGACCGCCCGTTCCGACACCCTGGCCATGGTCGACCGGATGGGCGACCGGCTCGGCCATCTCCACCTCGCGGACGGCAATGGTTCGGCCAAGGACGAGCACCTGGTGCCGGGGCGCGGCACCCAGCCGTGCGCCGAACTGCTGGCGCGGGTCGCGCGCGGCGGCTTCGACGGCCATGTCGTGATCGAGGTCAACACCCGGCGCGCGATGTCCGGGGCCGAGCGCGAGGCGGACCTCGCGGAGGCGCTGGCGTTCGCCCGCCACCACCTGGCCGCCCCGACGGGCGCGCCCGGCCCTCCACTGGCCCCGCGCACTCCTCAGGTCCCGGGCACTACACAGGTCCCGGGCACTACACAGGCCCCGGGCACTCCGCAGGCCCCGGCGACCACCTCAGCCACCCCTGCCACCCCTGCCACCTCAGCCGCCCCTGCCGC
>NZ_QQNA01000206.1 GCF_003346515.1 Streptomyces corynorhini
CGCCCTCGCCGTCGCCCTCGCCCCCGCCCCCGTCGGACGGCCGACGGCGGGCGAGGGCGATGTCGTCGTCGCTCAGGACGAGGAAGAACAGTTCGGCCGCCGCGCGCCGCACCAGTTCGTGGCCGCTGCGCAGCGGCGTCCGCTCCAGCTCGGCCCACAGGACACGGTGGCCCTCCGCGGCCTGCCCGGTGATCGCCAGGGCGTGGGTCAGCCGCAAGGTCCACAGCAGCCGCTCCTGCGGGGACCCGGCCCCGGCGACCGCGGGGCGCAGGTGCTCCACGGCGGACCGGGGGTCCCGGTACAGCTCCGCCAGCCCCAGGTCGGCCAGGATCTCCGCCCGGTCGTCGTCGGCCGGGGGCTCCTCCAGAGCGCGCCGCAGCAGCCGGGCGGCGCGCGGATAGCGGCCCGCGGCCAGCATCCGGCGGCCGGAGGCCCGCAGGATCTCCGCGTGCCGGGCGTCGCCCTCCGGCAGAACGGCCAGCAGATGCCCGGCCGCCTCGTTCAGCGCCTCGGGGCGCGCGATCAGCACTCCGGCGGCCAGGCTCTCCGCGCGGTGCCGCTCCGAGGGGCTCAGCCGCGCCCGGACGGCCCGGCGCAGCACCTCGGGCCCGATCAGCACGCCGTCGGGCCCGGCCGACAGATAGCCCAGCCGCTCCAGCAGGGCCAGGGTGTCGGCGGCCTCGGCCGCCCCCAGGTCCAGCAGCCGGGCGGCCTGCCGGGCCGGGACCGGGGTACGCAGCACCGACAGGGCCCGCACCGCCCGGACCGCCGCCGTGCCGTGCCGGGCGGCGCGGGACAGGACGGCGGCGGCCACGGCGGGCGGCGCGCACCGCCGTATCGCCTGCGCGGGCGGCAGCCCCGCCGGGGCGCGGGCGGCCGTCCGCAGCGTCTCGACGACCAGGCCGGGCGTCCCGTCCGTCACCGCGAGGCAGGCGTCCACCGCGGCTTCCACGTCGCCGTCCACCCATTGCCCCGCGAGCGCGGCGACTTCGGCACGGCCCATCGGCGCGGGCGACCACCGCAGCCGCCGGGCGGCGGTCACCACGTCGCCGAGGAGCTGGTCGTCGTCGGAGCACTCCGCCGGGTCGACGGACACGGCCAGCAGCAGCGGGAGGTGGTGCAGGCGGCGTACCAACTGGCCCAGTAATCGCAGGGACTGGGCGTCGCACCAGTGGGCGTCGTCGACGGCGAGCACCAGGGGCCGCTCGGCCGCCCGCTCCGCGACCAGCCAGTACAGCCGCTGCAGGGTCTCCCCGGGGGCGCCCTCGCGCACGGCGGCGAACCAGCGCTCGTCGCGCGGGACGAGCCGGTGCCGCTCCCGGGGCTCACCGGCGGGAGCGGGGAGCACGTCGAGCAACTGCCGTACCAGGAACCAGTCGTAGGCCGCCTCTTCCCGGCCGCACCGCACCAGTACCGCGTCCAGCGTCTCCCGTCGCCGCGCCGCCGCGACCAGGCCCTCCAGGGCGGTGCTGCGCCCGCTGCCCGGCCCGCCCTCCACGACCACCAGCCGCGCTTCCCCGCGCTCCAGCCCGTCCAGCAGCCCGCCGGTCGCACCGGGGCCGACGGAGGCCGGACTCTCCTGCGTACCTTCACCGTGCTCTTCGGACATGACGGCACGCTATACGGTCCGCACGCCCCGCCCCGGCCGGATATGACGGTTAGTTCCCGTACCGGTACGTGTAGCCGCCGCGGGCCCGGCCGGGAGATACCTGGAGCCGGTCGGCAGCGGCCGACGTCCGAGGAACACCGGAAGGGGACAGGGGTGCGGGAGATCAGCCTCAGCGCCGAGCAACGCAAGCTGGTGCTGTACCACCGGCTCTATCCGGGAGACACCGCGTTCACCCTGGCGCACGCGGAGCGCATCCGCGGGGAGTTCGACGCGGAGCGGCTGCGCGACGCCCTCGAACTCATCCTCTCCGAGAGCGTCGGGCTGAACCTGGTCTTCCGGCAGGGGGCCGGGGGCGAGTCCGGCTACCGGCACCCCGGGCGGCCGGTGGTCGGCATCCTGGACGCGCCCCCGGACCTGACGGCCGAGGAGGAGGCGGCCGCCGTGGCGGCGGAGATCGGGCGCGCGGCGGAGCGGCCGCGCACCCCGGACGAGTGGCCGCAGTACGAGGTGACGGTCCACCGCGGACGGCACGCCGGTTATCTGGGCGTGGTCTGCTCGCACCTGGTCAGCGACGCGATCACGATGTTCAACATCGCGGAGATGGCCTCGCGGCTCTACCAGGGGCACGGGCTGAGCCCGGAGCATCTGGCCGGGCTGCGCCACCAGCCGGTGAACACGATGAGCCCGCACCGGACGGCGGCCGCGGTGAGCGCGTACCGGCAGCTGCTGAGCGGGGTGTCCCGGCTCTCCCACGAGGAACTGGCCCAGAAACGCCGGGCCGATGGCGGGCTGCCGGGAGTGGTCCGGCAGGTCCCGCTGCCGCCCGACCTCGACACGGCGCTCCGCACCAGCGAGCTGACCCTGCGGTCGGGGGCGTACACCGTGTTCCTCGCGGCGCACGCCGTCGCCGTGTCGGCGCTGACCGGCCGGCCGGACGTGGTGGTGGGGGTGCCGCTGGCGACCCGGCGCAACTGGCAGCAGATGTTCGCCCTCGGGTACTTCATCAACACCCATCCGCTGGCGCTGAACCTGGCGGACATCGACACCTTCGCGGACCTGTGCGAGGTCATCGCGGTGCGGGTCCGCACCATGCTCCGGCACAAGCTGCTCGATCTCACGGAGCACGCCCCGCAGGTGTTCGAGGGCCGCCGGACGCCGGCCCTCCAGATGGACAACGCGATCACCCACTACCGCAAGGCGTATCCGCTGGATCTGCCGGGCTGCGCCACCGACACGCTGTTCGTGCCGCGGAGCCTGGTGCGCTATCCGCTGGCGGTCAATGTCCGCGAGAGCGACCAGGGCTTCGGCCTCGGCGTCGAGTACGCCGAGCGGCTGGCCCCGGCGGACCCGGCGGCGATGCTGATCAACGTGGTGCGCACGGCGGTGGCCGATCCGCTGGTGCCGCTGTCCCGGATACCGGTGCTCGGCCCGGAGGCCGACCGCGCGCTGGACGCCCTGGTCAACGACGTCCGGCCGCGGCGCGATACCGGCACCGTCGACGCGCGGTTCCGCGCCGCCGCCCGCGCGCATCCCGGGCGGACGGCGGTCACCGACGCGACGGGGGAGTGGACCTACGCGGAACTGGACGACGCGGTCTCCCGGGTCGCGGACGCGCTCGACGAGGGCGGCCACGGACCGCGGGTGGCCGTGGCGCTGCCGCGCGGCAGGGAGCTGATCGCCGTCCTCCTGGGGGTGCTGCGCTCCGGACGTACGTACGTACCGCTCGACCCCGACGCACCCGCCGGGCGACTGCGGCACATTCTGGGCCAGCTCCGGACCTGCACCGTGGTCGCCCACCGGGAACTGCCCGGCTCCGAGGGCCGACCACGCCTGTCGGCGGCCGAGTTGCTGGCGGGCGGGCCCGGCAGGCCGGACCGGGGGCGGCCCGGCCGGGGCCCGTCCCCCGACGACGTGGCCTACATCATCTTCACCTCCGGGTCGACCGGCACGCCCAAGGGCGTGGAGGTGACCCATCGCAACGTGACACGGCTGTTCGCCGCCTCCTCGGAGCACTACGACTTCGACGAGAACGACGTCTGGTGTCTGTTCCACTCGTACGCCTTCGACTTCGCGGTCTGGGAGATGCTGGGGGCCCTGCTGCACGGCGGCCTCCTCGTCGTGCCGGACGAGGACACCATCCGCTCCCCCCTCGGCTTCGCCCGGATGCTCGCGGACCGGGGCGTCACGGTCCTCAACCAGACCCCGTCGGCCTTCCGCAGGCTCACCGAGGTCCTCGACGCCGCCACGGCGGCCCGGCTCCTGGTGCGCTGGGTGGTCTTCGGCGGCGAGGCGCTGCGCCCCGGCACCGTGGGTCCCTGGACCGCGCTGATGGGCGGCCGGGCCCGGTTGGCGAACATGTACGGCATCACCGAGACCACGGTGCACACCACGTTCCACGAGATCGACCCGGCCACCGTGGACGGCGAGGACAGCGGCGTGATCGGCAAGCCGCTGGCGGACCTGCGGATCTCCGTCGTCGACCGCGACCTGAACCGCTGCCCGGCCGGTGTGCCCGGCGAGATCCTGGTGGCGGGCGACGGCGTGGCGCGCGGCTATCTCGGCCGCCCCGAGCTGACCGCCGAGCGCTTCGTGACCGGCACGCGGTACGGGGACCGGGTCTACCGGACGGGAGACCGCGGCTATGTCAGGGCGGACGGCAACCTGGTCTACCTGGACCGGATCGACCGCCAGGTGCAGCTGCGCGGCTACCGGGTGGAGCTGGGCGAGGTCGAGACGGCGCTGCGCGGCGTACCGGGTGTGAAGGACACGCACGTCGCGGTGTACACGCCGGACGGCAGCGAGCCGCTGCTGGCCGCCTGGCTCGTCGCGGACGAGGAACCGCCGGACGAGACCGTGCTGCGGGGGCTGCTGCTGGACCGGCTGCCGGTGTACATGCTTCCCGCCCTGTACGTCCCGGTCGCGGAGTTGCCGCTGACCGTCAACGGCAAGGTCGACGGGGCCGCGCTGCCCGCCCCGGCGGCCCCCCGGGAGGCCCCGGCCCCTGGCGCCGACGGCGGGGTGGCCGAGGTCGTCGCGAGGATCTGGGCGGAGGTCATCGGACGCGACACGGTCGGCCAGGACCTCAGCTTCTTCGAGGCGGGCGGCACCTCGATGCACGTGGTCCAGGTGCACCGCAGGCTCACCCGGGAACTGCCGGACGCCCGGCTCGACATGGTCGAGCTGTTCGAGTACCCGACGCCCCGGCTGCTCGCCGCCCGCCTGAACCGGGCGGACCCGGCGACCGCCCTCACCGCGACCCGCCCCGGCGGACGGCCAGCGGCCCGCAGGGCCCCTGCGGACGGCGGACGCAGACGGGCGGCACGGGCGGCGGCCCGCGGCACAGCACCCGGCGCGGCGAAGGAGGAGACGACCGATGAGTGAGGAAACCAGCGGCCAGGAGGCGGTGGCCGTGGTCGGCATGGCCGGACGGTTCCCCGGGGCCGGGTCGGTGCCCGAGCTGTGGCAGAACCTGCTGGACGGCAAGAGCGCCGTACGGCGGTTCACGGCCGAGGAGCTTCGCGACGCGGGGGTCCCGGACGACCTGGCGGCGCATCCGTCCTACGTCCCGATGGCGGCGGCCCTCGACGGCATCGAGCTGTTCGACGCCGAGTTCTTCGGCATCCCTTCCCGGGAAGCCCAGTTGACGGACCCGCAGCAGCGGCTGTTCCTGGAGACCTGCTGGGCGGCCCTGGAGGACGCGGGGCATCCGCCGGACCGGTTCGACGGCCGGATCGGCGTATTCGGCTCCAGCAGCATCAGCACGTATCTGCTCGGCCTGGTCGCGGCGGGCGAGGAACTGCCGCCGGACGGCATCAGCTACCCGCTGCTGCTCGGGAACGACAAGGACTTCCTCTGTACCAGGGCCGCCCACCGGCTGGGGCTCACCGGCCCGGCCGTCACGGTCCAGACGGCCTGCTCCTCCTCGCTCGTCGCCGTGCATCTCGCCGTGCAGTCCCTGCTCGCGGGCGAGTGCGACATGGCGCTGGCCGGCGGGGTGAGCGTCAGCGTGCCGCAGCACACCGGCTATCTGTACCGCGAGGGCGGCATCCTGTCGCCGGACGGCCGGTGCCGGGTCTTCGACGCGGCCGCCAACGGCACGGTACGCGGCAGCGGCTGCGGTGTGGTCGTGCTGCGCCGCGCGGACGACGCGGTCGCGGACAGGGACCGGGTGAACGCGGTGATCCGCGGCAGTGCCGTGAACAACGACGGCGCGGACAAGGTGGGGTTCACCGCGCCCAGCGCCGCGGGCCAGGTCGAGGTGGTCCGCGAGGCCGTCGCGGTGTCCGGCCTGCCGGCCGGTGCCCTCGGCTACGTCGAGGCCCACGGGACGGGCACGGCACTGGGCGATCCGATCGAGATACGCGCCCTGGCCACCGCGCACGCCGCCGACGGGGACCCGCCGAAGGCGTGCCACCTGGGAAGCGTGAAAGCCAACCTCGGGCACCTGGACGCGGCGGCCGGTGTCACCGGCCTGATCAAGGCGGTCCTCGTGCTGCGGGAGCAGATCGTCCCCGGCCAGCCCGGCTTCACCGCGCCTGGCCCCGGCATCGAGCCCCACCTGGACCGCTACCGCGTCTCGGCGGAGCCGGTACGGCCGCTCTCCCCGATCCGGGCGGCGGCCGTCAGCTCCTTCGGGCTGGGCGGCACGAACGCCCATGTCGTCCTGGCCGCTCCCGCGCCCGCCGGGGAACGCCCCGTACCGGCGGGCACCCGGCTTGCGGTGCTGTCCGCCCGGGACGCGGAGGCGCTGGCGATGCTCGCGGCGGAGCTGCGCGACCGGCTCGCGGACCGGCCGGACGTCCGCCTGGACGACATCGCCTTCACGCTGTCCGAAGGGCGTACCGGCTTCGCTGCCCGTACCGCGCTGCGGGCCGGTTCCGTGCCCGAACTCGTGGGCCTGCTGGGGACGGTGGCGGCCGGCGGCGATGTGCCGGACGACCCGGCCGCGGCCGCCTGGCTGGCCGGGGGCGAGCTGGCGCCCGGGGCGACCGGCGACCTCGGCCACGCCCGGCGGGTGGCGCTCCCGGGCCACCCGATGCGCCGCGGGCGGCACTGGATCGACGTACGGCCCGCGTCGGGGGCGGCCCCCGCGACGCAAGGGCCCCGGGCCGAGCCCCGGCTGGCGGAGCGGGTCCGGGAGGTGCTGACCCGGATGCTGGACGCCCCGGGACTGGGGCCGGACGACGACTTCTACGACCTGGGCCTCGACTCGATGCGCGCCGTGGAGACCGTCACCCTGCTGCGGGACACCACAGGACTGCCGCTGAGCTTCGAGGAGTTCGACGGTCTGCGTACGCTGACGGCGGTGGTCGGGCACCTGACCGCGCTGGCCGGTTCCGCCGACGGCGGTACGGCCCTGCCGGATCCGGCAGGGCCGCGGGCGACGACGGGGACGGGACCGGGGACGGCGGCCCACCGGCATCTGCTCTCCCGGATCCGGGAGGGGTCGGCACCGGGCCATGTGTTCATGGTGCCTCCGGCGGGCGGCACCATCGCCGCCTACATCGACCTCAGCCGCCATATGAGCGACGAGCGGACGCTGTGGGCGCTGACGCACCCCGCGGGGAAGCCCGGGGAGCACCGGTCGGTCCGGGAGCTGGCCCTGCTGTACACGGAGCTGGTCCGCGAGGTGCAGCCGAGCGGCCCGTACCTCCTGTCGGGGTACTCCTTCGGCGGCAGCGTCGCCCTTGAGATGGCGGCGGTCCTGGAGCGGGCGGGGGAGCGGGTGGAGCGGGTCGTCATGCTGGACTCGCATCCGCCGGAGGCGTACGTCGGCGGCTCGGCGGACCGCCTCGCCTTCCTCGCGGCCTTCCCCACGCTGATCGGCCAGATACTCCCCGGGACGGCGCCCGGGGCCGCCGATCGCGACGCCCCCGCGCCGCGCTCCGTCGAGGAGGCCGTCGAACGGATCGGGGACCCCGACTGGTCGGCAGCGGTCAAGGCCGAACTGGCGGGGTTCTTCCACACCTGGCAGGACAACCACGAAGCGCTCAAGCGCTGGTTTCCCGACCGGCGGCCGGGCGCGGACATCGTGGTCCTGGCCGCCGAGCGGGAGGAGAACCGCGACATCATGCGCGCCCTCGACATCCGCGTCGCGGACCGCGCGCTCTGGGCCCGGCACAGCGCGGGCCGGGTGGAGGTGCGCCACGTGCCCGGCGACCACTACTCGATGATCCGCGCCCCGGAGAACATCCCGCACCTCGGCGCGGCCTTCGACCGCGCTCTCCGGGGCGTCTGACCGCCCCCGGCACCACCGGGAGGGTGTCCGGCCGTCCCCGGCGCCCTCCCGGCCACCTCTCGCCCCGCCTCCCGGCCGGGGCCGACCCGAAGGGAATCACCGTTGTCAGCCCGTATCGCCACCGGCCAGGCGCTCAAGCGTTCGCTGACCGAGCAGGCCGCCCGTATCGCCGAGGACTCCGGCATCACCCCGACCGTGGCGCTGCTGCGCGTCGTCCACGACGACCCGATGCTTCCGGTCAACTTCCGTCTGCACCGGAAACTCTTCGGCGAGGCGGGGTTCCAGGTGCGCCCGTACGAACTCGCCGCCGATACCGACTGGGAGACGCTGCGGTCGCTGATAGAGCGGCTGAACGCGGATGACGACGTGGACGTGATCCTCGTCCTCATCCCGTTGCCCGCGCAGCTGGACATCCGGTCGGTCCTGGCCACCATCGCCCCGGCCAAGGAGGCCGAGGGACTGCACCTGGACCACGTGATGCGGCTCAACCCGCTGAGCGCCCTGCCCGCCACCCGGATTCCCGTGGTCCCGACCGCGGTGGTGCATCTGCTCGACGAGATCGGCTACGACCCGGACGGCCACGAGGTCGTCGTGCTGACCGACCCGGAGCTGACCGAGACCAATCCGGTGGCGAAGATGGTGGCGCGCATCGCCGCTTTCGCCGCGCTTCCGCCGAACGCCTCGGGCTGTGTCGTCCCGGTGACCCACCCGAGGGCCCGGGAGCTGGCCCGCTCGGCGGACCTCCTGGTGGTCTCGCTCCAGCGGCCCGCCGCGGTGACGGCCGAGTGGATCAAACCCGGAGCCGTGGTGATCGACTTCAACCCGGTCTTCGTGGGCTTCCGGCCGAGCCGGAGGCATCCGGGCCGTCAGGTGCCCCATCTGGTCGGTGGGGTGGAGGTGGAGTCCGTCAGCGAGGTCGCGGGCGTCGTCGTCCCCGCTCCGGGCGGCGTGGGGCCGGTCATGCTCGGCGCTCTGGCCCAGCAGATCGTCACGGCGGCCGTCACCCGCAGGGCCGGTACGGCTCGGGCGACCGCCCCGCCACGGAATTGAGCAGACCGGAGCAGGGCAATCGCGCCCGGCGGAGTGCGACGAGAAAGGCAAGATATCGCCCTGCTCGGTGTGCCTGATGGGGCGTACTATCCCTCTCGGTATTGATGCGGATCGCGTTTCTCCGATGTGAGCCATATGTCTGTCCATGCTGAGCACCATGCCCGAGCGGCGTTTTCTCGGGCCCGCAGAGACACCTGCGCAGGGTTTTCATCGGGCCCCCGCGTGAAATCTCCCGAGGGTCGTGGAATGAGGAGGTCGCATGACTGCCGTTGCACGTGTTGCGGAGACATCCGAGCATGACATCGCGCCGTTGCCCGCGCCGCGAGGCGTGGTGACGGAAGCCCTGGTCGACGCGTTGAAAGGGGAACCCGGCCCCTTCCCGATTCCCGGTGTGGCGGCGAGCGATCCCCTCGCCGACGACGATCTGCATCTCGCTCTTTATGTCTGCTACGAACTGCACTACCGCGGATTCGCCGGGGTGGACGACCGCTGGGAGTGGCACCCCTCGGTCCTCGACCTGCGGGGGCGGTTGGAACGGGAATTCGAGACCGCTCTGCGCGAGCGGTTCGGCGTCGGGGAGGCGCCGGCCGACGGCGATGCCGTGGCCGCGCTGAAGGGGATCGCCGCACAGCCCGGTCCGCCGCTGTCGCGCTACCTGCGCGATGAGGCCACCCTGGAGCAGTTACGGGACTACCTGATCCACCGCTCCCTGTACCAGCTCAAAGAGGCCGACCCGCACGCCTGGGCCATTCCGCGAATGACGGGCCGGGCCAAGGCGGGCCTGCTGGAGGTCGAGTTCGACGAGTTCGGCAGCGGCAGGGCCGAGCGCATCCACGCGGTGCTGTACCGCAACTCCATGGACGCGATGGGCCTGGACATCGGCTACGGAGCGTATCTGGACGCGGTTCCTGGCCTGGTCCTGGCGACGGTCAACATCAGCTCGATGTTCGGGCTGCACCGGCGGATGCGGGCGGCCCTCGCGGGCCATCTCGCGATCTCGGAGATGACCTCGGCGCTGGCCAACAAGAACGCCGCGGACGGGATGCGCAGGCTCGGGCTCGGGGACCGGGTCACCGAATTCTTCGACGAGCACGTGACCGCCGACTCCGTGCACGACGTGATCGCACTGCACGACATGGTGGGGGGCCTGTTGGAGCAGGACCCCGGGGCGGCGCGAGAGGTGCTCTTCGGCGCCACGGCGTGGACGGGTATCGACGCCTTGTCCAGCGAGTACCTGCTCGACCGCTGGCGCAAGGACGAACCCTCGCTGCGGCCTGACCACCTCGGTGGGGCGCGACCGTGAGCGGACCGACGGCGCGTCGCCGCCTCCGGTGACGCGGTCGGGCCGGGGACGGTGCGGAAGGACGCTCGGCTCCGCGTCTTTCCGTACCGCCCCCGGGGCGGTACCTTCGCCGGGACCTTCACCAGGGCCTTCGCCGGGACCTTCGCCAGGACCTTCACCAGGACCGCGGGGAGGTCCCGGCCGGGACGCTAATCCGCCTCGCGCCGACGCTGTCGGGCCGGGTCGCGAAAGCGGATGAGCTTGTGGGTGCTGTCACACCACGGCTTCTGGGCCGACAGCCCGCAGCGGCACAGCGCGACCACCGGTCGGGTGACCTCGATCTCGTTGCCGTCGGCGTCGACGACACGGTCCGCGCCACGTATCAGGTAGGGCCCGTCCGGGTAAGCGGAAACCACGCATTCGAGTGGGCGTCGCAAGGCATTCTCCTCTTCGCTCGGGGTCATCGGCGGTGGTCGGTCGTGGTGCTTTCCGCGATCAGCTGTTTGACCACGGCGGCGACGGTGCCGCTGTGGCCGAAGGCGCGCAGCTGCCGGTCGGCGCCGTTCCCCCGGCTGAGCACCTCGTGTGCCAGGCGCGCGATCTCCGCCCAGTCGCCGGCCTCCGTGAGCGGGGCGCGCACATGGTCCAGGAACCGGTTCACGAGTTCGGCGGCCGGGACGAGTTCGGCGGCCACGGGATCCACCAGCTGTCCGGTGAGCCCGAAACGGGCGGCACGCCATTTCGCCGCGTTCAGCAGTTCGAGGGGCACCTCGGGGGCCGGGTCGCCCTGGGCGATCTCGGTCAGGCACCGCTGGACCAGGGCACGGGACAGACCGGCCTGGAGGACGGCTTCGTCGACGGTGGTGCAGGAATCGGCGATGCGGAACTCCACCGTGTGGAACCGGGTGCCCGGCCGGACGTCCCAGAACACCTGCCCGGTATCGGCGCTGGTCCCCGAGGTGACGAGACGGCGTACCCGGTCACAGTGCTCGGCGTACGAGGACAGGGTGGGCGGCATACCGGCTATGGGCCAGCGAGCCCACAGGGTGCTTCGGTAGCTCGCGTACCCGGTGTCCGTCCCCGTCCAGAACGGTGAACTCGCCGACAGCGCCAACAGGGCGGGCAGCCACGGGCGTACGCGGTTCACCACCTCCACCGCTCTGTCCCGGCCCTCGACACCGACATGCACGTGACAGGCGCAGACCAGATGTTCGTCGGCGAGCCGCGCGTAGGCGCCCGCGATGTGGTCGAAGCGGGGGCGGGAGGTGAACCCCTCCCGCCGCCAGTCGGCGGGAGGGTAGCTGCCCGAGGCGACGATCGTGGTCCCCGCCCCGGCGGCGGCGCTGATCAGGGTCTCCCGCCGGGCGCGGAGGTCGGCTCGCAGTTCGGTCAGGCTCCAGCAGATCCCCGTGCGGCTCTCGATCATGCAGCGGCGCAGCTCCGCGGTGTAGTCCTCGGAGCCGTCCCGGCACACCCTGTCGAGGAGGGGGCCGCTGTCGGTCAGCCGGTGGGTCTGGGCGTCGACGACGAAGTACTCCTCCTCGACGCCCAGGGACAGGGCTCCGCGCACCGTCGGCCGCTCGGGTCCCTCGTCCTGCGGGTCAGACGTGAAGGCGTTGGTGCTCATCGGGCAGATTCACCATCCGAAGGGGGACACGGGTCGGAAAGCCGTCGAGCGTTTCCAGCAGCGGTGTCCGGGACCGGCAGGCCGTCTGGAGCAGCGTCAGCAGCTCCTCGGGGGGCGGAGCCGCGTCCGGCGTGCTGTCCCGCCGTCGGCAGGAGAGGCCGACGACGATGTAGTAGGGGGCCCCGTCGTCGATCCGCAGCAGCGGACCTTCGCCCGTCGCCTCCAGGGCGCTGACTCTCGCGATGTTGGCGACGGTGTGGTCGCCGAGGCGGAGCACGCCCAAGGTGAGGGCGGAGAGCTGATAGCCGTGGTCGTACAGGAGGTTCGCCGCCTGCCGTGGCGAGGTGTAGCTGCCTATGGTGACGGCGAGATCGGATCCGAGCGCTTCCGCGTGTCCGACCACCCGCCTGACCAGGTGCAGACCGTCGGCGCCGCCGTCGATGGACCGTCTGCCGACCCCGTCGGGGGACGGCAGCGGGACGTAGGGCGGGTTGCTGGTGATCACGTCAGGAGCGGTGGAGAAGGGGCTCGCGTCCAGCAGTTGGGCGGGTGAGAGCGCGCTGTAGTCGGCGCCGCTGAAGGACACCCGTCCCCGCGGGTCCTCCGTCGCGTGGTGCTCGATGCCCCAGGCCACGCTGTCGTCGGAGATGTCGAAGCCGTGCACATGCCCCGCCCCCGCCCTGGCCACCGCCGCGGCCGGAGCGCCGCTGCCCGAGCCGAGGTCGAGCACCCTGGCGCCGGGGCGGATCAGGTCGACGGTGGCCCACACCCCGACCTCCGTGTCCACCGGGTCGAAGAACACGTTCGGCCGACCGGGCGGAACCCGGTCCGAGGGGCGCAGGTGGTGATAGTCGCTGATCCGCGTCACCGTCGGCCCGGCGCCGGTGGGCGCGGCCTCGGGACTGCCGGGGCCGCGTGTACGGAGATCGGTGGTCGAATTGGCAGAGCGATGTGTCGCGTCGTTCGGTGGCGGAGCGCCCACCCAGTACCTCCCGCTGCGGAGAAGTGGCCAAGACCAAGCGCCACATGCTAACCCGATTGCGGATCAAGGCTCTTGATCGAATTCGGGATTCGACGATATTGGCCGGATCGGTCGAACTGAATTCGACGGCACGACCTGCGGATTCGCTCCGGAGCCCCCGACTGTTACGAGCCGATTTCCGCTTCAGATCAACGATGTCGCCTCAGGTATGGCTGATTGTCGCTCCTGACCCACCGGCAACGTACTGACATCCTCTGACGTGGCTCACCGAGCTGCTGATCATATTTCAGCGTCGACTTGACCCAACTGCGGGAGAAGGACATAGCTATGCACGGCCTACCTACCCCCGTCGTCGCGGTCCGGCTTCAGGTCGACGGCATACCTCGCACTCTGTGGCTCAAGCTTGAGGCATACAATCTGTACGGATCGATCAAGGGCCGCACCGCCGTGGCGCTCTGGCAGGATGTCGCGCCCCGCGTGGACCGCCACGTCGGATTCATCGAGTCCAGTTCGGGAAACCTCGGTCTCGCTCTGGCCGCGATCGCGGCGGCCCACCAGGTTCCCTTCACCGCGGTGGTGGACCCGCACATCAGCGGATTCCTGTTACGGCGCATCCGGGCGCTGGGCGCCCGGGTGGTGAGTGTGGACATCCCGGACAGCGCCGGAGGCTACTTGCTCAGCCGTCTGGCCTATGTCGGGGACCAACTGGAGCGCGAGCCCGGGATGGTCTGGACGAATCAGTACCGGAACCCGGCCAACCCGGGCGCCCACGCCCGGTGGACGGCGCCCGAGTTGCACCAGCAGACCGCGGGGGCGCCGATGAGCGTCCTCGTCGCGGTCTCCACCGGCGGCACACTCGCCGGGTTCCGCAACTACGCCGCCGCCGCGGGTGCCGAGTGGGAACTGGTCGGCGTCGACGTCACGGGCTCCGCCGCGCTCGGCGGCGTTCCCGGCAAGCGGCTGCTGGCCGGGATCGGAGCGAGCCGCGCCTCCACGTTCCTGCCGGACGGTCATCGACCGACGGTGTACGTGACTGCGGAGGAAGCCGTGAACGCGTGCCTGTGGCTGGACGAGCGGACGGGGCTCGCGGTCGGCCCCAGCTCGGGCGCGCTCGTCGCCGCGGCGCTGCGCCTCTTCCACGCGGATCCGGAGCGGACCACGATGGCGTGTCTCTGCCCGGACGGCTCCGATCGCTACGGCGACACCGTGTATTCGCGTGGCTGGCGCCATGGACAAGGAATCTTCGAGACGGGCGTCGGCCGTGGGGTGGAGGTCCTCGCGCCACCACCCGTACGGACGATATCGGCGGCCGGGGCCACGGCCGCGGCCCCGGGATTCGCAGACCGGCGCGGCCGGTGAGGCCGACCGGGAGAGCGGTGCGCGAGACGGCCGCCGCGCGCGGGTACGGCCGCGGCGCGCAGGTGACGAGGCGGGCTCCCAGCGGGCCGCGCACGAGGGAAACGGAGAACGACGCGTGACGGAAGACCTGCTCTTTCTCGACCGTGCGGCGGTGATGGCGTGCGCCGCCGACGTGGACCTGTGCGAGGCGACCGCATGGGCGCTGGGCCACCACGCCGAAGGCGCCACCCGCATGCCGGCGGAGGGCTATCTGCCGTGGACCAACGACGCGGGCGGCCAGTGCCGTTCGCTGGCCATGCTGGGGGCGGTGGAACCGCCCGGCGGGACCCCGGTGCGCGGTGTGAAGATCATCAACGCGGCCACGACCAATCCCGCCCTCGGCGCGGAGCGCGCGGGCGGAGTGAGCCTCCTGTTCGACCAGCACACGGCCCGGCCCGTCCTGATGGCGGAAGCCGGCTGGCTGAGCGCCGCGCGTACGGCCGCCTACACCATGGTGAGTCTGCGGCACCTCGGACCGCGGGAGTGGGACGCGCTCAGCGTCATCGGGTGCGGCACGCTCGCCCGCGCTCACCTCGAACTGCTCGGCACGCAGTTCCCCCAGGCGAAGAGCGTGCACCTGTACGACACGGATCCGGAGCGCGCGGCGGACCTGGCGAAGTGGCTCGGACAGCACTGCCCCCAGCTCCACCCGCAGATCGCCCCCAGCGCGCGGGCAGCCGTCGGCGCCGCGCGGGTCGTGGTGACCACGACCACCGTGGACACCGGGTTCGTGCCGGCCGCGTGGCTGGAACCCGGCACCTTCGTCGCGCACGTGTCCCTCTCCGACCTGCTGCCCGACGCCTTCGTGACAGCCGAGGCGATCTACGTCGACGATGTCGACCTGGTGGCGGAGAACCCCCGGCGCACCCTCGGAGCACTCCTGCGGGACGGGCTGGTCGCCGCTCCCGGCGTCACACCGCGGCGGGGCGACGCCACGGGTGAGGGGGCCGCCGTACCGGAAGTGAACGGCACCCTCGGGCAGGTCATCGCGGGACGGATCGAGGCCGTACGGCCCCACCGCGGCCACGTGATCAGCAACCCCTTCGGCATGGCGATCCTCGATGTCGCCCTGCTGGAGGCTGTCCATCAGGCCGCCCTGCGCCGCGGGACCGGGCAGCGGCTGTGCCTGTACTGAGCGACGCGTCCTCTGCGAGGGAAGGATCTTCCATGAACACGCTCTACGGTGCGCCGGAGGCAGCCCAGGACCGGGGGCTGTTCTCGCTCTCGGAGCTGAAGCCCGATGAACTGAGCAAGCTCGTCGAGAGGTCGGTCGCACTCTTCCGCGACCGGGACGCGCACAGCTTCCCGCTGCGCGACCGGGTCGCCGGAGTGCTCTTCACCCGTACCTCCACCAGGACACGCACCGCGTTCCAGACAGGTGTCGTACGGCTCGGCGGCACCCCGATCGCCTACGGCCCGCACGACCTCCAGCTCAACACCGGGGAATCCGTGGGCGATACGGCACGGGTCCTCGGCTCCATGCTCGACCTGCTCGTCGCCCGCACCTCCGGTCCCCTCGACGAGTTGCGCGCGCTGTCCACCGAGGGCGGGCTGCCCGTGATCAACGCGATGGCGGCGCAGGAGCACCCGACCCAGGGCGTCTGCGACCTGGCGACGCTGGCCCTCGCGCACGGCGACCTCGGCGGTATCCGGGTGATGTACATCGGCGAAGGCAACAACACGGCGGTCGCGCTGGCCTACGGCATCGCCACGGTGCCGGGAGCCCGGTGCGACTTCGTCACGCCGCCCGGGTACGGGCTGCCGGACGGCGTACTCGACACGGCGCGCGGGATCGCCGGGACGGCCGGTGCCGAACTGACCGAGACGCACGACGTGGCCGACGCGCCGGAACAGCTGGATGTCGTCTACACGACCCGCTGGCAGACCACGGGAACGAGCAAGGCCGATCCGGCCTGGCGGGAGACCTTCCGGCCCTTCCACGTCGACGCGGTGCTGATGCGCAGGTGGCCGCAGGCGTCGTTCCTGCACGACCTTCCGGCGCACCGCGGCGACGAGGTCACGGGGGAGGTGCTCGACGGACCGCGGTCCCTCGCCTGGACCCAGGCGAAGATGAAACTGTCCAGCGCGATGGCGGTGCTGGAAGCCGCGGCCGACCTCACCACCGGCTGAACCGGACCGCGTAGGGGAGACCCGCTCGCCGGCCGCGCCCCGCGTTCGGGGTGCGGCCGGTCTCTTCGGACCGGCGGCGGTACGGCGGCGCACCACGCGGTGATGTCACATCCGGCGCCGCCGTACCGTCCTCACGTGCATGAAGAGCCACGAGAACCTCACCGGGAAGCATGTCGTCGTCGTGGGCGCCGGTTACGCGGGCCTGCACGCGGCGCTGCGCCTCGCTCCGCACGTCCGGGTCACCCTGATCGCGCCCGACGGTCACTTCACCGAACGCGTCCGCCTGCACGAACGCGCCGCCGGCCGCCCCGACGTGACGCACCCCCTGCGGGAGTTGCTGGGGCCCGCCGGGGTCACCCATGTCGCCGCCCGTGTCACCCGCATCGACACCGGGGCGGCCCGGGTGCACACCGACGCCGGGCCCGTCATCGGCTACGACCGGCTGGTCTGCGCCCTCGGCAGCCGTACGGCGGAGGCGACCGCGGCCGAAGGGGCGGCGGGGCGCCTCTACACGGCGGAGTCCGCCCCCGAGCTGCGCAAACGTCTGCTCGGCGGCGCCGGTGCGCTGACCGTGGTCGGGGGCGGACTCACGGGCGTCGAACTCGCCGCGGAACTGGCCGAGTTCCATTCGGGCTGGCAGGTCGGGCTCGTCACGGGCGGGGAGATCGCTCCGAGCGTCTCGGCGAAGGGGCGCGCCCATGTCCGCTCCGCCCTCCGGGAGCGGGGCGTACGTATCGAGGAGGGCCGGCGCGTGGCGGACCACGGTGATCTCGACGCGGAGGTGGTGGTCTGGTCCGCCGCGCTGGTTCCGCACACCGAACTCGCCGTCGCGGCGGGCATCGCCGTCGACGAGGACGGCCGGATCGCGGTCGACTCGGCGCTGCGCTCGGTCTCGCACCCGGACGTGTACGCGGCCGGGGACGCCGCGTCGGTGCGAACCCCGGCCGCCGGGCGGCTGCGGATGGCCTGTGCCACGGCGCTGCCGCTCGGGGCGCACGTGGCGACCGCCGTCGTACGGGACCTGAGCGGCCGGGAGCCGGAGCCCGTGTCGTTCGGGTACCTGCTCCAGTGCGTGAGCCTGGGCCGGCACGACGGGATCGTCCAGCCGGTCAGGGCGGACGACACGCCGCGCGGCGCTGTGCTCACCGGCAGGCCCGCCGCCCTGGTCAAGGAGCGGATCGTGCGCTCGACGGTCTGGGCCCTGCGCACGGCGGCCCGCCACCCGCGGCTCGCGGGGCACGTTCCCGGCATGGGGTGACCCGGCGGACCCGGCGGTTGTCCCGGCGGCCCCGGCGGTTGTCCCGGCGGACGGCGGACCCGGCCGCGTACCCGTCCGGCGGCGGGGCCGGTACGGAGCGGAGCGGCGGCTCGCGGGTCACCGGTCGGTGATCACCCCGGACGGCGCCGTGTGCGCGCGCCGCTCGTGGCGCGCGCGGGCGAGGTGGTGGGCGGTGCGGAGCAGTTCGCGCACCGCCCGCTCGGTGCGCGGCCCCGGGTCGACCACCGCGAGCCAGCCGAGGGAGCCGTAGACGGGGTGCGCGATCAGGGTGTCGACGGCGCCGGGGTCGGTGGTGTCGTCGTCGGGGACCGCCTCGCGCGGTGCGCGGCCGGTCGCGGCGGCGAAGGCGTCCCGCCCCGCGCCCACATTGAGCCGGAACGTGTCCGGGCGGTCCAGGCGGGACAGTTCGTCGCCCGGATGGTTCTTCGTCACGAGCGTCGCGAACGGCTGCGTCGCCGTCGGTACGGCCCCGTCGGGGGCGTAGAAGAAATAGGTGTCGCCCCAGCTGATCTCCGGTGAGCCGTCGTCGGGTCCCGGCCTGACGGTCAGCACCCCGTCGAGGTCCGCGACGAACCCGGTGATCTCGGCCATGGTCATATGTCCAGCAGTCATGTGCTCCAGCGTTTCATTCAGGTGCTTGTGGAGACCTGGGACCATGAGAGGCCCGAGAACAGGGGGTACAAGGGATGCCGACTCTCCATTCGCCCGCGATGCGGACCGTCGATGTCGCGCGCCGCTGCGGCTACTCCGTCCAGCAGATCCGCAACCTCGAACGCGACGGTGTGCTGCCGCCGACGACGCGCACGGCGGCCGGTCACCGCGTCCATGGCGAGATCCATCTGCACGCGGCGCTCGCCTACCGCGCCCTCGCGGTCGGCACGGGGCCGGTGGAGGCCGGACGGATCGTCCGCGCCGCGCACACCCGCCCGGTCCCGGAGCTGCTCGCGCTCCTCGACGCGGCCCACGCCGGGCTCCACCGGGAACGCGAGGACCTGGGGCTCGCCCGGCGGGCGGCGCGGGCTATCTCCGCCGAGCCGCTCGACGACGTACGCCCGTCGGACGCGATGAGCGTCTCGGAGCTGGCCGCCGCGCTCGGGGTGCGTCCTTCGACGCTGCGGCACTGGGACGCCGAGGGGCTCGTCGTCCCCGACCGGCTGCCGCCGCGCGGTACCCGGCGGTACGCACCTGCCCACATCCGGGACGCCCGGATCGTCCATCAGCTGCGCGCCGCCGGGTACCGCGTCGAACCGCTCCGGGCGCTGCTGCCACGGCTGCGGCAGGGGCACCGGTGGCCGGACGTCGAAGCGGCGCTGGCCGCACGGGACACCCACCTCGCGGCCCGCTCCCGCGCCCTCCTCGACGCCGCCGCGCCGCTCGGCGCGCTCCTCACCGCGCCCCGACAGGCGCCGAGGCCCCCGGCCGCCCCCCCTGTCACTTCGCGTCGTAGTACCGCTCGACCGTCGCCGTCGTGAGCGGGAAGCGCACCGGCGTCTCGCCGAAGGCGATCCGTCCGGCCAGCTCCCCGGCGGCGCGGATGGCCCGTGCCACCTCTTCCGCCTCCGCCCGCGGGCAGTGCACGATCACCTCGTCGTGCTGGAAGAAGACCAGCTCGGCCCGCATCCCCGCGATCGAGCGCCGCAGCGCGGCCAGCATCAGCAACGCCCAGTCGGCGGCGCTGCCCTGCACGACGAAGTTACGGGTGAACCGGCCGCGCGCCCGGCCACCGGCCGACGCGTAGCCCGGCGTGTGGCCGGCCGGTCCGTCCGCCGAGCCGCCCCGGTCCGCGCCGCCGGGGGCGCCGGGCGGGGCGAGGTCCTGGGGGATGCCCGCCTCGTCGGCGTCCTCGGCCCCGGCCGCCCGCGGGCTCGTACGCCCCAGCCACGTCCGTACGAGCCTGCCCTCCTCGCCCGCCCGCGCCGCGTCGTCCACATAGGCGACGGCCAGCGGGAATCTGCGGCGCAGCGCCGCCAGGTTCTTCAGGCCGTCGCCCGACGTCTGGCCGTAGATCGCGCCGAGGAGCGCGAGCTTGGCGTGGTCGCGGTCGCCGGAGAAGGCGCGGTCGGACAGCGCCGTATACAGGTCGCCGTCGTGTCCCGCCACCTCCATCAGCCCCGGGTCGCGGGAGATCGCGGCGAGGACGCGCGGCTCCATCTGGTCGGCGTCGGCCACCACCAGCCGCCAGCCCGGGTCGGCGACGACCGCGCGCCGGATCACCCGGGGGATCTGCAGGGCGCCGCCGCCGTTGGTCGTCCAACGGCCGGAGATCGTGCCGCCGGGGAGGAACTCCGGCCGGAAGCGGCCCTCCCGCACCCAGTCCTGCAGCCAGCTCCAGCCGTGCGCCGTCCAGATCCGGTACAGCTTCTTGTACGCGATCAGCGGCTCCACCGCCGGATGGTCGATCTCGGCCAGCTCCCAGCGCCGGGTCGACTTCACCCTGATGCCCGCGCTCGCGAACGCCTTGATCACATCGGCCGGGAGATCGGGCCGCACCCGTCGGCCGAACGCCCGCGACACCTCGTCGGTCAGCTCGGCCAGCCGCCGCGGCTCGCCCCCGCCCGCGTACCGCTCGCCGAGCAGCTCGTCGAGCACCTCGCGGTGCACGTCGGCCCGCCACGGCAGCCCCGAGCGGTGCATCTCGGCGGCCACCAGCATGCCCGCCGACTCGGAGGCGGTGAGCAGCCGCATCCGGCCCGGGTGCGCGGCCTCGTCGTGGCGCCTGAGCTGCTCCGCGTACACGTCCAGCAGCGCGTCGAAGGGCAGGTCGGTGCCCGTGTGCGGCTCGAAGAGCGAGGACTGCGAGCCGGGCACGGCCGACCGGGGCGGCGGGTCGGGCGGCACCGGCGCGTTCCGCAGCCGGGCCCAGGCGGCGGCGGCCGAGCGCGGCTCGCCGAGCCGCCCCTCGTGGCCCAGGAGCAGCGACTCGCCCGCCTCGATGTCGTAGCACCGCTCGACGCGCACGCCCGCCGCGAGCAGCCGGGGATACAGCTCGGAGGTCGACCGCCACACCCACCGGTCGACCTCCGGCTCGCGGTCCCTGACCGCCGCGACGAGATCGGGCTCGCGCAGCACAGGCCCGGCGGGCGCCCCGTCCGCGCCCACCGGAGCGAGCAGCGCGCCACCGCCCTCCACCGGCGCCAGCGCCCATCGTTCGCTCATACCGCCGAGTCTCGCAGGGGGGTCTGACAACGGACCGGCGCGGCGCGGTCCCGCCGGGCGACGCGCGGTGGCGACGCGCGGTGGTGACGTCCGGTGGCGACGTGCGGTGACGGCCGACGACCGGGAGGATCGGACCGGGGCCGGGCCCACCGCGCCCCGCCCGGGAGCACCCGCTTCCGATCCCTGACCACAGGCTGTGGAGGCTGCCATGCGAGCGATCGTTTTCCATGAGTTCGGCGGGCCCGAGGTGTTGCGCGCCGAGGACGTACCCGAACCGCACGCGGGTCCCGGCGAGGTCCGGGTGGCGGTGCGGGCGGCGGGCGTCAATCCGATGGACTGGAAGATCCGGCGGGGCTGGATGGAGCAGGTCTCGCCGACGACGCTGCCCGCCGTGCCCGGCGTCGAATGCGCCGGGGTCGTGGACGAGACCGGCGAGGGCGTCACGGAGTTCGCCGTCGGGGACGAGGTGCTGGGCTGGTCGGCGACCGGCTCCTACGCGCAGTACGCCCTGGCCGGGCCGGTGGCCGCCAAGCCGCCCGCGCTGGGCTGGGCGGAGGCGGCGGCGCTCCCGGTCGCCGGGGAGACCGCCGCGCGGGTGCTCGGCCTGCTCGCCGTACGCGACGGCGAGACCCTGCTGGTGCACGGCGCCGCGGGGGCGGTCGGCGCGGTGGCCGTCCAACTGGCGGTGGCGCGCGGCGTCACGGTGATCGGTACGGCGTCGCCGGCCCGTCACGACTATGTGCGCTCCCTGGGCGCCGTCCCCGTGGCCTACGGGGACGGGCTGGTCGCGCGCGTCCGCGCCGCCGCGCCGCAGGGTGTCGACGCCGTCTTCGACGTGGCGGGCAAGGGGGCGCTGCCCGACTCGATCGAACTGCTCGACGGTGTCACGGACCGGATCGTCACCATCGCGGACATGGCCGCCGGAGACCTGGGGGTGGTCTTCTCCTCCGGCGGCATGACCCCCGAGGACAGGCGCGCCGGACTGGCGGAGCACGCCCGTCTCGCGGCGGAGGGCGCGCTCCGGGTACAGATCGCACGGACGTTCCCGCTCGACGAGGCGGCGACGGCGCAGGCGACGAGCGAGGACGGGCACGCCGGCGGAAAACTGGTGATCACGCCCTGAGACGGCGGATCCGGCGGGATCCGCCCGGCGTCGCCTCCGGCGTGTCGGCGCACGCCGATCCGACAGGGCCCGGGATCGGGGATGTGGCATGACAGGGCTCCTCTCGGGCACCATGGGTTGCTTTCGGTGACCTATTGATGTCCGAGAGTAACGATGCTCACTGACAGTGGACTTGCGCACGACGTCTACGACTCCGGCCCCGCCTGGCTTCCGCTCACCCGGATACCGCTTCCGCACCGGCCGGAGGCGTCTCCCCGCGCCCGCCGTCACACCCGTGAGGTGCTCGCGCTCCGCCGGGTGGACCCCGAACTGGCCGCCGCCGTCGAGCTGGCGGTCACGGAACTCGTCACCAACGCCGTACGGCACGGTGTCTGCCTCTGCGGCTGCACCCGCGGCCCGGTCTCCCTCGCGCTGCTGCGCGCGGAGGGCCGACTGCGCGTCGAGGTCGCCGATCCCTCCCGTACGCCGCCCCGGTGGCCGACGGGCATCGAGTCGGTCGACGCGGAGACCGCCGCCGAGGCGGAGGAGGGGCGTGGGCTGCTGCTGGTCACGGCCCTCGCGGCGGACTGGGGCGATCGCGCGGGACCGGTGCGCGGGAAGGTGGTGTGGTGCGAGTTCGAGGCGGAGAGCGCGGGCGGCAGCGGGAGCACGCGTACGGGCGTGGGCACGGGCACGGGCACGGGTACGGGTACGGGCGGAGGCACGGGCGGCGACGTGCGGCGCTGACCTGAGGGGAGCGCGCGGGCCGGTGTGCGCCCCCGGCCCGGACCCGGTGCGCGCCCCGGCCCGCCGTCCCGCTCACCCCGATATCCACAGGCTGTGGACAGAGGGCGGGGCCCGGCCCGGGATCTGGGATCATCGTGGGCGTGGACATCCGTACGCCGGAGGGGGCGACCGCATGAGTGACACCGTCGAGCGGGCGCTCACCGCGCTGCTCTCCACGGGCGGCGGGCCCGGCGCGCGCGGGGGTGACGGGCTCGACCTGGCCGCGTCCCTGCTGGCCGCCGACCCGGCGGCCGACGACGAGCTGAGGCGGCGCGGCGAGGGATACATACGGCTGGCGTGGGAGCGCGGCTGGCAGCCCGCCGATGTGGCCCGGCTCGTCCGCCGTGAGCTGCGCGACCCGCAGGCGCGGCTGCTCGCGGAGCTGATCGCGGGGGAGGTGCGGCGCTACGAGCGGCTTCCGGCGCGCTGGGCCGCGCAACTGGCCGATCTCGGCGTCGACTTCACCCCGGACGGGGGCGAAGGCCCCGCCGTCGCCCGCACTCGCGCCGAGCCGTACCGGGCGGACCGCTTCTCGTACGCCACCGCCGCACTGGAGCTGTATCTGCTGCTCGCGAGGCTGCCCCCGCTCGAACCGGCCGGGCCCGTACCCGGGACACCCGTCCAGCAGGCGCCCGCGGACGGCGAGCCGCGCATGCTCAGCCGGATCCGGGCGCTGCTGGCGAAGGCGGAGGCGACCGGCTATCCCCAGGAGGCGGAGGCGCTCACCGCCAAGGCGCAGGAGCTGATGGCGCGCCACAGCGTCGACGAGGCGCTGCTGGCCGACCGCACGCACCGGGGCGATGTCCCCGGCGCGTGCCGGATCGGGGTGGACGCCCCGTACGAGACGGCGAAGGCGATCCTGCTCGACGCCGTCGCCTCGGCCAACCGCTGCCGCGCCGTGTGGAACAGCGCGTACGGCTTCTCCACGGTCGTCGGCTTCGGACCGGACCTGGACGCGGTGGAGCTGCTCCACACCTCGCTCCTGGTGCAGGGCGTCTCCGCGATGACCCGCGCGGAGGCCGGACAGCGCGCCTCGGGGCGCAAGCGGACGAAGACGTTCCGGCAGTCGTTCCTCATGGCGTACGCGCACCGCCTGGGCGAACGGCTGGCCCTGGCCGCGGAACACGCCACCGCGGAAGCCGCGCGAGCGGCGGCGGGCGCGGCGGCGGGGGCGGGCGCGGAGAGCGGCTCCGGGCTGCTGCCCGTGCTCGCGGCGCGCGATCTGGCCGTGGCCGAGCGGACGGACCGGATGTTCCCCGAGACGGTCGCGACCCGCGTCCGCGGGGTGACGGACGCCGAAGGCTGGGACCACGGAACGTCCGCGGCGGACGCGGCCGACCTGCCCGCCGCGCGCCGGGGGAGAACCGGGCGCGACCGCCTCCGCCCCGGTCGCTGACGGCGCGGGTGCTGCGGCGCCTGCCGTGCCTCAGGGGCTGTCGGGTGGCCTCTGATCGGGCGGCCACGCTCTGGCGCGCGCGCTTCCCGTGGCGCCGAAACGCCCTGGTAGCTCCGCTACGAGGACGTCCCGGCGCCTGTGAATCGCGCGCGGCGGCATCGGGAGGACGGATCGAGGCGCCGAGACGGTGCGAGCGGAGCGAGCGCGGTGCGCCGGACCGCGTCCGCCGACCGGCCGAAGGTCACCCGACAGGCTCTCAGCGCGACGTCGGCAGGTCCGTCGGGAGATCGGTCGGGAGATCGGTGGGCAGGTCCTTCGGCAGCTCGGTCGGGAAGTCCGACGGCAGACCGGTGGGCAGGCCGCCCGTGTCGCCGTTGGTGAACGAGTCCTTCTTCCCGCCCTGCCAGGACACGACCAGCGTCTTGCCGTCGTTGGACTCGATCGTGCCCATGGTGCGGTCCTTGTCCCCGTCCGCGCACTTGAGCGACACCATCGACTCGCCGCCCATGTCCATCGCCTCGCCCTCGCAGAGGTGACCCTCGGCGGCCAGGGAGACCTTGCCCGAGGTGACGGACATGGCGACGGGCTTGCCGTCGGTGACGGCCGCCCACGTGCCGTCGACGCTCGCGCCGCCTGAGCCTGAGCCTGAGCCCGAGCCGGAGCCCGAGCCCGCGTCGCCCGAGGCGGTGGCGGACGGGGTGGAGTCGCCCTTGCCCTTGTCGCCGCTGTCGCTTCCGCCGCATCCCGTGAGCGTGAGCGCGAGCGTGAGTGCGACGGCGAGGCCGGTCGTGGTCGATCCGGTCCGTACGAGCTGCTTCCGCACGATCAAGTCCCCCTTGTCAGTGGCCGAACGGGGGCCAAACTACCAGGAGGATTTCCGCACTCCCGGGAGGAATCCGGCGTGCGCCTGCTCGCGCAGCCGGACCCTGGAGAGCCCGAACTTCCTGAGATGGCCACGCGGCCGGCCGTCCACACTGTCCCGGTTCCGCACCCGGGTCGCGCTCGCGTCACGCGGCTGACGTCGCAACTCCCGATCCGCCGCGACCCGTTCCGCCTCGGGGGTGCCGGGGCTCCGCAGGATCTCCTTCAGCTCGGCGCGGCGTACGGCGTAGCGCTCGACGATCTCCTTGCGCCGCTCATTGCGGACGATCTTGCTCTTCTTCGCCATCAGACCTTCACTCCCCGTGCGCGCATGCGGGCGACCGCGGCCTCGATGCCGATCGCGTCGATGGTCTTGATCGCCCTGGCGCTCAGGGTGAGGCGCACCTGCCTGCCCTCGCTCGGCAGCCAGTAGCGCTTGTGCTGGATGTTCGGGTCGAAGCGGCGGGAGGTGCGCCGGTGCGAGTGGGAGATCCGGTTACCGAAGCCCGGCTCGGCCCCGGTCAGTTGGCAGTGGGCGGACAAGGTCACACACCCCTCTCTTTGGAAATGGAAACCATTTCCATATACTAACCCCATGGCCCGCAACGAACTACGCCCGATCGTCAAACTCCGCTCCACCGCCGGTACCGGCTTCACGTACGTGACCCGCAAGAACCGCCGCAACGACCCGGACCGGCTGACGCTGCGCAAGTACGACCCCGTCGTCCGCCGCCATGTCGACTTCCGCGAAGAGCGCTGAGAGAAGCGAAGGAACCAGCACCAGATGAAGCCCGGAATCCACCCCGCGTACCGGCCCGTCGTCTTCCGCGACAGGGCCGCCGACTTCGCCTTCCTCACCCGGTCGACCGCTTCCAGTGAGAAGACGGTCGTCTGGGAGGACGGCGCCACCTACCCCGTCGTCGACGTCGAGATCTCCTCGGCGAGCCACCCCTTCTACACGGGCACCGCCCGCGTCCTCGACACCGCGGGCCGGGTGGAGCGCTTCGAGCGCCGCTACGGCCGCCGCGCCCCCGGGGCCCGGCCATGAGCGCGGCCGACGGCAGGCTCCCCGTCGCGCTCGTCTGCGGTCTGCACTCCGACGCCCGCGAGGCCGCCGTGCGCCGACTCCTCGCCACCGTGCCCGGCAGCGTCGCCCTCCACCACGACCTGTCGACGGCCGCGCGCGGCACCGTCGTACGCACCGTCCGCGACGCGACAGGACCGCTCTCCTCCGGAGAGGCCCCGCTCGTCAACGACTGCGCGTGCTGCGCGCTGCGCGAGGACCTCGTCCCCGAGCTGAACCGGCTCGCGGACGACGGCACCACCCGGCTCGCGATCGTCGAGCTGTGGGACTCGGTCGAGCCCCGCGCCATGGCCGAGGTGATCGCGGCGCACGGCGAACGGCTGGTCGTCAGCTCGGTGCTGACCGCCGTCGACCCGGCGTTGCTGCTCCCGTACCTCGGCAACGGCGACGACCTCGCCGACGCCGGACTCGCCGCCGCGGCCACCGACCGGCGCACCATCGCCGACACCTGGGCCCGGCAGCTGGAGTACGCGCCGGTCCTCGCGATCGCCGACAGCCCGCTGGCCGACGACGAGGACCGCGCGCTGCTGGCCCAACTGCACCCGACCGCACTACAGGTACGGATCGACCCCGAGAGCGGCCCCGGTACGAGCGGCCCCGGTACGAGCGAAGCCGATACGGCCCGCCCCGGCACCACCGGCCCCGGCGAACTGGCCGCCGCCGCGCTCGCCGGCTTCGACGTCGAGGCCGCCGCCGCCCGCCAGCACCCCGCCTGCGCGCTGCTGCCCCAGGAGGCCGACGAGTGCGGGGTCGGCACCTACGTCTGGCACCGCGCCCGGCCCTTCCACCCCGAGCGGCTCTACGCGGCGCTGGAGGACCTGACCTGCGCCGCCGCCCGCAGCCGGGGCCGCTTCTGGCTCGCCGACCACCACGACAGCC
This sequence comes from Streptomyces corynorhini, assembly GCF_003346515.1. Classification (GTDB taxonomy): domain Bacteria; phylum Actinomycetota; class Actinomycetes; order Streptomycetales; family Streptomycetaceae; genus Streptomyces; species Streptomyces corynorhini. Next base: position 26,860 of record NZ_QQNA01000206.1, read on the forward strand.
TGCTGCACTGGGACGCGGCGGGCGGTGCGCTCTGTGTGGAGAGCGCCGGCCCCTGGCTGGCGTCGCTGCCGGACTCCGCGTGGGAGAACGTCCCGCCGCTGCGCCGGGCCGCCGCCTCCCTGGACTGGCACCCCCTGCACGGCGACCGCTGCCAGCATCTCGTCTTCACCTCGCCCGGCCTCGACCGCGAGGGCATCGGGCGGCTGCTGGACTCCTGCCTGCTCACCGACGCCGAGTACACCGCCGGCCGCGCCGCCTGGAAGCGGCTGCCGCCCGCCTTCGACTCCCTCCTGGAGGTCTGACCCCGTTGTCCGCCCGTCGCACACACCGCAAGCCGCCCGCCCCGCGCCCCAACCCGCTGGACCGGGACGGCACCACGTACATCGACTACAAGAACACCGACCTGCTGCGGAAGTTCCTCTCCGACCGGGGCAAGATCCGCAGCCGCCGGGTCACCCGGGTGAGCGCCCAGCAGCAGCGCCGACTGGCGCGCGCCATCAAGAACGCCCGGGAGACGGCGCTGCTGCCGTACGCCCCGTCACCGCGCTGACCGGCCCGGCACCGCCGCGCCCGGACCACGGGGCCCGGAGGGCTGGACCGCCCGCGGCCGGGTACACGGGCGGTAGGCGGGGACCAATTCTCACCGAGTCCGACGAGAAGGGATCCTGGGAGCCGCCCCTTGCGTCTCTACTCAGAGCAGCAGTCGGCACGGGCGCGTCGGTTGACCGGCTCGGACGGTCCTCACCAGGGCTGTAACCAAAGGAACACCCCGCGTGCACGTGCATTTGCTCATGCATCAGCACATGAAACACAGCTATGATCCGAGACAGTTGACACCTGCACCTTGCAACTCGGGGAGCGTCCTGTGCACCACGTGTACAACGGCATTGCGGCCACAGAGCTTCACGGAGTCGTCTGGCAGAAGAGCAGGCACAGCAACTCCCAGGGTTCCTGCGTGGAGTTCGCCAAGCTGCCGGGCGGGGAAGTGGCGGTACGCAACTCACGCCACCCCGAGGGGCCTGCCCTGGTGTACACGCCGGCCGAGATCGAGTCCATGCTGATCGGCGCGAAGGCCGGGGAGTTCGACCATCTGATATCGGCCACCTGACGGCTGCGGCGGCAGCGCCGTCAGGTGGCTCTGGTCACAGGTACTTTCGGCCAACCTGCCGCGGACGGGCATGTTCCGGCCACCGATGGTGTGCCGGACACCCGTCCCGTCACTCCTTCTCCAGCCGGAACAGCGCCCAGACCACCTTGCCGTGCAGTGATCCGGCCAGCGGGTGCCATCCCCAGGTGTCGCTGAACGACTCCACCAGGAACAACCCGCGCCCCGACTCCGCCGAGCAGTCCTCGTCCGTCTCGCGCGCCGCCGGGCTCGCGTGGCTCGGGTCCCGCACCGCGCAGACCAGCCGCGACGACCAGCGCATCAGATGCAGCCGTACGGGGGCCTCGTGCGGCTCGCGCGGGGTGTCGGCCGGAAGGGCGTGCCGCAGCGCGTTGGTGACCAGCTCCGAGACGACCAGCGCGACATCGTCGAAGCGCTCGCTCAGCTCCCACTGGGACAGTGTGGTCCTGGTGAACTGGCGTGCCCCGCGCACCGCCTCGTAGCGGGCGGGCAGGGCGCACGAGGCCGATCCGGCCGCTCCACTGAGGTCGGCGGGAGGAAGCCCCTGCCTTAACGGCCAGAGCATGGTCGATCCATTCATCCCCATGCGAGGCACTCCCGGGATTCGCGGCCGTAGCGATACTGCGGTGGTCCAGCGTCACAACACGTCAATCACGAAACGAGCACGCAGCTGCGCGCGGCCCATGGTTCCGAATGCGTACGGCAGATGCAAGGGCAGATGCACGTGCACGCGCCGGACTTCACCGCTCCCGTACCGGTTCCGTATCTTTTCTCCTCGTGACCAGTTTTGCCCTCTACGCAAAGCCTTCTTATTTCCGTAATCGAATGAGTACGGGCTGAAGCGTTTTGATGGCAGAATCCGGCACTTGGAGTCCGGGGGGCGCTCCAGGGAGAACCACATGTGATGGGGAGGGTTGGAGACGTGACCGCAGCCGAATCGGGCGGTTCCGTGGTGCGGCGCATCCTGCTGGGCTCACAACTGAGGCGGCTGCGCGAGACGCGCGGCATCACCCGTGAAGCCGCCGGCTACTCGATCCGCGCTTCCGAGTCCAAGATCAGCCGTATGGAGTTGGGACGGGTGAGCTTCAAGGCCAGAGACATCGAGGACCTGCTGACCCTCTACGGGGTGGCCGACGAGGGCGAGCGCGCCGCCCTGCTCGGACTCGCCCGGGAGGCCAACGTCGCGGGATGGTGGCACAGCTTCGGCGATGTGCTGCCCGGCTGGTTCCAGACGTACATCGGTCTGGAGGGCGCCGCCTCCTTGATCCGCATCTACGAGGTGCAGTTCGTGCACGGACTGCTCCAGACCGAGGCGTACGCGCACGCCGTCGTCACCCGCGGCCAGCCCGACGCCCCCTGTGCCGAGGTCGAGCGCCGCGTCGCCCTGCGGCTGGAGCGGCAGAAGGTCCTCGTCTCCGAGCGCGCCCCGCGCTTCCACGCGATCCTCGACGAGGCGGCGCTGCGCCGCCCGTACGGCGACCGCGGCGTCATGCAGGGGCAGCTGAAGCATCTGATCGAGATCTCGGAGCAGCCGAACATCACCCTTCAGGTGATGCCGTTCAGTTTCGGCGGACACGCGGGCGAGAGCGGCGCGTTCACGATGCTGAGCTTCCCCGAGTCGGACCTGTCCGACGTCGTCTTCCTGGAACAGCTGACGAGCGCCCTCTATCTGGACAAGCGCGAGGAGGTCGGCCAGTACGAACGGGTCATGGCGCGGCTCAAGGAGGACAGCCCGGGACCCGAGGAGAGCCGAGATGTCCTGCGCGGACTGCTCCAATTGATCTGAAGCATCAGTACGATGACCTCACATCAGGAGTTTGCGCCTGTAGCACCCGCAGTAAGGGATCGCATGTCCTACTTCACCGATCTGGCCCATCAGTACATCGACGGCGAGTGGCGGACCGGCAGCGGCTCGTGGGACATCATCGACTTCAACCCGTACAACGGGGAGAAGCTCGCCGCCATCACCGTCGCCACGGCCCGCGAGGTGGACGAGGCGTACCGCGCGGCCGAACGCGCCCAGCCCGGCTGGGCCGCCACCAACCCGTACACCCGCCGGGCCGTCATCGAGCGCGTGCTGCGGCTGGTCGAGGAGCGCGCCGACGACATCGTCGAGGCGATCATCGACGAGTCGGGCGGTACCCGCGCCAAGGCGCTGTACGAGGTGGGCACGGCCGGTGAGTTCCTGCGCGAGGCCATCCGGCTGACGATGCGGTCCGAGGACCGGATCCTGCCCTCCCCGGTCGACGGCAGGGAGAACCGCGTCCACCGGCTGCCGGTCGGTGTCGTCGGCGTGATCAGCCCGTTCAACTTCCCGTTCCTGGTGACGCTCAAGTCGGTGGCGCCCGCGCTCGCGCTGGGCAACGCCGTGGTGATCAAGCCCAATCAGAACGCGCCGGTGATCGGCGGCGGGCTCATAGCCGGGCTCTTCGAGGACGCGGGGCTGCCGGCCGGGCTGCTCAACGTGGTGGTCACGGACATCGCCGAGATCGGTGACGCGCTGATCGAGCACCCGGTCCCCAAGGTGATCTCGTTCGCGGGCTCCGACCGGGTGGGCCGCCATGTCGGGGCCGTCGCGGGCGGTCAGTTCAAGCGCGCGCTGCTGCAACTGAGCGGGAACAGCGCGCTGGTGGTCCTGGACGACCTGGACGAGGCGGGGATCGACTACGCGGTGGACGCGGCGGTCTTCAGCCGCTTCTTCTACCAGGGCCAGATCTGCATGGCAGCCAACCGGATCCTGGTGGACCGCGCCGTGGAGCGGGAGTTCACGGAGAAGTTCGTCGCGAAGGTGGCGGCGCTCAGGACCGGCGACCCGCGTGACCCCGAGACCCAGATCGGCCCGGTCATCAACAGCTCCCACGCGGACGCCCTGACCTCCCTGGTCGACCAGGCGCTCGCCGAGGGCGCGACCGCGCTCGTGCGGGGCAACACGCGCGGCAACCTCGTGGAGCCGACCGTACTGACCGGCCTCGCGCCCGACTCCCCGCTCCTGCGGCAGGAGATCTTCGGCCCCGTGGTGCTGCTGGTCCCGTTCGACGGCGAGGAAGAGGCGGTACGGCTCGCCAACGACACCCCGTACGGACTGAGCGGCGCCGTCCACACCGCGCGGGTGGAGCGCGGCGTGGCGTTCGCCGAGCGGATCGTCACCGGCATGTTCCACGTCAACGACGCGACCGTGCGGGACGAGCCGATGGTGGCGTTCGGCGGCGAGAAGGCGTCGGGGCTCGGCCGGCTCAACGGGGACGCGGCGCTGGACGCGTTCACGACGCAGAAGTGGATCTCGGTGCGGCGCGGGCGCGGGGAGTTCCCGCTCTAGGGCCGTTGTCGGACAGGGCCTGATCCAGACGAGAGGCCCTAGCCTGGAGCGATGTCAGCGATCCGGTTGCTCGTCCTCGGCGCGGTGCGTCAGCACGGGCGCGCGCACGGCTATCAGGTCCGCAACGACCTGGAGTACTGGGGCGCGCACGAGTGGTCCAACGCCAAGCCGGGCTCGGTCTACCACGCGCTGAAGCAGATGGCCAAGCAGGGCCTGCTGCTGGCGCACGAGGTCGCGCCGAGTACGGCGGGCGGCCCGCCCCGCACGGAGTACGAGGTGACGGCGGCAGGCCGCGAGGAGTACGTGCGGCTGCTGCGCGCGTCGCTCACCTCGTACGACCAGAAGATGGACGTGCTCTCGGCCGCCCTCGGCTTCATCGTCGACCTGCCGCGCGCCGAGGCGATCGAGCTGCTCGGGCGGCGGGTGGCCGCCATCGAGGAGTGGCGCGCCGCCGTGACCGGGCACTATGTGCCCGAGGAGGGCCCGGAGGCGCTCGGGCACATCGGCGAGATCATGAACATGTGGGTCCATACGGCGGACGCGGGCGCGGCGTGGACGCGCGGGCTGATCGGGCGCATCGAGGCGGGCGCGTACACCTTCGCGGGGGAGGGCGAACCGTTCGTCGGGGTGCTCGCGGAGGGCGAGGAGAACCCGTACGCGACGGGGACCGCGCATGACGGGGACCGTCGCTGATCACGTGTGACCCATGAGAAGGGCGGGTCACCTCTCCGGGGTCCGGTAGTCAATTTTGATTATCGAAGCAGGGGTGAAGTGAGGGGACGCGGGCATGGGACGCCGACGTGATCGTCATGACGGGCGTACGGAAGCGGTACGGGCGCGGGCGGGCCCGTACCGTACCCGCCTCAGTGGTGGAAGGCCGTCGCCGCCGACTTGTCCCGGCCCATCGGACGTTCCTGGCCGCGCAGCTCCGGCAGCACCCGCTCCAGGTCCGCGATGAGCAGCGCGGCCAGATCCGCGGAGAAGCCGTTGCGGCAGACGATCCGCAGGACGGACAGGTCCTGGCGGTTGGCGGGGAAGGTGTACGCGGGCACCAGCCAGCCCTGTTCGCGCAGCCGCCGCGAGACGTCGAAGACGTCGAAGTTCGTCACACCGGGGGCGGTGGTGAAGGCGAACACGGGCAGTTCGTCGCCCCGGGTGAGCAGCCGGAAGTCCCCCAGCGCCGCGATCCGGTCCGCCAGCCTGCGCGCGATGTCGCGGGCGGTCTGCTGGACGGCCCGGTAGCCCTCCCGGCCCAGCCGCAGGAACGTGTAGTACTGCGCGACCACCTGCGCGCCCGGCCGGGAGAAGTTCAGCGCGAACGTGGGCATGTCGCCGCCCAGGTAGTTCACCCGGAAGACCAGCTCCTCGGGGAGTTCGGCGGGGGAGCGCCACAGCGCCCAGCCGACGCCCGGGTAGACCAGCCCGTACTTGTGCCCCGAGGTGTTGATCGAGGAGACGCGCGGCAGCCGGAAGTCCCAGACGAGATCCTCGTCGAGGAACGGCGCGATCATCGCGCCTGAGGCGCCGTCGACATGGACGGGCACGTCGAGCCCGGTCCGCTCCTGGAGCGCGTCCAGCGCCGCGCACAGCTCGGCGACCGGTTCGTACGAGCCGTCGAAGGTGGAGCCCAGCACGGCCACGACGCCGATGGTGTTCTCGTCGCACAGCTCCGCCGCCGCCCGCGGATCGAGGTGGAAGCGGTCGCCGTCCATCGGCACCTGGCGCGCCTCCACCTCCCAGAAGGCGCAGAACTTCTCCCAGCAGACCTGGACGTTGACGCCCATCACCAGATTCGGCCGCGCACTGGCCGGGTAGCGCGCGGAGTTGCGCGTGGCCCAGCGCCGCTTGAGCGCCATCCCCGCGAGCATGCACGCCTCGCTCGACCCGGTGGTCGAGCAGCCGACGGCCGTCGACGGGTCGGGGGCGTTCCAGAGCGCGGCGAGCATCGCCACGCAGCGCCGCTCCAGCTCGGCCGTGCGGGGGTACTCGTCCTTGTCGATCATGTTCTTGTCCCGGCACTCCGCCATCAGCACCGTCGCCTGCGGCTCCATCCACGTGGTGACGAAGGTGGCCAGATTGAGCCGGGAGTTCCCGTCGAGCATCAGCTCGTCGTGGACCAGCTGAAAGGCGGAGTCGGGCGGGATGGGACCGTCGGGCAGCCGGTGCGTGGGCGGCGCCGAGGTCATCTCGCCCACCGGGTCCGCCTCCCCGAAGAACGGGTTCAGCGACAGTCTGCGCAGCTCGGCGCGCTCCTCCTCGGGCACCTTCGCCGCTCTGTCCGTGCCTCGGTGGAGTGACATCGGCTGCTCTCCTCGCGCTGGTACGACTCGCCACGGCGGCCCCCGTGGCGAGGATACGGACGTACGGGGCATACCGCCCGTCGGGGCGTGGCCCGTACGCGGAGCCCGTACGCCGCACGCGGGAGCGCCGGGAGCGCCGCGCGCCGGGGCGGGTCAGCGCAGCGCCGTGCCGTCCGCGCGCAGCCGCATCAGGGGGCGGCCGGTGACCAGCAGCCAGGCGGGCAGGGCGGCCACGCACAGCAGCGGCAGGACGTTCGGGTCCGCGACCAGGACCGCCGCGGTGAACAGGCTCAGCCACCCCTGCCGCACCACGGCGAGCAGCACCCCCAGGACCGCGCAGACCACCGCGAGCGTGGGCTGCGCGGCCGGGACGAGCGCGTGGGCGCACAGGCCCAGGGCGACGCCGACGAAGACGGCGGGGAAGATCCGGCCGCCGCGGAAGCCGCACGCGGAGGCGGTCAGCAGCGCGGCCAGCTTCACCACGGCCATCAGGGCGAACGAACCGGCCGACCAGCCGTCGGGACGCTCCGCCAGGGTCCGTACCTCCGACAGCCCCTTGAAGAGCGTCAGATGCCCGCCCAGCGCCCCCAGCAGACCGAGCGCCAGCCCGCCCGCCGTGAGCGCGAGCACGGGGTGGCGCAGCCGCCCGAAGAGGGCGTGGACGTACGGGAACGCGCAGACGGCCGCCATCCCCAGCGCCGCCGCGAGCGGGGCCACCACCAGGACCGTCAGCAGATCGCCCCAGTGGGTCCCGGGATACGCGGGCAGGCCGAGGTCGAAGGTCGGACGGGCGATCAGCACGGTGGTCAGCCCGCCCGCCCCGGCGGCGATCAGCGGCCCGAACAGCTTGTCCCACAGCGTGCCGGGCCCCGGCCGCGCGGCCATCGTCTCCGTCAGGATCAGCGCGGCGGCCACCGGCGTACCGAACAGCGCCCCGATCGTGCCCGCCGCGCCGAGCCCCACCCACAGCTCGGCCGAGGTGCCGGGCGATCCGGCCCGGCGTGCCCGTGGACCAGCCGTACGACGATTCCCACGGCGAGCCCGGTGGCCGTCAGCATGACGACCATCCACAGCGCGGAGTAACGCCCCACCCCGAGGGCGTCCGGCAGCGTCCCCCACAGCACGTCCTCGAACCGCTCGGCGACCACGCTCACCCCGAGCAGCACCAGCGCCGAGACCACCCCCACCAGCAGCGCGGGCGCCACCAGCGGCAGCAGGGCCCGCGCGGCGGGGGCCGGGGCGGACGGAGCGTCGGTGGTCACGCACTCAACGTAACCGGCCGGCCGGGGCTCGCACCTCACGTGGCGGCGGGCCACCGGCCGGCCGGTTACGTTGAG
>NZ_QQNA01000207.1 GCF_003346515.1 Streptomyces corynorhini
GTTCTACGGATTACGGGGCTGCGGGCTACGGGGTTACAGGGCCACGGGGTTACGGGGGTTACGGGGGTTACAGGGCTACGGGCTACGGGCTACGGCGGAAGAAGCCGCCCCGCCGACGGGCCACGGGACGCGACAGCGAGTTGGCCAGGCGTCCCACCATGTCATCGCTCGTCATGTCCCTGGCCATCCGGGGGATGAGCGAGGCGCCGAACTCGGCCACCCGTTCATCGTGGGTGTCGTACTGCGCGCGGGCCTGGACCGGTCCGCCGGAGCGCAGCGCCTGGGCGACGACCGGCGGGACGGCGGCGGGCCCGGCCGGTTCGTCCGGTTCGTCCGCCGCCAGTACCCGGCCGATCAGCGAGGTGTCGAAGACCGGCAGCAGCCGTCCGAGCTGCTCCGCGTCGAGCGTCGTCCCGTGGTCGAACCACTCATGGCACAGCTCGTGCAGGATGACGTGCTGGGTCTGGTACACGGTGGGACGGCGGCGGTAGAGCACGAAGCTGGTGTCGCCGGACTTCAGACGCAGCCCGCAGGCCGCGTTGACGCGGGCGAGCTGGTCGGGCAATTCGTGCAGTGCGATCGTACGGCCGCCGGCCTTCTCCATGTTGGCCACCAGCCCGGCGATGCTGAACGGGGTGGGGATGGGCAGATCGGCCAGTCCGGCTTCGCACTCTCTTCGCAGCTCGCGCAGGGACATGGGTGGGGGCCTCTTGATCGGATACGCGGTGCGCCAGGTCGTGGGTCGGTGGATTCCGGCCACAGGTCACGGTCACGATCACGGACACGCGGGAATCACGGCCGTGGTTCCGGCGTGCCGTCGGCGGCGGCAGCGCCGCCGCCCGCACCGGCATCCGCACCGGCATCCGCCCCGCCGTCCGGGACAGCGCCCGGGGCCGAGTCCGGGTCGGCCTTGGTGCTCTGCTCGGCCTTGGTGCTCTGGTCGAGCTTGGTGTTCCCGTCGAGCTTGGTGTTCCCGTCGGGCTTGGTGTCCTCCAGCAGCGACAGCGCGAACCGGAGCAGCTCCGGCGGAAGTCCGCTGTCGTCCATGCCCCGCCCCGCCACCCCGCTGATGGCGCCCGTGCGGCGCTTGGCGAGGAACTGCAGTCCGGCGACGACATCGTCGACGACTTCCGACTCTTCCTTGAAGAAGCGCCAGTCCACACCGAATCCCAGGCCGAGGGCCCGAAGGATGTCCTCGGAGGGGTGGGTGACCTTACCGGCGAGGATGTTGGAGAAGTAGCTGTGGGAAAGGGAGCCGCCGCGCTCTTTGACCAGGTCGGAGAAGAACCGCCCGGACACCTTCTGGCCGGGGAAGGTCTTCTCGACCATGTACTCGACCTTCTGGCGCAACGTCTTCAGCTGTGGCGCCCGCTCTTCACCGCTGTCCATCCCAAGCCCCCACCAGGCCCCCGCCTCGTTCACGTTCGCCGTACTGTAACGGACTCACCCTGGAATGGTCTCGGTCGAACAACTGAACTTGCGCACACACTCTCCGTCACTGTTAACTCGAAAAAACGCGGGCAAGGGGCCACGAGGGGAGTCCCTTGCTCGCGGCGGTCCAGCGATGCGCCCGCCCGGCCGAGACGCTCCGGACCTGCACGGAAAGCCAGTCAGGGCGCTTTCGGGAAAGGGGTGTAGCCCTTCGCGACGGGGGATGCACGAAGGGCTACCCCTGCATTATGACACCTTGTCAGCGATGCTCGAAAGCCAAGTTCCCTCATCGGTCGAATTGATCGGTGCGGGATGGCCGGAAAAGTTCGAACTGAAGCGCTTTTACCCGGGGCGGCGCAGCGGCTGCGACCGCAGGACGCCCCGGACAGCAGCGGCTTGGCGGTCCTGCCGCTACGGCTTGGCGGGCTCGGCGGCGAATTGGGCCAGCCACGCGAGTGGCGCGTTCCAGTTGATGGCGACTTCGTTGGTCGAGTACGACTCGATGTCGTCGATGTAGCAGGCGGCGGGCGCGCAGCCGGCCAGCCGCTCGGCCGCCACCGGATCCTGGAGACCGGAGTTGGGGCCGCCCGCGAGGGAGCCGGCCGGCGGGGTGGGGAGCGCGGCGTCGGCCTGGTGCGCCCAGAAGCGGTGGTGCTGGTTGTGGGAGGGCTGGGCGCCGTAGCCGCTGATGTAGGACTGGCCGAGGGTGTTGCGGCCGAGCAGGTAGTCCAGGGACTCGACCGCCCCGGCGCGGTAGCGCTGTTGGCCGGTCAGCTCGTAGGCCGTGGCCAGTACGACGCCGTTGTTGGCCACTTGGCCGTTGGAGCCCCACACGTATCCGGAGGCGGGCAGGGGAACCGCGTACCCCTGCCCGGACATGGCGTTCAGATAGCCGTCCGCCGCCGTGGTCACCGAGGCCCGCAGCCGGGCGGTGTCGGCGGCGGGCAGTGCGGTGGGGACGGTGGCGAGGGTGAGCCGGCCGAGCGCGGCCGTCTCGGCCCAGTTGAAGCCGGAGGCGCTGAAGGCACCGGCGGAGGTGTGCCAGGGCGAGGTGGTGACGGCGTCGCGGTAGGCGCTCTCGCCGGTGGTGGCGTACAGCTCGGCCGCCGCCCAGTAGAACTCGTCGCCGACCGCGGGATCCGCGTACGCGCCGCCGCCGGTACCGTCCGACTCCGGTGCGATCAGCGCGGGGGCGGCCTTCGCCGCGGTCCAGGCGCGCCGGGCGGAGTCCAGGCAGCGGGCGGCGAACGCGGCGTCGTAGCGGGCGTACACCCGGGCGCACTGGGCGGCGGTGGCCGCGAGGTTGAGGGTCGCGGCGGTCGAGGGGCGGTGCAGCTCGCGCCGCTCGGCGTCGCGCTCGGGCCGGGTGGGCAGCGCCGTCCAGTTGGCGTCGTGCATCTTGTGGAACGCGGTCCCGGCCAGCGGCCTGCCCTCCGGGACCTGCATCCGCATGAGGAACTCCAGCTCCCAGCGCGCCTCGTCCAGCACGTCGGGCACGCCGTTGCCGCGCTCGGGTACGCGCAGGGTGGAGTCGCCGAGCGCGGCGGCCGTGCCCTTGGCCTCGGCGCGCTCGAACGCGTTGATCAGCAGCCAGCTGGAGACGCCCCCGTTGACGACGTACTTGCCGTGGTCCCCCGCGTCGTACCAGCCGCCCCGTACATCGCGGCGGTAGTCGCAGACGCCGCTCACGCAGGGCACGCTGGTGTCGCCCTGGTTCGGCGCGACCCCGAGGTGTCCCGCGGGCCTGGCGTACGCGGCGCCCGCGAGGGACGCCTCGATCGGGATGCCGCTGCGCTGCTGGTAGAAGAACGACATGGTGTCCGAGCGCAGCCCGGCGTAGAGCCCGGAGCCGATCGCGAACGGATGGCTGGCGCGCCCCTCGACGACCAGCGTGTAGCCGGAGCCGGAGCCGCTGCTGCTGCCGCTGTACGAGGAGAAGTCGACCAGGTGCGTCGCGTCCCTGGACGCCGCGTCGAGACCGCGGACGACGGTCGTCCCGGCGGCCACGACGGCACCGGCCGCGTTCTTCAGCTGCCAGGGCAGCGGCGCGGTGCCGGTGGAGACGACGGTGGCGCGCTTGGGACCGTCGGGCAGGTAACCGAGCTGGTTGGCGCGTACGGCGGTGACGGCGGCGGGCGCCGCGGCGGACATCGTGGCGCCCGTCGAGGTCGCTGCGGGGGCCGTCGGAGCCGTGGGGGCCGTCGGAGCGGCGGGGGCGGTGGCCAGTCCGGCGATCAGCAGAGCGGCAGACAAGGCGGAGACGAGTGCGGGTGCGGGCATGTGGGGTGCCTTTCGCGGTCGCGAGCCTCACGGTCTGGGAGCGCTCCCAGACGACACTCGGGGAGAATTGCATGCACACGTCACATGGTCAATGGATCCGGCAAGCGGGAACGGGAATGCCGACGGGGCGACGCGTGCGGTTGCCCCTCACTCCTTCGGCCTGCCCAGCACCAGGATCTGAATCGCCAGGACCGCCGCGCCCCGGGCCCAGTCGTTGAAGTCGGACACCTTGGTCTCCAGGACGAACGGGTCGGCGAGCGGGTCGCGGTTGTCGAGGACCGCCTCCCTGACCGCGGGCCCTGCGATGTCCATCAGGCCGACGCCCTCACCCGCGAGCAGGATCTTCTGCGGCATGGCGAAGTTGGCGATCTGCGCGACCACCGTGCCGAGCGCCCGCGCCGCTTCGCCCATCACCCGCGCGGCCGGGGGGTCGCCCGCGTCGGCCAGGGCGAGGATCTCCTCGTACGTGTGGTCGCGGCCCGTCGCCGCCCGGACCTGGTAGCGGATGCTCGGGATGGTCAGCAGCGAGACGGCGCTGCCCCGGACGCCGTCGGGCGTCAGCGGGCCGTTGGGGTCGATGATCCAGCGGCGGCCGATCCCCTGGCCGTCGTTGGCGGCGCGGACCAACCGGCCGCCGATGACCAGGCCGTACCCGATCCCCGCCCCGATGGTGAGGACCGCGAACCGGTCGAGTCCGCGCCCCGCGCCGAACCAGGCTTCGGACTCGATGAGGGCGGCGACATCGTTCTCGACCACGACGGGCAGCCCGGTGCGCTCCTCGACCATCTCCCCGAAGGGCACGTCGTGCCAGTCCAGGAAGACCGAGGCGACCGCGCGCGAGAAGCCCTTGATCCGGCCGCCGATGCCCACGCCGATGCCCGCGAGCCGGGGGAAGGCGGCGGCGAACTCCTCGGTCATCTCCCGTACGAGATCCGCGACGTACTCCGGATCGCGGGTGCGGAGGGGGACGGCGCGGTCGGCCACGATGTCGCTCTTGAGCGTGGTGACGACCCCGTAGACCATATCCGCCGTGATCTTGAACCCCGCGAAGTAGCGGGAGTCCGCCACGATGTCCAGCGGCTGCGAGGGGCGCCCCTGGCGCGTGGGGGCAGAGACCGGCGTCGGCTCCTCGATCAGCAGGCCGGACTCGATCAGCGGCTTGGTCAGCCGGGTGAGGCTGCCCGCGGACAGGTTCAGCTTCCTGGCGATCTCCGTGCGCGAGACCGGGCCGTGGGTCAGCACCTCGATCGCCACGGCACGTTCGGCGGGGCTCAGCGGTGCCCAACTGGCTGCAAGCATGCTCGATTCCTTCTGCATCCCATGAGTCCCACGAGTCCCACAGGCCCGGCTTCGCGCGCCCGCCGCTCATCGTATCCAGGGACCGGGCCCGCGCACCGCTACATTATTCAACTTCAGAATTAATTCCACCCACCTTCCAGCCATTCCAGGCTGCAACCCCGCACCCAAGCAGTTCGCGCACACCTCTTGACGTGGTGATTGTTTCAGCACAAAAGCAAAACCCTCGAGGACGAGTCATGGACAAGGGAGTCTCTGATGACTGTCGCCTCAAACGGCGCGTCCGGGCCGCCACGCCCTCCGGCGCCGACCCGCACCAAGGTGCTGACACGAACGAAGGCCGGCCTTTCGCCCGGCACTTCGCCCGGCACTTCGCCCGGCACTTCGCCCGGTACGGGCACCGGCACCGGCACCGGCACGGGCACGGGCACGGGCACGGGCACCGGGACCGCACGCGGAGACGGCGTCCTGGCGGCGCTCTTCATCGCCCCCGCCATGGTCGGCTTCCTGGTGTTCCTGCTCTGGCCCACCCTGCGCGGCATCTACCTCAGCTTCACCCGCTACAACCTGCTCACCCCCGCCGAGTGGGTCGGCCTCGACAACTACCGGCGGATGGTCCAGGACCCCATCTTCTGGGGCTCCATGCGCGTGACCGTCGAGTACGTCTTCATCAACATCGGTGTGCAGACCGTCGCCGCGCTGTGCGTCGCCGTCCTCATGCAGCGGCTCACCAAGTCCTCCCTGCTGCGCGGCATCGTGCTCACCCCGTACCTCGTCTCCAACGTCGTCGCCGGTGTGGTGTGGGTGTGGATCCTGGACACCCAGCTCGGCATCGGCAACGAACTGCTGGGCGCGCTCGGCTTCGACCACGTCGCGTTCCTCGCGAGCGACGAGTGGGTGATCCCCAGCATCGCGCTGATCAACGTATGGCGGCACGTCGGCTACACCGCGCTGCTCCTCTTCGCCGGGCTCCAGGCGATACCCGGCGATGTGTACGAGGCGGCGAAGGTGGACGGCTCCGGCGAGCTGCGCACGTTCTGGAAGATCTCGCTGCCGCTGCTGCGGCCGGTGCTCGCCGTCGTACTGATCATGACGGTCATCGGCTCGTTCCAGGTCTTCGACACCGTGGCGGTCGCGACACCGGGGCCCGGCGGACCGGCGAACGCGAGCAACGTGCTCCAGCTCTACATCTACAGCTCGGCCTTCGGGCGCTTCCAGTTCGGCTACGCGTCCGCGATGTCCGTCGCGCTGCTGGCCGTGCTGAGCGTGATCACGATCGTCCAGTACCGGCTCACCCGGGCCGGCCGGACCGACCTCGGCTGAGCGCGGACATGACGACGAGCACGAGGACGACGACAAGCACGACGACAAGCACGACAACGAGCGTGAGGACAAGCGCGACAACAAACGCGAGGACGAGCACGACAACAAGCGCGAGGACAAGCGCGAGGACAAGCGCGACGACGAGGACGAAGGAAGAGGAGCAAGGAGTGATGTCATGTCCGCACTGACCTCGACGTCGGCACCGGCCCCCACACCCGCACCGGCGCCCGCGCCCGCCCGGTCCGAGCGCCCCACGCGGCCCCGCCCGTCCTTCGGCCGGATGGCGGCCTGGGCGCTGATGGCCCTGGTCGTCCTCATCACCCTGCTGCCGTTCTACTGGATCGTACGGACCGCCCTCTCCTCCAACACCGCGCTCACCGCCGACCCCGCCTCCCCGCTGCCCGTCGACTTCAGCTGGGGCGGATTCGAGCGCGTCCTCGGACTCCAGAGCACGCAGGAGGCCCTCGCCCAGGGCGGGTCGGGAGGCTCGATCAACTTCTGGCGTTATCTGCTCAACTCCACGGTGGTCGCAACGATGGTGACGGTCTGTCAGGTCATGTTCTCGGCGATGGCCGCCTACGCCTTCGCCCGGCTGCGCTGGCGCGGTCGCGATCGGGTGTTCGGCCTCTTCCTCGCCGGTCTGATGGTGCCGGCCATCTTCACCCTGCTGCCCAACTTCGTCCTCATCAAGGAACTCGGGCTGGTGGACACCCTGACGGGGATCGCGCTGCCCACCATGTTCATGACCCCGTTCGCGGTCTTCTTCCTCCGCCAGTTCTTCATGAACCTGCCCAAGGAGCTGGAGGAGGCAGCGCTGCTGGACGGCGCGGGCAAGGTCCGCATCTTCTTCCGGCTCCTGCTGCCCACGGCCGCGGCTCCGATGATGACGCTCGGCGTCCTCACCTACATCACGGCGTGGAACGACTACTTCTGGCCGCTGATGGTGTCGTACAGCGACAGCTCCCGCGTACTCACCGTGGCCCTGGGTATCTTCCGCTCCCAGACCCCGCAGTCCGGCACGGACTGGGCCGGGCTGATGGCCGCGACGCTGGTCGCCGCGCTGCCGATGCTGGTGCTGTTCGGGGTGTTCGCGCGGCGGATCGTCAACTCCATCGGTTTCACCGGACTCAAGTAAGGAGGCTTCAGTGCTACGCAGGTCCTCCCGCGGTCCCGCCGCACTCGCCGCCGCCGTCGCGCTCTCCCTGCTCGCCGTCGGCTGCGGTACGCGGAGTCCGACGTCCGCCGAGTCGTCGCACACCGTCACGTACTGGTTGTGGGACGCCAACCAGCTCCCCGGCTACCAGGAATGCGCCCAAGGGTTCGAGAAGCGGAACCCCGGGCTCAAGGTCGACATCTCGCAGATCGGCTGGGACGACTACTGGACCAAGCTCACGGCCAGCATGATCGCGGGCACCGAGCCGGACGTCTTCACCGACCACATCACGAAGTTCGCGCAGTTCATCGATCTGGACGTGCTCGCGCCGCTGGACGAACTGCCCGCCACCCGGGGCATCGAGGACACCTACTACCAGCCGGGCCTCGCCGCCGCCTGGATCGCCCAGGACGGACACCGCTACGGCTCCCCGAAGGACTGGGACACGATAGCGATGTACTACAACAAGAAGCTGACCGAGGACGCCGGGATCTCCGACGACACCCTCAACAGCCTCGCCTGGAACCCCACCGACGGCGGAACGTTCGAGCGGACCATCGCCCATCTCACCGTCGACACCAAGGGCCGCCGGGGCGACGAGCCCGGCTTCGACAGACACAACGTCAAGACGTACGGTCTGGCCACCAACGACGCGGGCGAGGCCAACGGCCAGACCCAGTGGAGCGCCTTCACCGCCTCGGCCGGCTGGAACTACACCGACAAGAAGGCGTGGGGAACCCACTACAACTACGACGACCCGGTCTTCCAGTCCACCGTCGAGTGGTACTTCGGCCTCGCCGAAAAGGGCTATCTGGCCCCCTTCGAAGCCTTCTCCAAGTCCAACGGCCCTGACGTACAGCTCGGTTCGGGCCGGGCGGCCCTCGCGCTGCACGGCTCCTGGATGGCCAAGACGTACTACGGCCTCAAGGGCATCGAGACGGGCAGCGCCCTGACCCCCGTCGGCCCCTCGGGCAAGCGCGCCACCATGCTCAACGGCCTCGCCGACTCCCTCACCCGACGCGCCGGGAACAAACCGGCCGCCCAGAAGTGGGTGGCGTACCTCGCCTCCGACGCCTGCCAGCGGACGGTCGGGACGTACGGAGTGGTGTTCCCCGCGAGCAAGGCGGGCACGGAGGTGGCGATCGCAGCGTACGAGAAGGCCGGCATCGACGTCACGGCCTTCACACGGCCGGTCGCGGACGGGACGACGTTCTCGTACCCGATCACGGACTACGCGGCGGATGTGGCGGCGCTGATGAAACCGGCGATGCAGGACGTGTACGCGAACGGCAAGCCGGTGGGCAGCCTGACGAAGACCAACAGCCAGATCAACCTGATTCTGTCGCAGGGGGATTGAGGAACGGAGCGGCGGCGCCACACACCACCCGCTCCCCCACCACAAAGGCCCACACCAGGACACCCCTCCACCCCCCACACCAGTCCCCCCACCCCCCACCCC
>NZ_QQNA01000208.1 GCF_003346515.1 Streptomyces corynorhini
CGCACTGCCCGCCGAGGTGCAGTCGGCCCTGGGCTGGGTCGTGCGCGAGGCGACGACGAACGTGCTGCGGCACGGGGACGCGCGGCGGTGCACCGTACGGCTGTCGGCGCCGGAGGACGGCGCGGGGGCGGTGCTGATCGTGGAGAACGACGGGGTGCCCGACCCGGCGGACGGCACCCCGTCGTTCTCCACGATCAGCACCGCCCCCGCGCCGTCCTCCGGCGCCGACAGCCGTACGGTGCACCGCCGCGCGTCCCCGTGCCGCAGCACGTTCGTCGTCGCCTCGCGCACGACCCAGCCCAGGGCCGACTGCACCTCGGCGGGCAGTGCGACGGTGGTGTCCTCCTCGATGCGGCAGTCGATGCCGGCCGCCGCCAGCACCCCGCGGGCGCCGTCGAGTTCGGTGTGGAGGTCCGCCTCCCGGTAGCCGCGTACGACCTCCCGCACCTCCCGCTGGGACTCCCGGGCGATCCGCTGCACCTCGGTCATCTGCGTGATGGCCTCCGGCCTGCCGCGCTCGGCGAGTTGGACCGCCAGCTCGCTCTTGAGCGCGATCACCGCGAGGTTGCGCCCCATGACGTCGTGCATGTCGCGGCCGAACCGCAGACGTTCCTCGGCGACGGCGAGACGGGTCTGCAGCTCACGCGCCATGTCGAGGTCCCAGATGGCTTTGAGCAGCCAGACCGAGAAGCCGTAGGTGAAGACGAGGAACGTTCCGGTGATGAGGATCCCCAGCGCGTTGGCGATGATCTCGGGCGTCGCCAGTCCGAGCAGCAGCCCGGCCGCCGACACCACCGCGATCAGCCCCGGCAGGGCGTATCGCGTGTGCGCTGCCCTGGTCAGGCCCAGGAATATCGACGCCATGCCGAAGCCCGAGAGGCCGGTCACCACGTAGATGGCGCCCTGGTCGAACGGGAGCGTGTGGGTGGAGCGCAGCGCGAGGAAGGCGAAGAGACCGGCCAGGGTCAGCGCCGCCACGGCCACGACCAGCCGTACGGGCTGCTCGCGCCTGCCCAGCCGCCAGTCCAGGGCCCGGGACTGCATGACACCGCAGAGCGCCGCGTGCGCGCAGACCATCAGGAACAGCCAGAGGCCGACCAGCCACACACCGTTCGCCACGGCCGAAATGAGCACGGTGACACCGGACATCCCGATCTCCAGGACCACGAGGAAGTGGAACGACCAGCGGGTGTACAGCTCGACCTTCACCGGCTTGCTCTTCCGGTGCCACCAGTCCGTCAGCCTGGCCATCCCACTCCTCCCACGGCTCCCACGGATCTCATGTCTCCCAGGTCTCCCGTCCGCCCCACGGTCCCGTTCCTTCGCCCCACGGTGCCGCTCCTTCGCCCCACGGTCCCGCTCCTTCGCTCCGGCTAACGCCTCGGCCCCCAGCGGAACCACTTCCGTACAGCAAACAGGGCGAGCGCGATCCAGACCAGGGCCGTCAGACCCGCCCGCAGCGCGTCGCCGCTCTCGACGCCGCCCAGCCAGCCCGCCCTGATCAGCGTCATGACCCCGGTCATCGGCAGCAGCTCGCAGACCGCGGCCACCCGGTCGGGGAACACCTCCAGCGGGACGAAGAGCCCGGAACCCACCACCGACACCAGGAACAGCGGCATGCTGGTGATCTGGGCGCTCTCCACCGTACGGGTGAAGGCCGAGGTCACCGCGGACAGCGTGGCGAGCAGCGCCAGACCGGCCAGCAGCCCGGCGGTCAGCAGCAGCGGCTGCTGGGGCGCCCGTACGTCGAGGAGCACGACGCCGCCCGTGATCATCACCAGGGACTGTACGAAGGCGAGCGCGACGGCGGGCAGCGCGGTGCCGGTGAGGATTTCGAGGTCGGTGGCCTCGACGGTACGGAGCCGCTTGAGCACCAGGTCCTCGCGGCGGGCGGTGTACGCGGAGGTCAGGTTGGCGTAGACGGCCATGACCAGCACCATGCCGATGCTGCCGACCATCGCCACTTCCATGGAGCTGAGCCCGGCCTTGCCGAGGTCCACCTGCGCGAGCGACACCTTGATGGAGCCGATCATCGCGACGGGCACGAGCAGCCCGGCGAACAGCGCCGTCCTGTTCCGGGTGAGCAGCGTGTACTCGGCGCGCGCGAGGGCCTTCAGCCGGCTCGCCGGGGTGCTGGCGGGGCCGGTGGCGCCGGGGGCGCCGGGGGAGGCGCCCTTGCCGTCGGCGCCCCTGCCGTCCGCGCCCGTCCGTGTGGTCGTTGTCGTGTTCATCGGGCTCCCACCGTCTCTCCGCTCCGCGCCGCGATGTCGAGGAACGCCTCTTCGAGCGTCGCCGACCGCGCGTCCAGCGCCTCCAGCTCCACCCCGGACTCCTCGGCCCAGCGCAGGAGTTGGCCCAGATCCCGCTGGACCTGCCGGGTGCGGATCTCGATCCGCCTGCCGTCCGCCGCCGCCCGCAGCGAGAGCGGCAGCTGTCCGGCGGTGACATGCCCGGGGAGTACGAAGCGGATACGGCCGGGCCGGCTCGCGGTCACGTCCGCCGGGGTGCCGGAGGCCACGATCCGGCCCTGGTCCATGATGGCCAGCCGGTCGGCGAGGGACTCGGCCTCTTCCAGGTAGTGCGTGGTCAGCAGCACGGTGGTCCCCTCGTTCCGCAGTTCGCGCACCAACTCCCAGGTGTCGCGCCGCCCTTCGGCGTCCAGCCCGGTCGTCGGCTCGTCGAGGAAGAGCACCTCGGGCCGGCCGAGAAGCGCGAGCGCCAGGTCGAGGCGGCGCCGTTCGCCGCCGGAGAGCTGCTTGACCCGTACCTCGGACCGCTTGGTGAGCCCGACCAGGTCCAGCGCCTCACCGGCGGGACGGGCGCCGCTGGTGCACCCGGCGCACATCCGGACGGTCTCGGCGACCGTCAGATCGGAGGGGAAGCCGCCCTCTTGGAGCATCACGCCCACCCGGGGCCGTACGGCGGTCCGTTCGCGGTAGGGATCGTGGCCCAGCACCCGTACCGTGCCGCCGTCGGGCCGCGCGAGCCCCTCCAGCACCTCGACGGTGGAGGTCTTGCCCGCGCCGTTCGTACCGAGGAGCGCGAACAGCTCGCCGCGCGCCACGGAGAACGAGATGCCGTCCACCGCCGTGTAGCCGCCCACGTAGGTACGCCGCAGCTCCTCGACATCGATTACCTGGCCGCCCGTTGTCTGAGTCATGACTCCAGGCTTCCGCCGGGTAGGGCGGTGAGGCAGTGCGGGCTGTCACCGGCCGCGATGACATTTGTCATCGCGGGCAATCCGCTCCGTACTCCGGAATCCCCGTACCCCGGCACTCCGAACCCGGCACCCCGTACCCCTGCACCCCGTACCCCGGCACCCCGCGCGCCTCCGGCATGACACACGAAGAAGCCCCCGGTCCGAGGGACCGGGGGCTTCTTCCACTGAGCGGACGACCAGGTTCGAACTGGCGACCTCAACCTTGGCAAGGTTGCGCTCTACCAACTGAGCTACGTCCGCATACTGCATCGTCTGAACGAGACCGTCTGAACGATGCGGCACCACTCTACCTGATCCAGAAGGACCGGAGAGCGATGTAGAGCGGGTGACAGGAATTGCACACTGCGCCTCCCCCTTGGAAAGGGGGCGTTCTACTACTGAACTACACCCGCACGCTGCCGGGGTTTTGGCTTTTCGGCCTTGCCCCTCGGCGTGTTCCAAACTCTAGCGGATCAACAGGGGTGGTTGGCAACTCGGCTGCCCACTGCGTCACCAACCCGCCCCCGACCGCCTCCCGGTCGCCCGCCGGACCACCTGCCGGTCCGCCCGCCGGACCACCCCTCCCCGGCCGTCTCCCGGAGCCCACCGGCTCAACTGGCCTCGCGGAACGCCTCGTAGACCCGCTTGGGGATCCGGCCCCTGGCCGGCACCTCCAGCTTGTGCGCCTGTGCCCAGGCGCGTACGGCCGCGGCGTCGGGCGCGAGGGCGGTGTGTCGGTAGGTTGTGCGGTTCTTGCCGTTCTTACTGGCATTTGTCTGCTTTCGGCCCGCCGCCATGAAGGGGGCGAGTGCCTTCCGCAGTTTCTTCGCGTTGACGGGATTGAGGTCGATCTCGTACGACTTCCCGTCCAGTCCGAAGGTGACCGTTTCCGACGCTTCTCCACCCTCGATGTCGTCGGAGAGTGTGACCACAACACGCTGCGCCACGGATATCGGTCCTTTCCTGCGGTGCCGCCGCGCCCGACATGTGCCGGATCCTCGATGTACGGGGACGTACGGGACCCGCGTCGGCGTGCGGCGATACCGGCCTTCCGGCTGTTATGGGGCAATACTGTTTTCCGCTGTATTCCTTTGTACAGCGGTGGACGTCATATTGTGAAGCCCAGCCAATTGCATCAGCGTGTCACGCGGCAATGGGGTGCGCGAGTTTTTTCCCTGGATTTTTCCTGGCGTGCGCCGGATCATATCTACTCGCGTAGATTTTCCGGGCGGGTACGCTGAGGTACCTCGGGGGGTCTGCGGGATTCCCCGCGGAACGCAGCACGTGCACCGCACGTACGCAGCAGCAAACGCAGCAAGCACGCCGCAGCAGCCGCACCTGCAACGCCGCAGAGCGGAGCAGCGAGAACCAGCCGCACCACACCACCGGGAGTGCCAGTGGCACGCGTCGTAGTCGACGTCATGCTCAAGCCGGAGATCCTCGACCCGCAGGGACAGGCCGTGCAGCGCGCACTGCCTCGCCTGGGCTTCGAGTCGATCGCCGATGTCCGCCAGGGGAAGCGCTTCGAGCTGGAGGTGGCGGGTCCGGTCGACGAGGCCGCTCTCGCCCGCATCCACGAGATGGCCGAAACCTTTCTCGCCAACACCGTGATCGAGGACTTCGTCGTGAAGGTCGAGGAGCCGAAGTGACCTCTCGCATCGGAGTCGTCACTTTCCCCGGCACCCTGGACGACCAGGACAGCCTGCGCGCCGCCCGGATCGCCGGGGCCGAGCCCGTACAGCTGTGGCACCGCGACAAGGATCTCAAGCAGGTCGACGCCGTGGTTCTGGCCGGCGGTTTCAGTTACGGCGATTATCTGCGGGCCGGTGCCATCTCGCGGTTCTCGCCGGTGATGGAAACGATCATCGAGCAGGCGAAGGCCGGTATGCCGGTCCTCGGTATCTGCAACGGTTTCCAGATCCTCACCGAGTCGCATCTCCTGCCCGGCGCGATGCTGCGGAACAACCATCTGCACTTCATCTGCCGCGATCAGAAACTCCGGGTGGAGAACGCGGAGACCGCGTGGACCACCGATTACTCGGCGGGCCAGGAAATCTCCGTACCCCTCAAGAACATCGACGGCCGGTACGTGGCCGACGCGCGCACCCTCGACGAGCTGGAGGCCGAGGGCCGGGTGGCCTTCCGCTACCTGGACGCCAACCCGAACGGTTCGCTGCGCGACATCGCGGGCGTCACCAACGCGGCGGGCAACGTCGTCGGCCTGATGCCGCACCCCGAACACGCCGTGGAGCCGCTGATCGGTACGGGCCGTACCGACGGCCTCGGATTCTTCACCTCGATCCTGAAGAAGCTGGTAAGCGCCTCATGACCATCAAGAACCTCGACACGGTCAAGCACGCGACCGGCACCCCGGACACCGACCAGCCCTGGAAGGAACTCGGCCTCAAGGAGGACGAGTACGCGCGGATCCGCGAGATCCTGGGCCGCCGTCCCACCGGCGCCGAGCTGGCCATGTACTCGGTCATGTGGTCCGAGCACTGCTCGTACAAGAGCAGCAAGGTGCACCTGCGGCAGTTCGGCGAGAAGACCTCGGTCAACGACGCGATGCTCGTCGGCATCGGCGAGAACGCGGGCGTCGTGGACGTCGGCCAGGGGTACGCGGTCACCTTCAAGGTCGAGTCGCACAACCACCCCTCGTACATCGAGCCCTACCAGGGTGCGGCCACCGGCGTCGGCGGCATCGTGCGCGACATCCTCGCCATGGGCGCCCGCCCGGTCGCCGTCGTGGACCCGCTGCGCTTCGGCGCGGCCGACCACCCCGACACCCGACGCGTGCTGCCGGGCGTCGTCGCGGGTGTCGGCGGCTACGGCAACTGCCTGGGGCTGCCGAACATCGGCGGCGAGGTCGTCTTCGACCCCTGCTACCAGGGCAACCCGCTGGTCAACGCGGGCTGTATCGGCGTGATGCGGCACGAGGACATCCACCTCGCGCAGGCGTCGGGCCCCGGCAACAAGGTGATCCTGTACGGCGCCCGCACGGGCGGCGACGGCATCGGCGGCGTCTCGGTCCTGGCGTCCGAGACCTTCGAGTCGACCGGCCCTGCCAAGCGCCCCGCCGTCCAGGTCGGCGACCCGTTCCAGGAGAAGCTCCTCATCGAGTGCACCCTGGAGATCTTCGCGGAGAAGCTCGTCGCGGGCATCCAGGACCTCGGCGGCGCCGGTCTGTCCTGCGCCACCAGCGAGCTGGCCAGCGCCGGTTCGGGCGGGATGCGGGTCGAGCTGGACACCGTACCGCTGCGCGACGCGACCCTCTCGCCCGAGGAAATCCTCATGAGCGAGTCGCAGGAGCGGATGTGCGCGGTCGTCGAACCGCAGCACGTCGACCGCTTCATGGAGATCTGCGAGAAGTGGGACGTCATCGCCACCGTCATCGGTGAGGTCACCGAGGGCGAGCGGCTGGAGATCTTCTGGCACGGCGAGCAGATCGTGGACGTGCCGCCGCGCTCGGTGGCCCACGACGGCCCGGTGTACGAGCGGCCCTACGCGCGCCCGGAGTGGCAGGACGCCCTCCAGGCCGACGACGCGGGCAAGCTGCCGCGCCCGGCGACCTCGGCCGAGCTGCGCGAACAGGTGCTGGCGCTGGTGTCCTCGCCGAACCAGGCGTCGAAGGCGTGGATCACCGACCAGTACGACCGGTTCGTGCAGGGCAACACGGTGCTCGCGCAGCCCGAGGACGCCGGCATGGTCCGCATCGACGAGGAGACCAACCTCGGCGTCGCGATGGCGACCGACGGCAACGGCCGGTACGCCAAGCTCGACCCGTACGCGGGCGCGCAGCTCGCGCTGGCCGAGGCGTACCGCAACGTCGCCGCGTCCGGCGCCAAGCCGCTCGCCATCTCCGACTGCCTCAACTTCGGCTCGCCCGAGGACCCGGCGGTCATGTGGCAGTTCGCCGAGGCGACGCGCGGCCTGGCCGACGGCTGCCTCCAGCTCGGCACCCCGGTGACGGGCGGCAACGTGTCGCTCTACAACCAGACGGGCGAGACGGCGATCCACCCGACGCCGGTCGTGGCCGTGCTCGGCGTGATCGACGACGTCAACCGCCGGACGCCGATCGCCTTCGCGGAAGAGGGCCAGCTGCTCTACCTGCTCGGCGACACGCGCGAGGAGTTCGGCGGCTCGGCCTGGTCCCAGGTCGTCCACGACCACCTCGGCGGGCTGCCCCCGGCGGTGGACCTGGACCGCGAGAAGCTGCTCGCGGAGATCCTCATCTCCGCCTCCCGCGACGGCATGATCGACGCGGCGCACGACCTGAGCGACGGCGGCCTCATCCAGGCGGTCACCGAGTCCTGCCTGCGCGGCGGACACGGCGCGCGGCTGGTCGTCCCGGACGGGCTCGACGCGTTCACCTTCCTGCTCAGCGAGTCGGCGGGCCGCGCGGTCGTCGCCGTACCGAGGAGCGAGGAGCTGCGCTTCACGGACATGTGCGGTGCGCGCGGTCTGCCGGTGGCGCGGATCGGGGTCGTCGACGGCGAAGAGGTCGAGATCCAGGGCGAGTTCGCGATCCCGCTGAGCGAGCTGAAGGACGCGCACGAGGGCACGATCCCGGCGCTGCTGGCGTAGCGGTTGGGTGTGAGCACGGCGTGGGTGTGAGCATCGCGTGGGTGTGAAGGTGCGGGTCCCCGGTGGTTCGGGGGCCCGCACTTTTACGTCTCGCGGGCGCTTGCCGCCGCCCTGGCCCCGGCCCCGGCCCCGGCCCCGGCCCCGGCCCCGGACCGTCCGGCTCGGGCGGCTGTCCCGTGCAGGTGGCTGTCCCGTTCGAGTAGCCGTCCCCTCCGAGCAGTCGTCCTGTCCGAGCAGTCGTCCTGCTCAGCGCACGGTGATGACCAGCTTGCCCGTGGTGCGGCCCGTCTCCCCCTGTATGTGCGCCCGAGCCCCCTCGGCGAGCGGGAAGGTGCCGGAGACGTGGGCGCGGAGCCTGCCCCGCTCGACGAGGTCGGCGATGGAGCGCATTCCGCTCCGGTCGTGCTCGACCACCAGCGTGACGGCTCGGACCTGCGCCTTCTCCGCCGCGGCCTGGGTGCCCTCGGCCGTGGGCAGCAGTGAGACGAGGACGCCGCCGGGGCGGAGCACGCCCACGGAACGGGTGGCGGTCTCCCCGCCGAGGGCGTCGAGGACGACGTCGTAGGGCTCCTCCGTGTCGGTGAAGTCCTCGGAGCGGTGGTCGACGCAGGCATCCGCGCCCAGCTCGCGCAGGA
The DNA here is from genome assembly GCF_003346515.1 of Streptomyces corynorhini. Taxonomy (GTDB): domain Bacteria; phylum Actinomycetota; class Actinomycetes; order Streptomycetales; family Streptomycetaceae; genus Streptomyces; species Streptomyces corynorhini. Next base: position 8,419 of record NZ_QQNA01000208.1, read on the forward strand.
AGTCGTGCTTGGGGGCGCTCGCCGTGCCGGTGACGTGCGCGCCGCGCGCCTTGGCGATCTGTACGGCGAGATGGCCGACCCCACCGGCGGCGGCGTGGATCAGCACCCGCTGCCCGGCCTGGAGGTCCGCGGTGTCGACGAGGGCCTGCCAGGCGGTGAGCGCGGCCAGTGGCAGAGCCGCCGCCTGTACGTGGTCGATCCCGGCGGGCTTGGCGGCGAAGGCGCGGGTGGGGCCGGTCACGTACTCGGCGTGGGAGCCGGCCCCGTACGGGTAGGGCAGCATGCCGAACACCTCGTCACCGGGCTGGAAGAGGGTGACGCCGCCGCCGGTCGCCACCACGGTGCCGGAGACGTCCCAGCCGAGGGTCAGCGGCGGGGGCGGCAGGAAAATGCTCAGGGCGCGGTGCTTGAAGTCCGTGGGGTTGAGTCCGGCCGCGTGCACGGCGACGAGGATCTCCCCGAGGCCGGGCACGGGCCGCGGAAGCTCGGTCAGCCGCAGGACCTCGGGGCCGCCGAGCGCCGTCTGGTGCAGGGCGAGCATGGCGGGGGTGCCGGTGGCCGTGGCGGAGGCGGCGGTGGTGGCGGAGGTGTCGGATGCGGCGGTGGTGGCGGAGGCGTCGGTGGCGTCAGGAGTGTCCGTCGAAGTCATGCCTCGATCCTGGCCGTACGGTGCGGACCGGGGCGATGGCAAGAAGGTCAGCCTCCGATACATTCGTGCCATGGCCATCGTCCCCGCCACCTCCTGCGGCGTCCCCGCCGCCCGCCGCGATTCCGGTGCGGGCCGCGATTCCGGCGCCCACACGGTCGTCGTCCTCGCCCTCGACGGCGTCTATCCCTTCGAGCTGGGCATCCCGCACCGGGTCCTGGGCTCCGCCGATGGCCGCTACGAGGTGCTGTCCGCGAGCGTGGACGGGCGGTCCGTGCGTACCGAATCGGACCTGACCGTCACCCCCGGGCACGGTCCTGAGGTGCTGGCCGAGGCGGACACGGTGGTCATCCCGCCGTACGCGATCTCCCGGGCCTCCGCCGCCGACCCGGACCCGAGGGCCCTCGCCGCCCTGTCCCGCGTCCGCCCCGGCGCCCGGCTGGTGTCCATCTGTACCGGCGCCTTCCTGCTGGCCGCCGCCGGTCTCCTGGACGGCCGCCGGGCCACCACCCACTGGGCGCTCACCGACGACTTCCGCGAGCTGTTCCCCCGGGTCGAACTCGACGCCGGCGTGCTCTTCGTCGACCACGGTGATGTGCTGACCTCGGCGGGGGCGGCGAGCGGTGTCGATGTCTGCCTGCATCTCGTGCGTAAGGATCATGGCAGCGAGGTGGCCAACCAGGTCGCCCGCCGCTGCGTCGTGCCGCCGTACCGGGACGGCGGGCAGGCGCAGTACATCGAGCGGCCGATGCCGCAGGCGAGCGGAACCGGCACCGGGCCGACCCGCGACTGGGCGCTCCAACGACTGGAACTCCCTCTGTCATTGGCCGATTTGGCCGCGCACCCGGCGATGAGTGCCCGTACTTTCGCCCGGCGCTTCCGGGAGGAGACCGGCCTGAGCCCCGGCCGCTGGCTGACCCAGCAGCGGCTGCGGCGGGCGAGGCACCTGCTGGAGTCCAGCGACCTGCCGGTGGAACGGGTCGCCCACGAGGTCGGTTTCGCCACCGCCACCTCGCTGCGACGGCACCTGGCGGCGGAGGCGGGCGTCGCCCCGTCGGCGTACCGGCGCACCTTCCGCGCGCCGGGCCCTGTGCTGGAGATGTCGGGCGACGCGGCGGGCTGAGCGAGCGCGGGCACGGGTGGCGAGGCAGGGGCGCGGTCAGAGCCAGCCGGCCCCCAGCCAGGCCGCCGCGACGGCGGCCACGAGAAGGGCGATGTTGAGCCCGATCACGCGCGCCTCGCCCCGGGACAGATGCAGGACCGTACCGCCTATCTGTACCAGGGCCAGGCCGACGGCCGCCGCGACGGCGAGCCCGACCGCGATGCCGGTGAGCGGCGGGAGGAGGAGGCCGAGGGCGCCGAGCACCTCCAGGCCCCCGATGAGTCTGACCTGCGGCATCGGCACACGATCGACCCAGCCCATCATGGGCTGGAGCTGCTCCTTGCTCTGGAGGAGCTTCTTGCCTCCCGCGTAGGCGTAGAACAGGGCGAGGAGCGAGGCGACGATCCAGTACGCGACATGCATGAGGAACCTCTCCGTGGTGGGTTACGAAATGTAAGTGGCCACATGATGAGTCACTATCGGAACGCCTACAAAAGGCACATCGGTGTGAGCAAGGCACAAGGAGCTGTCATGTCGCAGTACGAGCGCACCTGCATGATCCGGGGAGACGGCGGCCGGACGATCCGCGCGGTGCTGGACCGGATCTGCGACAAGTGGACGCTGTTGATCGTGGCCACGCTCGAAGAGGGCCGGTTGCGTTTCACCGAACTGCAGCGACACGTTCCCGGTATCTCGCAGCGGATGCTGACGCTGACGTTGCGCAATCTGGAGCGGGACGGGCTCGTCTCCCGTACCGCCTACGCGGAGGTCCCGCCGCGCGTCGAGTACGAGCTGACGCCGATGGGGCAGAGCCTCATCCCGCCCGCGCTGGCCCTGGCGGGCTGGGCCATCGAGAACAACGCGCGGATCCTGGCCAGCAGGGCCGCCTACGGACAGGAGGCCGGGGACGGGGAGCGGACTCAGGGGTGATCGAGCGGGCGCGCGGGTACGCGGGTACGCGGGTGCGCGAGTGCGCGGGTACGCGCCGCCGACCTCGGAGAGCATGCGCTTGACCATGACACGGTGTGAGGCTGTGCACTGGGAGACATCATGTTGAGCATCGGAGACTTCGCCAGGTACGGCTGTGTGTCGGTCCGTATGTTGCGTCATTACGACGCGATCGGACTGCTGCGTCCGGCCCATGTCGACGCGGCCAGCGGCTACCGCTTCTACGAAGCCGGTCAGCTCGCCCGGCTCAACCGTGTCATCGCCTTGAAAGACCTCGGTTTCAGCCTTCAGCAGGTGCGGAGCATCCTGGACGAGCGGGTGAACCCTGGCGAGCTGCGCGGGATGCTGCGGCTGCGGCAGGCGGATCTGGCGGCGGCGATCGCGGCGGACGCCGCGCGGTTGGCACAGGTCGAGGCGAGGCTCCGGACGATCGAGAGTGAGGGACTCATGTCTTCCGACGATGTAGTGGTCAAGCGCGTTCCCCCGGTACGGGTGGCCGAACTGACGGGCACGGCGACGCCCTTCGCGCCCGAGGGCGTCGGGCCGGTGATCGGCCCGCTGTACGTCGAGCTGGGCCGCAGGCTCGCGGCGGCGGGCGTCACCGCGACGGGCCCGGGGGTCGCGTACTACGAGGTCCTGCCGGACGTCGACGACACCGCCGTCGTCCACGCGGGGATGACGGTCGCCACGGAACGCCGGACCGGGCTCGACTTCGCGGTCGTGGACCTGCCGGAGATCGAGAGCGCCGCCACCCTGGTGCACCGTGGCTCGATGGACAACCTCATGCCCAGCCTCCAGACCCTGGCCCGCTGGATCGAGTCGAACGGCTACCGCTCCACTGGCCCGGCGCGAGAGCTGTACCTCGAATGCCCCGACGACCCCGATCAGTGGGTAACCGAACTCCAGGAGCCGGTCACAAGGCCCTGACCAAGCCGCCGGTCAGGGGCGGTGGTGGTGGGTTGGGGCCGGTGGGGCCAGTGGGACCGGTGGTGACCAGCGGGGCATGAGTCCCAGCCCACAGCGGACGGTCAGGCGCTGAGCCGGGGCCGGGCCACCCCATGCAACTGCCGCGTGCCCCGCAGGGCGAACCGGCCCGGCGGCCAGCAGCCGGGCCGGGCAACGATCCTGGCTTCCCTGGGAACCCTTCCCCCGGGCCGCCCCTCCCGAGTACCTGCACTTGCGCCGCAGGGACGGGTGTCA
>NZ_QQNA01000209.1 GCF_003346515.1 Streptomyces corynorhini
AACTTCGCCACCGCGCGCTGGCCCAGGCCCGGCTGCGCCAGCGCGCGGTGGCGAAGTTCGGCGCGCGCGACGCGTACCGGATGTACTTCACGCCGAACGGCGTCGAGCAGGCCACCCGGGGCGCCGTCGCCGCCCACCGGGCGGCCCGGTTCCGTACGCTCATGGCGCCCGCGCCCGGCGAGCCGCCCCGGGTCACGGACCTGTGCTGCGGCATCGGCGGCGACGCCATCGAGCTGCTGCGCGCGGGCCTCGCCGTCCGTGCCGTCGACATCGACCCGCTGACCTGCGAGATCGCCCGCACCAACCTGCGTACGCTGGCGCCCGGCGGGCCGTCGGCGACGGTGACGCGGGCCGATGTGCTGGAGTACGACCTGACCGGCGCCGAGGCCCTGTTCATCGACCCGGCACGGCGCGGCGGCCGGGGCAGGATCTTCCGTCCGGAGGCGTACTCACCGCCGCTGTCGTGGGCGGTCGAGGCGGTGCGCAGGACCGGTACGGGCGCGATCAAGATCGCGCCGGGGATCCCGCACGAGCTGGTCCCCGACGACTTCGAGGCCGAGTGGATCTCGTACGCGGGCGACGTCAAGGAGGCCGTGCTCTGGCACCGGCCCGGCGCCGTCGTCCCCGGCACGCGCCGCGCCACCCTGCTCTCCTCCGGCGCCACCGCCGCCCTGACGGGCCGGGGGCTGCCCGATCCGCCCGTCCGCCGTACCGGCCGGTTCCTGTACGAGCCCGACGGCGCCGTCATCCGCGCGCACCTCGTCGCGGAGGTGGCCGAGGAGCTGGACGGCGGGCTGATCGACGAGACGATCGCCTACATCACCGCCGACGAGGCGCGCGCCACCCCGTACGCGACCGCGTACGAGATCACCGACGAACTCCCCTTCCACCTGAAGCGGCTGAAAGCCCTGCTCCGCGAGCGCGAGGTGGGTGTCCTGACCGTGAAGAAGCGCGGCTCGGCCGTGGAACCGGAAGAGCTGCGCCGCCGCATGAAACTCAAGGGTCCGAACGCCGCCACGGTCTTCCTGACCAGGGTGGCGGGGGCACCGGCCATGCTGATCGGGCACCCGGTCGCAGCCTGACCCACGCCCCGAGGCGGGTCCGCGAAGCAGCGCCGTCCGCCCGCCGACCGGGCGGGACTTCGAAGACAGGGCCCAGGGCCTCTCGTCAGGCGAGGTCCGTCAGGTCGTCCGCGTAGATCAGGGACAGCGGCTGGGGGCCCACGTACTGCTGGCAGTTGCACTGGCGGCGCTCGTACCGCAGGGGCTTCTTCTCCGCGTCCCACTCCACGGGCGCCTCCACGTCCTCGTGGCACTTGCCCTGGCGGTCGTGTTTGGCCAGGTGGTGCGAGCAGCCGCAGACGGGGTCGGGCTGTCTGCCGGCTTCCTCCAGCGCCAGCCGTTCCCTCTCACGCTCTTTCTCCGCCAGCTGCAGGCGCTCCATTCTCCGCTCGTGGCGGGTCCTGAGCGCGGTGCGTCCCGTATCGGCCATCCAGCCGAAGCCGCCCACCATGAAGAAGACGAAAATCCACCAAAGCCAGTTCATCCGCCGCCCCTTCCCCCTGCATGGCGCATGCGTTCGGGTACCAGGATAGGCCGGACACCGTAGGAACGGCCTCAGGAGCCTCAGCGATGTGCGCCACCGCCACGGCGGTCCGGGATCCGGCGCAGATACCGGGCGGCCCACCGCTGGTGGTCGACCGACCTGATCAGCCCCAGCACCCCCGTCAGCAGCAGCGTGGCGCCCATACCGGCGGCGTACACCACGTCCCCGAACACGAGCGACTGCGCCGCCACGGCGTCCTCGGAGGCGGTCATGAGCCGGCCGCCGACGGGCAGCGCCGCTCTCAGCCCCAACAGGCACAGCGCGACCGAGGGCAGCAGCCACGCGGCGCACCGCCCGGTCGCCCGCAGCCGACGGTGCGTCACGAGGTCGGGGCGGACAGGACCGACACCCGCCCAGTCCGCCAGCCGCCGCCGCACCTCCCGTCCCCTGCTCGCCCACAGCGCGAGCCCCACGCCCGCCGCGCCCAGCAGGAACAGCCCGAGGATCAGCGCCGCAGGCGCGGTCGCGTACGCGAGCCCACCGGTCTCCACGCTCCGGACCGCCAGCCCCAGCGCCGCCCAGCCGACCACCGCGACCGCGCCCAGCAGCCACAGCAGCACCAGCCCTACGGCGGACAGCCCGCGCCGGGCCAGCTCCGCCATGGCCCCGTCCCGGACCGCGAGCCGTGCCTCCTGGTCGGACCAGGAACGGATCTCCGGGGGAGGCGGCGGCAGCGGAGCACGGCTGATCATTCCGCAGAGATTAGCGGTGCGCACGGGCCTCAACGCGGCGGGGTGGGGCGGGGGTACGGGCGTCCGGACATCCGGGCGTTCCGGGACGCGCCACCGGCCGACCGGGGACGAGCACCGGCGTCGACGAACAGACGACGACGGCCGTCCCCGCCGACGCGAGGGCGTCGCCATCGCGAACTCCGCCCCCGTGCCCTCCGGTCACGGCCGCCGAGGACCGACCGCCGCCGCGCCCCGCCGCCGCGTGACGAGAACCGCGCCGCGGAACGTCATAAAAGCGTGCTCATGCCAGCTTGGGGCGGTAGATTGCCATCCGGCCGCGGCCGGAATCCAGACCACGGGGGTCTGCTGGGGGAAGCCGGGGCGGGAAGGTCGGACATGACCGGGGGATCCAACGTCCAGGACACGTCCAGTTCGCAGGTGCGCACCGGACGGAACGCGTCGTACGGCGCGGAAAGGCTGGAGAGCCTGACGGGGAGGGAGCGGGAGGTGCTGCTGCTCCTCGGGACGGGCCTGGGCAACCGGGAGCTGGCCCGCGAGCTGAAGATCGCGGAGCGCACCGTGAAGGCGCACATCGCGAACATCGTGCGGAAAATCGGGCAGCAGACGCGGACGCAGGCGGCGATCGTCGCCGCGCTGGCGCATGACACGCTGTGCTCGGATCCGGCGTGCACACGGCACCTGCCCAGGGTGCCGGGGCCCTGGCGAGCGCCCTCTCCCCTGTGAGCGCGTCCGCCGTGCGGACGGCGATGCCGGGAGGCTGTTGTCACGGCGGGAGAGGCCACCGAGGGACGCGGGGGCGCCGTCGGTGACGCGCGGGCAGTGGGACGCGCCCGCCTCCTCGGGGGCGTCCGCTGTGCCCGTCCGCGCCGGCGTGCGAGCGGGGCACGGTCGGCACCAAACGGGGGCCGCTGACCCCGCCCCCCGCCGGGCCGGTGCGCGGAGGACAATGAGCCGTGCAGCGGGACGCCGTCGGGCGGCCCGTGCCGAAAGGGGGGTCGACGTGACCGTGACCTGGCGCAGTGCCGTCTCCTACGCGCTCACCGTCGTCGTGCTGTCCTGGTTGACCGGGGCCGGGGTCGACCTGGCCTGGCGGGTGGCCTCAGGGGGCCTCAGGGGCTGGGTCTCGTTCTGGGCGGCGGACCCGTGGAACGCCGTCTTCGTGGTGACCGCCGTCCTGGCCCTCACCCTGGTCCGCCGGATGTCGGCGGCGCTGCCCAACTGGCGGGTGGCGCTGATCGACGGCGCGGTCTACCTGGGCGTGCTGCTGCTCTGCTCGGGGATCTCGGCGTGGGCCGCCGGGGACGAGGGGCCGGTGGACGCGGCGTTCTTCATGGCGATCCTCGCGCTCTTCACCTTCCAGCTCCCGGCGGCCTGGCTGCTGTCCGCATGGCGCTCCCCGCACCTGGAGATCGTCCTCGGCCGCGCCGGCGCGCGCGGGCGTGCGACGGTCTGACCGGGCGATGCGCACCCCTCGCACGGCGCTCGTCGCCCACGCCCCGCCCGCCGCCGGGGCGCTGCCCACGGGCTGCGCCTCTCCCGAACCGGTCAGCGACTCCACCCCGGGGGACGCGTTCGGCACGGTCTACGCGGAGGGCGAGCGCCCCGCCGCCCAGGAGCCGACGCCGTGACCGCGCGGGTCGGCCCGATCCCGACCGCGGGCGAGCGCGAGATGCTCCGCTCGTACCTCGACTTCCACCGCGCGACCCTCGCCATGAAGACCGAGGGCCTGAGCGACGAGGAGCTGCGCAGGCGGTCGATGCCGCCCTCCACGCTCTGCCTGATGGGGCTGGTACGGCACATGGCCGAGGTGGAGCGCGCCTGGTTCCGCCGGGTCGTCAACGGGGAGGACATTCCGCTGGTCTGGTCCCCCGAGGGCGACTACCAGGTGGCGTACGACGCCACCGGGGCCACGCGCGAGGAGACGTTCGGCGCCTGGCGTACGGAGATCGAGCACGCCCGCCGGATCGAGGCGGCGGCGCGGTCGCTGGATGTGACGGCGTACGCGGCGCGCTGGGGCGAAGACGTGTCGCTGCGGATGGTGATGCTGCATCTGATCCACGAGTACGCCCGCCACAACGGCCACGCCGACTTCCTGCGCGAGGCGATCGACGGCAGCGTGGGTGCCTGACGCCGCGGACGCGGCCCTCGGGTTCCGGCCGCGCGGGTGCCTGACGCCGCGGACGCGGCCCTCGGGTTCCGGCCGCGCGGGTGTGTGTCAGAACCCCGCGAACCGGCCCGTCCCGAGTAGCTTCGAGGCGGTCACCGCGCGATGACGCGCCGATGCACTCGCCCGCGACCGACCGCTCCCCGGTGAGGTACGTCCATGCCGCCGCTCTCCCCCCTCTACCTGCTGCGAAAGCTGCTCGGCAACGAGCGGTGGCGGCGGCTGCACGTGAAGGCCGCCGCCTGGGCCGCCGTCGGCGTCGTCGTGGTGCTGCTGCTCGGGTCCTGGATCATCGTGCCGTTCGAGCTGGCGGCGCCGAAGGCGACCATCACCTCGTTCCCGCTCGCCCTGTGGTGGTCCGTCGAGACCGCGACCACCGTCGGGTACGGCGATCTCTATCCCGTGACCGTCCCGGGACGGCTCATCGCCGGAGTGGTGATGCTGGTCGGGATCTCGGTCTTCAGCATCGTCACCGCGTCCCTGGCGACCTGGTTCGTCGGCAGCGCGGCGCACCGCGCCCACCAGGTCGCCGAGGCGCTCGAAAACGCCGAGCGGAAGGGGCGGGCGGACGCCTCCGGCGAACTGCGCGCCCTGCACGCCCGCTTCGACCACCTCGAACAGCTGGTGCGGCACTCCGCCGCCGGGCGAGGTCAAGGCGCGGAAGGCCCGCCCTGACGCCGTCCCCCGCCCGATACGGGGGCAGGCCCCACTGCCCCGGGCGTCCCCGCCGCCTACCGTGGGGTCCATGGACGCCGACGACGCCGATCTGAGGAAAGAACTCAACGCCACCCTCCAGGCCCGGCGGGACCTGGGTGAGGAATACGACTCCGCGCTGGTGGAATCGTTCCTGGAGAGGGTCGGGCAGCGGCTCGACGCCACGGTCGACCGCCGCGTGCGCCGTCAGCTCGCCGAGCAGCAGCTGGCGGTGGCGCGTGGCGCCTCGCGCCCGTCCGGCGCGGCCGAGGGGTTCGGGTTCGGCGAGCGCTTCGGCTTCGCCGTCATCTCGCTGATCCTGGCCATCCCGCTCTCCGCGATCGCCGTCGTGAACGCCGGGATCGGGGGGCTGATCGTCTGCTGGCTGGGCATCGTCGGGGTGAACGCGCTGAACTCGGCGCGCCGGATGCCGTGGACGTCCTGGGGCACGGGCGGCAAGGGCCGGGGGCAGGAGTCCTCCGACTGGGAGGGCTGATCCGTACGGAGTGACAGCGGGGGGGAACAGCGGGGGGGGGAGCGCCGAGAGGCGACGG
>NZ_QQNA01000021.1 GCF_003346515.1 Streptomyces corynorhini
GGGGTTCTTGTAATAGTTGCCCTCGGTGGCCTTGTTGTACGACCACTTCACGCCGCTGTTCCACAGCGTCGCCCAGTCGACGTTGCCCTGGTGGCTGGAGACGTCCACGCCCTCCGTCTGGGCGACGCTGTGGAACAGCGGCGTGAAGTGGTCGTACAACAAGGCCACCGAGGGCAACTATTACAAGAACCCCTACTTCACGCAGCAGTACAACGGCGCCTACAACGTCGGCATGATCCGGGGCGCCTACCACTTCGGCACCCCGAACGACTCCAGCGGCGCCAATCAGGCCAACTACTTCGTCGACGGCGGCGGTGGCTGGTCGCGCGACGGCAAGACGCTGCCCGGAGTGCTGGACATCGAGTGGAACCCGTACGGCGCACAGTGCTACGGCAAGACGCAGGCCCAGATGGTGGCCTGGATCCGGGACTTCCTCACCACCTACAGGTCCCGCACGGGCCGTGACGCCGCGATCTACACGGCGACCAGCTGGTGGAAGGAGTGCACGGGCAACTACGCGGGCTTCGGCTCCACGAACCCGCTCTGGATCGCCCGCTACGACACCACGGTGGGCGAGCTGCCCGCGGGCTGGGACTTCCAGACGATCTGGCAGTACACGTCGACCGGCCCCGTCGTCGGGGACCACGACCGGTTCAACGGCGCGCTGGACCGCGTCGTCGCGCTGGCGAACGGCTGACGGCGTACGCAGGTGACACGCGGGCGGCCGGTCCGGAACGCGATGTTCCGGACCGGCCGCCCGCCACCGTTCAGGCCGCCGCCGTTCAAGGCGCCACCCGTCAGGCCGCCGCCGTTCAGGCCGCCACCCGTCAGGCCGCCGCAGCGACCGGCACATCGGCCGGGGACAGCGCGATGTCCAGGACCTGGCGGACGTCCGTCACCGGGTGGACGTCCAGCCCGGAGAGGATCTCGGCGGGGACGTCGTCGAGGTCGGCCTCGTTGCGCTTGGGTATCACCACGGTCGTGATGCCCGCGCGGTGGGCGGCCAGCAGCTTCTGCTTGAGGCCGCCGATGGGCAGGACCCGGCCGGTGAGGGAGACCTCGCCGGTCATGGCCACGTCCGTACGGACCAGCCTGCCGCTGAGCAGCGAGGCCAGCGCCGTCGTCATGGTGATCCCGGCGCTCGGGCCGTCCTTCGGGACCGCGCCCGCCGGGAAGTGGATGTGCACGCCCCGGTCCTTGAGGTCGGCGACCGGGAGTTCCAGCTCGGCGCCGTGCGAGCGCAGGAACGAGAGCGCGATCCGCGCCGACTCCTTCATCACGTCACCGAGCTGCCCGGTCAGGGTGAGCCCGGCGCCGCCCGTCTCGGCGTCCGCGAGGGACGCCTCCACGAACAGGACGTCACCGCCCGCACCCGTGACAGCCAGGCCGGTGGCCACGCCCGGCACCGCCGTACGCCGCTCGGCCGGGTCCTGCGCGGATTCCGGTACGTGGTGCGGCCGGCCGATCAGCCCGCGCAGGGCGTCCGCGCGGAGAGTGAACGGCAGCTCGCGCTCGCCGAGTTCGTGCTCGGCGGCGACCTTGCGCAGCAGCCGGGCGATGGACCGTTCCAGGTTCCGTACGCCCGCCTCGCGGGTGTACTCGCCGGACAGCTTGCGCAGGGCGTCGTCCGCCAGGGTGACCTCGCCGGGCTCCAGGCCCGCGCGCTCCAGCTGCCGGGGCAGCAGGTGGTCCCGGGCGATGACGACCTTCTCGTCCTCGGTGTAGCCGTCGAGCCTGACCAGCTCCATGCGGTCGAGCAGCGCCTCGGGGATGGCCTCCAGGACGTTGGCGGTGGCGAGGAACACCACGTCGGAGAGGTCGAGTTCGACCTCCAGATAGTGGTCGCGGAAGGTGTGGTTCTGCGCCGGGTCGAGGACTTCGAGGAGCGCGGCGGCCGGGTCGCCCCGGAAGTCGGAGCCGACCTTGTCGATCTCGTCGAGCAGGACGACCGGGTTCATCGAACCGGCCTCCTTGATCGCCCGGACGACACGGCCGGGCAGCGCGCCGACGTAGGTGCGCCGGTGGCCGCGGATCTCCGCCTCGTCCCGTACGCCTCCGAGCGCGACCCGGACGAACTCGCGGCCCATGGCGTGCGCGACGCTCTCGCCCAGCGAGGTCTTCCCGACTCCTGGCGGGCCGACGAGGGCCAGCACGGCGCCGCCGCGTCGGCCGCCGACCACGCCGAGGCCGCGCTCGGCGCGGCGCTTGCGCACGGCCAGGTACTCGGTGATGCGCTCCTTCACGTCGTCCAGGCCCGCGTGCTCGGCGTCCAGGACGGCCCGCGCGCCCCTGATGTCGTACCGGTCCTCGGTCCGCTCGTTCCACGGCAGTTCGAGGACGGTGTCGAGCCAGGTGCGGATCCAGGAGCCCTCGGGGCTCTGGTCGGAGGAGCGCTCCAGCTTGTCGACCTCCTTGAGGGCGGCCTCGCGCACCTTCTCGGGCAGCTCGGCGGCCTCGACGCGGGTGCGGTAGTCGGCGGACTCGTCCTCGTCGCCCTCGCCGTTCAGCTCGCGCAGCTCCTTGCGCACGGCGTCGAGCTGGCGCCGCAGCAGGAATTCGCGCTGCTGCTTGTCGACGCCCTCCTGGACGTCCTTGGCGATGGACTCGGCGACGTCCTGCTCGGCGAGGTGCTCGCGCAGCTGCCCGGTGGCGAGCTTGAGGCGGGCGACCGGATCGGCCGTCTCCAGCAGCTCGACCTTCTGGGCGAGGGAGAGGAAGGGCGAGTACCCGGAGTTGTCCGCGAGCGCGGAGACGTCGTCGATCTGCTGCACCCGGTCGACCACCTGCCAGGCGCCGCGCCGCTTGAGCCAGTCGGTGGCGAGGGCCTTGTGCTCCTTGACCAGCTCGGTCACGGAGCCGGGCAGCGGCTCGGGCGTGATCTCCTCGACGCCGGTGCCCTCCACCCAGAGGGCCGCGCCGGGCCCGCTCGTACCGGAACCGATCCGCACCCGGCGCCGGCCGCGGATCAGCGCGCCGGGGTCGCCGTCGGAGAGCCGGCCGACCTGCTCGACGGTGCCCAGCACGCCGGTGGCGGCGTAGGTTCCGTCGATCCGCGGCACCATCAGCACCTCGGGCTTGCGCGCCCCGTCCCCGCCGTCACGCACGGCCGCCTGCGCGGCCTCCACGGCGGCACGGACCTCGGCGTCGGACAGATCCAGCGGCACCACCATGCCGGGCAGGACGACCTCGTCGTCGAGCGGCAGTACGGGAAGCGTGAGCGATGTGGACGTGACGGCCATGATCTCCCCTTCGGGCAAAGCAATCGGCATCAAGCAAGTTGAGCTATACCGACTCAATGCTTATGAGCCCCCGGATGTTCCCCGGGCCGCGTTCGCTCTGAGCGATCGGCCGACGGCGCTTCGCGCGCCCCCGCTCACGCCCCCCACTCACGCCCCTCACTCGCACCCACGCCGCCCGGGAGACCGGCTCAGGCGAGCGTGTCCAGCAGGGCGGAAACGTAGCCGTCCAGCCGCTCTTCCACGACCCGCGCCGTCAGCTCCGCCCTGCCCGCCTCCCGCCACGGCCGCGCCACCCACTCCGTGCCCCCGGCGAACGCCAGCGCGTCCAGCAGCCGCCAGTACAGCCGCTCGTCCGGTGCCGCGGCCTGCACCCCGCCGGCCTCCTCGTACGCCTCGGCGAACCGCAGACCCCACGCCGGGCCGTGCAGCAGGGCGAGGTTGCTGGAGCAGTGCGCCACGTCCAGGTCCGCCGGGCCCCAGGAGGTCTGCACCCAGTCGACGACCCCGGTGATCCGCAGACCGTCGGCGCTCGGGGGCGACGCGTCGAACAGCACGTTGCCCGGGTGGAAGTCCCGGTGCAGGAACCGCCCCTCGTACGGCGGCGCGGGCCCGCGGATCACCTCCGTCGCGGCGGTCCACGCCACGGCGTCGGCGCCCCGGGGAGGGACGACCGCGTCGGCGGTCGTCCACGCCTCGTACTCCGGGGGCCGCCGGGCGGGCCGCCGCGCGTGGATCGCGACGAGTTGGCGGGCCAGCAGGGCGACGCGCCGCTCCAGTCCCTCGTCGTCGAGGACCGTCCGGCCCGCCAGATGTGTCATGAGGAGCGACGGGTACGCGCACCACGCGGCCTTCGGATCGGCCGCGACCAGCGCCGGAGCCGGTACGCCTGTCCCCGCGAGCAGGGTGAGGGCCTCGGCCTCACGGTTCAGCAGGTCCTCGGCCTGATCTACGAAGGGCGGCGCGACGAAGGTCCGCAGCACCAGGTCGCGGGTGGCTCCGTCCCGCTCGCGGACGGTCAGCCGCCGCATCTCGGCGGTGATGCCGCCGTGCAGCGCCTCGGTCGCGACGATCCGTTCGCCGCTGTCCAGCTGCCGTTCCACCCAGGCCAGGGCCGACGGCCGCACGGCGCCGTCTCCTTTGTAGTCGGTCATCGCGACACCCCACCACCCGGATGTCCTTCCGCACCGCCGCGTTTCGTCGCGGACCGCACCGTGTGCCGGTACGCCCGGCGCGCGGCGGGCCAGCAGGCGACGCCGACGAGGAGGGCCACCGGGTGGCCCCAGGCGGTGAGCGGGTCGTCGAACTCCAGCAGTTCCTGGAGCAGCGTCGTGCCGACCACGCCGAGGAGGATCCCGCGCGGCAGCGGGGCGAGCAGCCCGGCCAGTGCGCCGACGCTCGCCATCAGCCCGAAGCTGATGCCGTAGTCGAGGCGGTGCAGCGACGTCGCGGGCAGTCGGCCACCGGCGACCGAGAGCGCGACCGGGACCTCGGTCGCCAGGGTCGCCGTGACATGGCCGAGCAGGAAGACCCCGGCCGTGCGCCGGCCGCCGATCCGGCGCTCCAGCGCCGTCATGACGAGGGCGAACCCGAGGGCGTACGGGGAAGCCAGGCCCCCGGCGACCCAGAGCGCGCTGGCGACCAGGACGAGGACGGGGTGCTGGGCGAGGTGGGCGACGTCCGTGCTGGAGCCCCGCAGCAGCGCGGAGACGGTCTCCCGCTGCGCGTACGCCGCGTAGAGCGAGGTCCCGAGCAGGACCAGCGCGTACCAGAAGGTGAACGGGGTACGGACGGGTCCTGGCAGCAGCGGCCTCACGTGCCGCACGGCCAGGGGTGTCCGGCACCGCCGCGGGGCGGCGGGCGCGGCGTCCTCGGGCCTTTCCCCTTCAAGAGGACCCGTCTCTTGAAGAGGACCCGCCTTGAGAAGGCCCGGCTTGAGAAGGCCCGGCTTGAGAAGGCCCGGCTCCTGAAGAGGGCCCGGCTTGAGCCGGTCCGCCTCCTGAAGAGGATCCGTGAATGCGGCCTCTTCAAGAGGGGACGCCTCCGCGGGCCCGGCGGGGCGCGGCGCCGGTACGGCGGCCGGCCGCGACGTCGCTCCGCTGCCGCCGCCCGGATCCGTCCCCGTACGTGTCGTCTCCAGCCGTTTCACCGTCGGCGACTCCTTCCACGGGGGACTCTCAGCGAACGCGACCGTCGTGTCCCCCGTCCATGACGGGGGACACACCCCCATCATCGGTCGCCTAGGGTCTTTCGTTTGGATCAGGCCGGATGAGGGAGCGGGGTCTGGTGCCGTGGATCGCAAGGCGGAGGAGGGAGCCCACGCGGAGCGTAGGCGACGGACGACAACGCGGCGAGGCGCGGTGCCAGGGCTCGCGAGCCCGGCATGATCCAAACGAGAGGCCCTAGGCCGAAATCGGGTTGGCCAGGCCCGGCGCCCACGGCCAGGATGGCGTCGGCGTCCGCCGCCATCAGCCGCCAGAGGGAGAGGCTCCGACAGCATGTCCGCACCCGCGTCAGCGACCACCACCGACCATCTCCACGACCCCGCCGCCGAGCCTGTCACGCTCGACCGCCGCGACGGGCCGTACGGCGAGGTCGTCCTGCGCCGCAGGGGTACCCGGCTGGAGATCATCGCCAACGGCTGCTTCCTGATGGACACCTCGGACGGCCGCTCCGAGCGGCTGCTGATCGACGCCGCCCGGGACGCGCTCCCGGCCGGGCGCGAGGCGCCGGACGTCCTCGTCGGCGGGCTCGGGGTCGGCTTCTCCCTCGCGCACGCCGCCGCCGACGCGCGATGGGGGCGGATCGCGGTCGTGGAGCGCGAGGAGGCGGTGATCGACTGGCACCGCGAGGGACCGCTCGGCGCGATCTCCGGCGCCGCGCTGCGCGACGCGCGCACTGTGATCCTGCACACCGATCTCGTGGAGTACCTCCGGACGACCACGGACCGTTACGACGCGCTCTGTCTGGATATCGACAACGGACCCGAGTGGACCGTCACCGAGGACAACGGGAACCTCTACTCGGCGGCCGGACTCGCCATGTGCCGGGACCGGTTGAAACCGGGCGGTGTCCTCGCCGTTTGGTCGGCGAACCCGTCCCCGGCCTTCGGTGAGGCGTTGCGGAATGCCGGGTTCACAGGGGTAAGGGCGGAAGAGGTGCCGGTTGCCCGAGGCGTACCCGACGTGGTCCATCTCGCTGTTCGCACTGCGTAGCCGGGAAGCTCCCGCTGCATCTACGCTGCTCCCGACACATGGATCTGCATACTTCATGCAGATCGCGGAACAAGGATCGCGGAACGCGTACCAGGGGCGGGCGATGGAGCAGACACAGACCAGCCACACCGGAGTCGCCGCGACGCCCGGCGCGCAGCGCCGGATTCTCGTCGTCGAGGACGACGCGACGATCGTCGACGCCATCGCCGCGCGGCTGCGGGCCGAGGGCTTTCTCGTACAGACGGCCGTGGACGGCCCCGCGGCCGTCGACGCGGCCGAGGGCTGGCAGCCGGACCTGATGGTCCTGGACGTCATGCTGCCGGGCTTCGACGGTCTGGAGGTCTGCCGCCGCGTACAGGCGCAGCGCCCGGTGCCCGTGCTGATGCTCACGGCGCGGGACGACGAGACCGACATGCTGGTCGGGCTCGGCGTCGGCGCCGACGACTACATGACCAAGCCGTTCTCCATGCGGGAGCTGGCGGCCCGGGTGCATGTGCTGCTGCGCCGGGTGGAGCGCGCGGCGCTGGCCGCGGTGACGCCGCGCAGCGGCATCCTGCGCCTGGGCGAGCTGGAGATCGACCACGCGCAGCGCCGGGTGCGGGTGCGCGGCGAGGACGTCCACCTGACGCCGACCGAGTTCGACCTGCTGGTCTGCCTGGCGAACACGCCGCGCGCCGTCCTGTCCAGGGAGCAGCTCCTCGCCGAGGTGTGGGACTGGGCGGACGCCTCGGGCACCCGTACGGTCGACAGCCACATCAAGGCGCTGCGCCGGAAGATCGGCGCGGAGCGGATCCGTACGGTGCACGGTGTCGGGTACGCGCTGGAGACGCCCGCTCCATGACCCGGCCCGCGTCCGAGCGGCTCCGGGACGGCTCGCCTCCCGCCGGGCGGCCTGCCGCGGAGCGTGGCGCCCCGGCTCCCCGCTGGGAGGACCGGCGCCGTGCGCGCGCCGGGGCGGCGCCGGGGCCCGGCGCGCGCTTCGCGGCCCGCCTCGGGACGCTGCTGGGGTTCGGGCCAGGCGCGGCCCGGCTGCGGCTGTCCATCAAGGCCAAGCTCGGCGCCCTCGTCGTCATCTCCGTCCTCATCACCACCGGGCTGCTGGTGGTGGCGCTGCGCACGGAGACCGAGCTGCGCTTCATCACGGTCTTCTCGATGATCGCGACGCTGCTGATCACCCAGTTCGTGGCGCACGGGCTGACCGCGCCGCTGGACGAGATGAGCACCGTCGCCAAGGCGATCTCGCACGGCGACTACACCCGGCGGGTCAGCGGCTCCGACCGCCGTGACGAGCTGGGCGACCTGGCGGCGACGATCAACCGGATGGCCGACGACCTGGAGGCCGAGAACCAGCACCGCAAGGCGCTGATCGCCAATGTCTCCCACGAGCTGCGCACGCCCATCGCGGCCCTGCGCGCCGTGCTGGAGAACGTGGTGGACGGGGTGACGGCCGCCGATGCCGAGATGATGCTGACGGCGCTGCGGCAGACCGAGCGGCTCGGGCGGCTGACCGAGACGCTGCTCGACCTGTCCCGGCTGGACAACGGCGTCGTACCGCTGCGGGCGGGCCGCTTCGAGGTGTGGCCGTACCTGTCCGGGGTGCTCAAGGAAGCCAATCTGGCCGCCTCGCAGCGCCGCCCGGTCTCCGGGGTGTCCGGCTCGGTCAGTCACACCCGTACGGATGTCCATCTGCATCTGGACGTCTCGCCGCCCGAGCTGACCGCGCACGCGGACGCGGAACGTCTCCACCAGGTCGTCGCCAACCTCATCGACAACGCCGTCAAGCACAGCCCGCCGCACGGCCGGGTCACCGTGCGCGCCCGGCGCGGCGGCGGGCCAGGTCCCGAGTCGCTGGAGCTGGAGATCCAGGACGAGGGGCCCGGTATCCCGGAGCAGGAGCGGCATCAGGTCTTCGAGCGGTTCAACCGGGGTACGGCGCCCTCCGCGCACGGACCCGGCAGCGACGGCGGTACGGGGCTCGGCCTCGCGATCGCCCGCTGGGCCGTCGATCTGCACGGCGGGCACATCGGTGTGGCCGAATCGGAACGCGGCTGTCTGATCCGGGTCACTCTGCCGGGAGCACCCGGGCCTCGTGGTTGACGTAGAGTTCGAAGGGTTCGAAGCGAAAACGCACGATCTCCGGGTACGGAGTCGGGGACCGGCGGGGCTACGGGCCGTGTACCGGCCGTGGCCGGGGTGATGTGTCTTCCCGGCGCAGCGGAACCTGGCTTGTTTCCCGCCAATTCATACGCTGAAACCCGCCGTCCGATGTGACTTGCACGACGATGGCACGCCCGGTCTGCACGTGTCGGCCGGGTAGGCGTAGCCTTGATTCCCGCTGTCCATCACCTTGTGAAGCGGAAGAGGGCGGTTCACGCCGTGTCGTCTCAGTCCCCCAGTAACGCGAGCATCTCGACCGACGAAGACGGGCAGGGCAAGAACCCTGCCGCGGCCTTCGGAGCCAATGAATGGCTCGTCGACGAGATCTACCAGCAGTACCTCCAGGATCCGAACTCGGTCGACCGTGCCTGGTGGGACTTCTTCGCCGACTACAAGCCGGGCACCTCCGGCGCGGCGGAAAAGTCCGGCGACGCGTCCGCAGCCGCGGGGGCTGCGGTACCCGCCTCGCCGGCCGCACCGGCCCAGCCACCCGTCGCGCGGCCCGCTGCCGCCGCTCCGGCTCCGGCTCCCGCCAAGGCCGCCGCACCGGCGCCCGCCGCGGCACCGGCCCCGGCTCCCGCACCGGCCGCCCGGCCCGCGCAGGCGGCCCCGGCCCCCGCGCGGCCCGCGCCCGCCGCGAAGCCCGCCGCCGCCCCGGCGCCGGTGAAGGCGAAGCCCGCCGCGGGCGGCGGCGATTCCGCCGAGGCACCGGCCGGTCCCGAGTTCCTGACGCTGCGCGGCCCGTCCGCCGCCGTCGCGAAGAACATGAGCGCCTCGCTGGAGGTGCCCACCGCCACCTCGGTGCGCGCCGTCCCGGTCAAGCTCCTCTTCGACAACCGCATCGTCATCAACAACCACCTGAAGCGCGCGCGGGGCGGCAAGATCTCCTTCACGCACCTCATCGGGTACGCGATGGTGCAGGCGATCAAGGCCATGCCGTCGATGAACCACTCCTTCGCGGAGAAGGACGGCAAGCCGACCCTGGTCAAGCCGGAGCACATCAACTTCGGGCTCGCCATCGACCTGGTGAAGGCCAACGGCGACCGTCAGCTCGTCGTCGCGGGCATCAAGAAGGCCGAGACGCTCAACTTCTTCGAGTTCTGGCAGGCGTACGAGGACATCGTCCGCCGCGCCCGGGGCAACAAGCTGACGATGGACGACTTCACCGGCGTCACGGTCTCGCTGACCAACCCCGGCGGCCTGGGCACCGTCCACTCCGTGCCGCGTCTGATGCCCGGTCAGTCGGTCATCATGGGCGTCGGCTCGATGGACTACCCCGCCGAGTTCCAGGGCACTTCGCAGGACACCCTGAACAAGCTGGGCATCTCCAAGGTGATGACCCTGACGTCGACCTACGACCACCGGGTCATCCAGGGCGCTGCCTCGGGCGAGTTCCTGCGGATCGTCAGTCAGCTGCTGCTCGGCGAGAACGAGTTCTACGACGAGATCTTCAAGGCGCTGCGCATCCCCTACGAGCCGGTCCGCTGGCTCAAGGACATCGACGCGTCGCACGACGAGGACGTCACCAAGCCCGCCCGGGTCTTCGAGCTGATCCACTCCTACCGGGTGCGCGGCCACGTCATGGCCGACACGGACCCGCTGGACTACCTCCAGCGCAAGCACCCCGACCTCGACATCACCGAGCACGGGCTCACGCTGTGGGACCTGGAGCGCGAGTTCGCGGTCGGCGGCTTCGCCGGCAAGTCGATGATGAAGCTGCGCGACATCCTGGGCGTGCTGCGCGACTCGTACTGCCGCACCACCGGCATCGAGTTCATGCACATCCAGGACCCGAAGCAGCGCAAGTGGCTCCAGGACCGCATCGAGCGCGGCGCGCACGCCAAGCCGGAGCGCGAGGAGCAGCTGCGGATCCTGCGCAGGCTGAACGCCGCCGAGGCGTTCGAGACGTTCCTGCAGACGAAGTACGTCGGCCAGAAGCGCTTCTCGCTGGAGGGCGGCGAGTCCGTCATCCCGCTGCTCGACGCGGTGATCGACTCCGCCGCCGAGTCGCGTCTCGACGAGGTCGTCATCGGTATGGCCCACCGCGGCCGGCTGAACGTGCTGGCGAACATCGTCGGCAAGTCCTACGCCCAGATCTTCCGCGAGTTCGAGGGCAACCTCGACCCGAAGTCGATGCACGGCTCCGGCGACGTCAAGTACCACCTGGGCGCCGAGGGCACCTTCACCGGTCTGGACGGCGAGCAGATCAAGGTCTCGCTGGCCGCGAACCCCTCGCACCTGGAGGCGGTCGACCCGGTCCTGGAGGGCATCGCCCGCGCCAAGCAGGACATCATCAACAAGGGCGGTACGGACTTCACGGTCCTGCCGCTGGCGCTCCACGGCGACGCGGCCTTCGCGGGCCAGGGCGTCGTCGCCGAGACGCTCAACATGTCGCAGCTGCGCGGCTACCGCACCGGCGGCACCGTCCACATCGTGATCAACAACCAGGTCGGCTTCACCGCGGCCCCGGAGGCGTCGCGCTCCTCCATGTACGCCACCGACGTGGCCCGCATGATCGAGGCGCCGATCATCCATGTGAACGGTGACGACCCGGAGGCCGTCGTCCGGGTCGGGCGGCTCGCCTTCGAGTTCCGCCAGACGTTCAACAAGGACGTCGTGATCGACCTCATCTGCTACCGCCGCCGCGGTCACAACGAGGGCGACAACCCGCAGTTCACCAACCCGCAGATGGTCCGCCTGATCGACAAGAAGCGCTCGGTGCGCAAGCTCTACACCGAGTCGCTGATCGGCCGCGGCGACATCACGCTGGAAGAGGCGGAGCAGGCGCTCCAGGACTTCCAGGGGCAGCTGGAGAAGGTCTTCGCCGAGGTCCGCGAGGCCACCTCGCACGCTGGCCCGACGCATATCCCGGACGTCCAGGCGGAGTTCCCGGTCGCGGTGACGACGGCGGTCTCCCAGGAGGTCGTCAAGCGGATCGCCGAGTCGCAGGTCAACATCCCCGACACGGTCACCGTCCATCCGCGTCTGATGCCGCAGCTGCTGCGCCGCGCCTCCTCCGTGGAGGACGGCACGATCGACTGGGGCATGGGCGAGACCCTCGCCATCGGCTCGCTGCTGATGGAGGGCACCCCGGTCCGGCTCTCCGGCCAGGACACCCGCCGCGGTACGTTCGGCCAGCGCCACGCGGTCCTGGTCGACCAGGGCACCGGCGAGGACTACACCCCGCTCCAGTACCTGACGGACGAGCAGGCCCGTTACAACGTCTACGACTCGCTGCTCAGCGAGTACGCGGCGATGGGCTTCGAGTACGGCTACTCGCTGGCCAGGCCGGACGCGCTGGTCATGTGGGAGGCGCAGTTCGGTGACTTCGTCAACGGCGCGCAGTCCGTCGTGGACGAGTTCATCTCGTCGGCCGAGCAGAAGTGGGGCCAGACCTCGGGCGTCACGCTGCTGCTGCCGCACGGCTACGAGGGCCAGGGCCCGGACCACTCGTCCGCGCGCCCCGAGCGCTTCCTCCAGATGTGCGCGCAGAACAACATGACGGTCGCCGTGCCGACCCTGCCGTCGAACTACTTCCACCTGCTGCGCTGGCAGGTCCACAACCCGCACCACAAGCCGCTCGTCGTCTTCACCCCGAAGTCGATGCTGCGTCTGAAGGCCGCGGCGTCCAAGGCGGAGGAGTTCACCACCGGCGGCTTCCGCCCGGTGATCGGCGACGAGGCCGTGGACCCGAACGCGGTCCGCAAGGTCGTCTTCTGCACCGGCAAGGTCTACTACGACCTGGACGCCGAGCGGCGGAAGCGCGGCGTCACGGACACCGCGATCCTGCGGCTGGAGCGGCTGTACCCGCTGCCGGGTACGGAGCTGCAGGCCGAGATCGCCAAGTTCCCGAACGCCGAGAAGTACCTGTGGGCGCAGGAGGAGCCGGCGAACCAGGGTGCGTGGCCGTTCATCGCGCTCAACCTGATCGACCACCTCGACCTGGCGGTCGGCGCCGACATCCCGCACGGCGAGCGGCTGCGGCGCATCTCGCGCCCGCACTCCTCGTCGCCCGCGGTCGGCTCGGCCAAGCGCCACCAGGCGGAGCAGCAGCAGCTGGTCAGCGAGGTCTTCGACGCCTGACCCGCGCCCGTACGCCGGAGGGCCCGGTCCCGCGATCAGCTCGCGGGGCCGGGCCCTCCGGCGTACGGACAGCGCCGCCGTTCAGACGATGGGCGGCTCGAAGTCCCAGTACGGGCGGTTGCGCGAGCGGGCCGCGACGGTGTGGACGTGCTGCGCGCCCAGCGTCGCCACCAGGTCGTCCAGCGCCTCCCCCTCGGTCTTCTCGGCGCGCTGCACGTCCCGCAGCGCCCGCAGGTCGGCCGCGTGCGCGATCCGGGCGGAGAGCGTGAGCGGATGGGTGCGGCCGAGGGTCTCGGTGGCGCGGACGATGGTGTCGCCGGTCAGCGCGGCGGCGCCCTCCGGGTCGCCGACGATGTTGCGCAGCGCCGAGGCGTTGATGGCGCAGCCCAGCGTCCAGGGGTGGCGCTCCCCCACCGCGCCGGTCATGTCGCTCAGGGCGGTCTCCATCAGGAGGTGGGCCTGGTCGCGCTCGCCGACGTTGCGCAGGATCAGCGCGTGGTTGCCGCGGGTCCCGGCGAGGAAGGGGTGTCCCTCGCCGAGCATGTCCAGATAGCCGGCGACGACCTGTTCGCTTATCGCCCTGGCCTGGTCGATGTCGCCGTGCTCGCGGGCGAAACAGCTCTGGGACGCGGCGAACATCATGGTCAGCGGGTCGTGTTCGCCCAGGACCCGTTCGCAGCTCTCCAGGACCTGGGTGAGCAGCTCGGCGGCCCTGCCGCGTTCACCCGAACGGTAGTGGCACAGCGCGAGGTTGTGCTCGGCGCGCAGCGTCTGCGGGTTGTCCCGGCCCATCACGATGCGGTGGACGCGCACGCTCTGCGACTGGAGCGACTCCGCCTCGCTGTAGCGGCCGAGGAGCCGCAGGTCGGTGGCGTAGTTGATCTCCGAGAAGAGGGTCCAGGCGTGGCGCGGGCGCAGCAGTTGCCGCAGGGCCTCCAGGGTGCGCCGGTTGAGGTCGAGGGACTCCTCGTAACGGCCGAACAGCCGCAGGGTGACGGCCAGGTTGTTCTGCGCGCTCAGGGTGCGCGCGTCCTGCTCGCCGACGAGTTCGCGGTAGGCGGCGACGAGCCGGCCGGAGATCTCGTACGCCTCGTCGTAGCGGCCGAGGCCGCGCAGGTCGGCGGCGAGTCCGCCCGCCGCGCGCAGGTACTCCAGGTCCTGCGGGCCGCGTTCGGCGCGCAGCTGTTCGGCGGCGGCGCGCTCGATGGCC
Source organism: Streptomyces corynorhini (assembly GCF_003346515.1). Taxonomy (GTDB): domain Bacteria; phylum Actinomycetota; class Actinomycetes; order Streptomycetales; family Streptomycetaceae; genus Streptomyces; species Streptomyces corynorhini. The sequence goes on from NZ_QQNA01000021.1 coordinate 13,902, forward strand.
TCGGTGCCCGCGTAGTCGCCGACGGCGCGCAGCACGTTGGCGTAGTGGTAGCTGAGGTCCCAGATCCTCGGGTGGGTGTCGCCGAGGAGCCGCTTCCAGGCCGCCATGGCGCGCCTGCCGAGGTTGATGCCCGCCCGGTACTCGCCCGAGAGATACAGGTAGCGCAGGCAGTTGAGGACCAGGGTGTGCACGTCGGGGTCGGTGCTCTTGAGGACGTCGGCCCACTTGAGATGCGGGGTGATCTCCGCGTACCGGGGCCACAGCCGGGTGTCGGTGGGGCGGCCGGGGTCGGCGGCGACCAGTGCGCGGCGGACGACCTCGATGAAGTCGCCGTGGTCCTGGGCGGGCATGTCCTGGTGGACGATCTGGTGGACCATGCGGTGCATGTAGAGGGTGTCGCCCGCGCCGCCGGGCCCGTTCTCCCCGACCTGGTCCCTGACCTCGCGCTCGCCGACCCCGGCGGCGCGCACCACCGCGTACTGCCGGAGTTTGTTGATCGCGCGCGTCCAGCGCACCGGGTCGTCGACCAGACCGCGCAGCTTCTCGGGGAGGGTGTCCGCGGGCAGGTCGCGCACCAGCCGTACGGGGATGGCGCCCGGCGCGAAGAACGTGCACAGCCGCAGCAGGTCCACGGATTCGGGCACGGTCTCGCGGAGCTTGTTGAGCAGTATCGACCAGCCGGTCTGGAAGGCGAGCGGGAAGTCGGCGGAGACCCGTACGACGTCCTGGTCGATGCCGCCCCTGAGCAGCTCGATGTACTGGTCGACGGTCATGTCGGAGTCGTTGAGCCAGCCGGCCGTCTGGTCGAGCAGCAGCGGCAGGTCCTCCAGCGCGCCCGCGAGCTGCGCGGCCTCGCCGTAGCTCAGGCGCGGGGCGCGGCGCCGGACGAAGGCGACGGATTCGTCGCGGTCGTAGACCGGGACCTCCATCAGGGCGCTGTTGTGTTCGCCCCACTCCGGATTGCGGGCGGTGATCAGCACATGGCCGGGCCCGGTCGGCACCAGGTCCCAGATCTGGTCGGGTTCGTCGGCGCCGTCGAAGACCAGCAGCCAGCGGCTGTACGGGTCGCCGCGGCGCAGCGCGTCGCGCGAGGCGCGCAGCCGCTCGCCGTACTCGACGCCGGTGGACAGGCCGAGCGCGGGGGCGAGTTCGGCGAGGCGCTGGCGGCAGCTGACCCGCTTGTCGGCGGCGATCCACCAGATGACGTCGTACTCGGCGCCGAAGCGGTACACGTACTCGGCGGCGAGCTGGGTCTTGCCGACGCCGGACATGCCGTGGAGGGTGACCACACCGGCGCCCCGGCCCGCTTGCTGCAACGCGTTGTAGGCGTCGTTGAGCAGCGTCTCGCGGCCCGTGAAGCGGGTGTTACGGCGTGGGACGCCGCCCCACACGTCGGGGACGTCGGCCGGGTAGCGGGGGCCGAGCCGGGTGTCGCCGTGCGCGGGTACGGGGGCGGTCGGCAGGCCGAGGCGGGTCAGGACGCGCCGCTCGGCCTCCGTCTCGCCGACCGTGGTCAGGTCGGCCGCGGCGAAGACGGTGGTGGCGCTGGGCAGCGGGGCGGTGGTGACGGAGACGGCGGCGAACCGGTCGCGCGCGGGCTCCACCACGGCGCGCAGGGCGCTGTTCCACTCGTCGTGGCCGCGCGGGCCGAGCTGGAAGTACCAGTCGCTGAGGATGACCAGGACGGGGCCGGGCGCGAGCAGCAGATCGCGCAGATACTCCTCCAGCGGGGTGTCGTCCAGCGGATACCAGCGCTGGTAGACCACCGAGAGGCCGCGGCGCTCCAGACGGTCCCCGATCCAGGCCGCCCAGGCCCGGTTGAACCCGGCGAAGCTGATGGTGACAACCTGCGGCCCGGTGGCGTCAACTTGCTTGTGTGCTCCGGGCATTCAACCGTCTCCCTGCGTCGTCATACGCCCTTTTAACATACCCCTGCGCCCCATGGATCGATCCTTTCGCCGTGCCGCTTCACGTTCCGTTCCTTTGGCGCCAGATCATGCGTGCCGTACGCACGTATGCCGCCGCCCTGACGCGGTGTCCGGCGGGTGGCGGGTGCGCGGAGAGCCGGTGGTAGACGGCGATCATCTCGTTGACGACCGCGCGTCCCTCGCGCGTCAGCGCGCCGGAGCCGGCGAGTACGGGCAGGACCGCGCCGACCTGTTCGTGGCAGCGGGCGTGCTCGGCCCAGCACTGGTCGCTCCGGGAGGGCCGCTCGGCGCCGAGGGCGAGGCGCTGCCAGTAGTCGGCGAGCGCGAGATGGGAGTAGGCGCCCTGGAGGAGTCCGTCGAAGGGCCGCAGGTCGGAGCGCCAGGGCGCGAAGTGGCGTGGGGTGGCGTCCTCGTGGTGCAGCGGGACGAGGGCGGTGAGGGCGGCGAGTTTGGTGTGCTGGAGTTCGTGCACGAGGGTCGCGGCGAGGTGGTCGGGGGTGGCGGGTCTGCTGCTGAGGACCGCGCCGAACGCCTCGCGGCGGGTGGCGCTGCACTGCGCGGGTCCTTCGCCGGAGGGCGCGGAGCCGGGGGGCGGGCGCAGCGGTACGAGGCAGCGCAGCAGGGCCGCCGCCTCGGCGGCCCGGTGGGCGCCGCCGGCCGCCAGCGCGGGGCCGGTGCGCGGCCACAGCCGCGCCCAGCCCGCGCGCTCGGCCGGGTCGGGGCCGGTGGCGGCGGACAGGCCGGGCCGCCGGGTGCCGGGGGGCGCGACGCGGTACGGGTCGAGGTCGTCGAGGTGGACGGGCGGGGCGCCCTCCCGCAGCGGCTCCAGCGCGAGCACGGGCTGCCAGCGCGGGTCCGCGGAGCGCGGGACGTCGCGGGCCGCTTCCAGGGTGAGCGGCGCCGCGCCGTCCTGCCGTACCGTCAGCCGCGTCTCGGCCAGGGTGATGTCGACGGGGGCCGAGGGGCCCGGCGTGGTGCGCAGCGCGCCCAGGGTGGGCAGGACGAGCGGTCCTGCGGGCGCCGCGAGCCGGACGGTGAACGGCAGCCCGGCCCGGATCGCGGCGGCGGCGGCCAGCGCGCCGAAGTACCCGAGGTCCGCGGCGAGTTCCGGGGTGGGGGCGCGGGCGGTGAGCCCGCGCAGACAGCGCTGCGCCCACGGTCCGGCGAACGGGTGGAGCAGGACGGCGCGTACGGCGGCGCGGTCGGCGCGGTCGGCCTCCTCCAGCAGCGCCCAGTGCTCGCGCGGCCCGGCGGCCGGTTCGGCCGGGCGCGGGGCCGCCGGGGCGGCGGTCGCCGCGTCGAGCAGGGCGCGCAGCAGGATCAGCCGCCGGGTGTGCTGGTCGCGTACGAGCAGCGCGAGGGCGTCCGTGCCGCCTTCCGTGCGGCCGAGTTCGCGCAGCGCCCGCTCGGGGACGGCCGGGCTCACGCCGCGGCTCCCGCCAGGGCGGCGGCGGCGTGGCGGATCAGCCGGTCGAGGTCGGCGCAGTAGACGGAGGGGTGCCGGAACCCTTGGCCTGAGCGGTAGCGGTGGGCGTAGTGGCCGCCGCCGCAGACCGTGAGCAGCGGGCAGGCCAGGCAGCCGTCGGCGAGGGCGGCCGGGCCCGCCTGGCGGGCGGCGATCCCGGGGTGGCGCAGGGCGTCGTCGAAGCTGTGGCGGAAGATGTCGAGTCCGGTGGCGGCGGCCGTGTCGTAGGCGGACTTGAGGGAGTCGACCTGCTCGATCGCGCCGTCCGTCTCGACCACGACGGCGTTGAGGGGGTCGAGCCCGAGCGATTCGGTGGCGCCCGGCAGTCCGAGCAGCAGCGCGAGGCACTCCTCGAAGAGCCGGATCCTGGTCTCCCGCCGTCCGGCCCGCCACCAGCGGTCGAAGACGGCGGTGAGCCAGTCGCCGTACGGGGTGGGGCGGCCCGGATCGGCGAGCCGGTGTGCGGGCAGGCCGGGCGGCGGGCTGGTCCAGTTGGCGTGCGGGAGCAGCAGGTCGAGGGCGGGCGGGCGCAGTTCGAGCAGCGACTCGTACATCTCGACGGGGTCGGTGCGCGGGTCGACGACGGTGAGGATGCCCGCGTAGGCGTCGGGGTGGCGCGTGGCGAGCAGCCGGGCGCCGCGCGCGGCGGCGGGCCAGGAGGGGCGGCCGGCGTGGTCGGTGCGCTGGGTGTTGTGGGCGGCCCGGCCGCCGTCGAGGCTGATGCCGACGCGGACGGCGTGCCGGGCGAGGGTGGCGGTGCGGCGCTCGGTGAGCAGGGTGCCGTTGGTCTGGACGGTGACGCTCACCGTACGGTCCGCTCCGGCCCGCTCCCGTACGTCGCGCGCGAAGGCCGCCAGCCGTCCGGCGCCCGCGAGCAGCGGCTCGCCGCCGTGCAGGACGAGGGCGAGGTCGCGCAGTCCGTGGCGGGCGGCGTGCTCGGCGATACGGACCGCGGTGCGCTCCAGCACCTGGGGCGAGGCGGCGGCGGGCCGCTCGCGCCAGGTGCGGTCGGGGCCCGCGTACAGGTAGCAGTAGCGGCAGGCGAGGTTGCAGCGGCCGTGGACCTTCACGATGAACTGCCCGAAGGGCACGGGGGTGTCAGGGGCGGGCCCGTTCGGCGTCGTCGGCACCGGTCGTGACACCACGCGTCCTCCCCCCTCCGGGCCGGCCGCACCCTGGGCGTGCGTCCCCCGCGTGTGTTCCTGTTATGCCCAGGGGGCAAACACGGATGGCCGCGGATTGTCCTGCGCGACCGCCCCCTCACCGCGAAAAGGACCGGCGACGGGCGGTACCGGGTGCCCGCCGTACCCGACCCGCTCAGGGCGGTTCCGGGCCGGGGGCCGCCCGGCCGCGGTGGCTCACCACCCGCGCGGGAACGCCCGCGACGACCGCGTGCGGTACGACGTCGCGGGTCACCACCGCGCCCGCGGCGACCACCGCGCCGTGGCCGACGGTGATCCCGGCCAGGACCGTGGCCTGGGCGCCGATCCACACGTCGTCCTGGATGTGGATGGGCGCCAGGTCGTGCCCCTGTTCCCGGATCGGCCGGTCGGTGCTGGCGAACCTGTGGTTGCCGCTGTTGATCACGGTGTAGGGGCCGATCAGCACCTTGTCCCCGATGCTGACCGGGGCCGGTGCGGTGATGGTGACGCCGCGGTTGATGAACACCTCCGTTCCGACGCAGAGGTTGGCCGGATAGTGCACGGTGGTGTCGGGGAACACGCAGAGCCCGGGACCGCAGGAGGGCAGGCTCCGCGTGTAGAACCAGGACCGCATCCGCAGCTCCACGCCCACCGAGGACATGCGGGACAGCCGGTGCTGCAGGAGGTGCCAGGTGTGCGATCCGGTGTCGACGCGCTTCAGCCCGCGTCTGAGCAGTGCGAACTCGCACAGCCGCCACAGCTCATGGATCTCGAAGAGCCGCTGGTGGCCCGTCGCTCCCGCTTCGTAGGAGGCCAGCTCCCGTCTCACCCGGCGCCCCGACCGGCTGGGGCGTGGGGCGCCAGGGGTGTCATGGCCGCGATCCGAGCGGGTGGTCGGCGCGGGCGGCGAAGTGTCCCAGCGGGATCAGGACGGGCACGGCGAACGGCACGCTCGCGGCGAAGATCTCCTCCACGGGGAAGCTGCCCGCCAGATGCAGCGCGCTTCTGATCCAGCCGTTGTGGCTGACGGCGACGACGCGCTCGTCCCTGTCCAGGCGGTCCATCTGGGCCAGGAAGTCCGTGGTCCTGGCGAGGAACGCGGTCAGGTCCTCGCCGCCCGGCGGGGTGAATCGGGGGTCGAGGTGGCCCGAGGGGAGGAATGCCTCAGGATGCCGTTCGCGGACGTCGGCGTGGGCCATCCCCTCCCATTGTCCGAGCGAGCGCTCCGCCAGCCGGGGGTCGGGTTCGATCGCCGCTCCCGGGAACATCACCTCCGCGGTGCGGGCGGCCCGCCGCAGGGGCGAACAGTAGAAGCGGGTGAAGTGTTCGGCGCCGTCCCGGGGGGCCGCCGCCGCTGCCGCGCCGAGGCCGGATTCCATCGGGGGCAGGTCGCGGCTCCCCATGTAGACGCCCGCGCCGTTGGAGTCGGTCGGCGCGTGCCGGTAGAGCGTCAGGGCGGCCGTGCGGGGCGGGGTCACAGCGTCTCCTCGGGCGACTCGCGCAGTACGGCCGCGATGTGGCGCGCGGTGTCGGCCACGGCGCGGCGGGCCCGGTCGATGGCGTGGGTCTGCAGGGCGAAGCCGTGCATCTGGTCGTCGAAGTGCCAGTGCTCGGTGGGTACTCCGGCCTCGCTCAGCCGGTCGGCGTAGGCGATTCCCTCGTCGCGCAGCGGATCGAATTCGGCGGTCAGCATCAGCGTTCTCGGCAGTCCTCGCAAGTCGGCGGCGCGCAGCGGGAAGAGACGGGGGTCCGTCGCGGACCACTCGGCGGGCAGATACGCCTGCCACGCCCACTCCATGAAGCCGCGGTTGAGCGAGTATCCGGTCCCCCGCTCCCGGTACGAGGCGGTCGGCGGATCGAGGTGGTCGGTGACCGGGTAGATCAGTGTCTGCTGGCCGATGACCGGCCCGCCGCGGTCGCGGGCCGTCATGCACACGGCTGTGGCGACCGTGCCTCCCGAGCTGTCACCGGCCACCGCGACCCGGGACGTGTCCACGCCGAGGACGTCTCCGTGCGAGGCGGCCCACACCAGCGCCGCGTAGCCGTCCTCCACGGGTGCCGGATAGGGGTGTTCGGGTGCGCACCGGAAGTCGACGGAGAGCACGGCGCAGGAGGACTCCACGGCGAGCCGCGCGCAGAGCCGGTCATGGGTGTCGAGGTCGTTGACGATCCAGCCGCCGCCGTGGAAGAACACGATCAAGGGCAGCCGTCGTCCGGGCGCGGGGTGATAGAGACGGACGGGCAGGTCTCCGGCCGGGCCGGGGGCGATCAGGTCCTTGCGGTGCTCGATCGGTTCCGGGTCACCCCAGATGAACGCGGAGCGCATGCGCCGCCGGGCCTGTGCCGCGGGCAGCGAGTGGACGGGAGGGAGCCCGCTCGCGATCGCCGCGTCGATCAGGGCCTGTGCCTGCGGGTCGAGGGTGCTCACTGATGGTCTCCTGAGCGGTAGTACGAGTACTTCTGGTGGAGTTCGGCGACGACGGTGCCGGGGCAGTCGGCGAGAACGCGCGTCAGATCGGTGTCGCGGTCGAAAGCGCGGATGGCGGTGAAGCCCGCCCCGGCCAGGGACTCCTCCAGCCGGTAGCGCCGTCCGGCGATGCCCAGCGCTCCGGGGTGGAAGCCCAGGTCGAGGGCGGCGTCGGATCTCACTCCCAGGCCGTGCGGGGTGAGCAGGCGCCTGCCCCGCCCGGTGGTCACCTCGTTGGCTCCGCCGGGCCGGGCCCGGACGAGATAGAGCGGGGCGCCCGGCCGGGTCAGCAGGGGAGCCGTCGGCCGCGCCGGGTCGAGCCACTGGCAGCCGATGGCCACCGACTGGGAGTCGGGCATTCCGTAGTGCGGGACGGAGAGGACCTCTTCCAGCGAACTCTCCCGGCCTGCGACGAGTGAGGCGCAGAACCACTGGCGTTCGCACTGGTAGTCCTCCAGCATGCGCACCAGCCGGTGGAAGCGTTCGGCCGGGGCGCCGTGCAGGTAGCGCAGATAGCGGCCGTCCGCGCCCTCCTCGTGCCGGACCGCGTCGGCGTACCAGTTGCCCGGTGTCGGGTAGAGGCCGTTGTACTGGTCCTTGAACTCGGCCGCGGAGGCGTGCAGCACCAGGTAGCGGCCGGGCGGCAACAGGCCGCCGTCGCCTCGTACCTCGGCGAGAATGATGAAGTGGTTCCCGCGGGCGAAGTTCCATACGTAACGGGACTCCGCGGCCAGCTTCGCCTTCGCGGCGGCGACGCGCCGCGAGAATTCCGCGGCGTCAGGGAAATCCGCGGACGTACGGAATACGGATACGCCGCACAGGTTCACCGTGGCGTCGACCGGCACCATGGGTACGTCGGACTCCCAGCCGTAATAGGCGCCCGTGAAGAATCCCCCGTGGATTCTCCGTACATTGTGCGGAAGCCCCAGATCGGGCATCGGGACGATCTCGGCGTCCCGCTGGCGTCCGGACACCTTGGTCGCGACGCGGGACAGCAATGCCTCCGTGACGGCCAGTTGAGCCAGGATCTCGGACTGGGTCGCATCAGGTGCGGTGAGTGCTCTCACTTTCCCTCCCCAACGGCGGGCGCGTGGACGGTCCCTCGGTCTTTGGCCGCGCGTGTGCTGCCGGGGCCGTGAGGTCGCGGGCGCGTGCCGCCCACTCGACCAGGCCCAGCCGGCTGTAGAGGTCCATGGCGGTCCCCGCCTGCGTCAGGGCGGCCTCGGTCTCCCCGTACCGGTGCAGGCAGCGGGCGAGGAGCCAGCAGCGATCCGCCATGTAGCGCTGATCGGCGGTGCGCTCCACCCGCTCCCGCAGCTCCTCCAGGTCGCGGATGAGGGAGCGGGCGCTTTCGCGGCCCGGGTCGCTCGCGTACCGCAGCTCCATCACCTGAAGGCTGATCAGGATCGCGGCACGTTCGTATCCGTGCGCGACGGCGTGTTCGCGGGCCTCGGCGAACAACTGCCACGCCTCGGCCCGGCGCTCGGGCCCGGTGCGGCTCAGGCACACCGCGAGCCAGCGTAAATTGGCGTTGTAGTTCGCGGGACCGAGGCTTTCGGGATCCGCCAGATTGACGTGCCATTGGGCTGTCGCCTCCGCGTATCTTCCCTCGGCCAGGAGATGCAGCGCCACGACGTGCCGGTATTCGGCCATGCTGCGGGCGGAGACGGACACGTCCGGGTCGCGCAGGATCCGCTCGACCCGGGGCAGGTGCCGGTCCACCTGAGTGGTGTTCTCCTGTTTCGCGGTGACATTGAGGTAATAGACGAGCGCGTCGAACTCCTCGGCCCGGTCCCCGATTTCCGCCGCCGCACGGGCGCGCAGCAGATGTACGTCGGGATCCGCGCCCCACATTCCGCGTACGTAGTAGTAATAGCGGGTCTCCCGCGCCATTTCCAGTGCGTCGGCCGGGCGGCCGTTCTCCATGCACCAGGTCATCGCGTATTCGATGTTCCGGCGCACTCTCGGCCCGTCGAGCGCGCGGAGCCGGGTGATGTCCTGCGGGCAGAATCCCACCGAGCGGGCCAGGCGCAGGAAGTGCCGGATCCACCGGTCGTGGACGCCGGCCATGTGCGGCCCTGTCCTGGCCGCTCTGCGGTTGACCGCCAGCGGGTGGGCGATGTACGAAGTCCCTTCCGCGCCGGACGAGTTCTGGCGGGAGATGAAGCACAGGTCGCTCAGCTCCTCCAGGGCGTCGCGGAAGCCCTCGGGACCGCCCGCCACCTCGCGCAGGACCGTGGATTCCACGCCGTACGGGAAGCAGCCGAGGCCGCTGAGGACCTGCCTGGCCGGGTCGGACAGGCTCGTCCAGCTGCCGCGCAGCAGTTCGCGCACGACGATGTCGCCCGTTCGGTCCTCGAAGGTGATGTGGTCCTCGATGTCCGCGATCTCCGCGGTGATGTCGCGCAGTGAGCGTCCACGGCGCTTCACCTGGCCCAGCGCCCACTCCATCAGCCGGGGGTTGCCGTCCGCGGCCCGCCACAGCTCCTTGAGTTCGACGGAGCGGTCGAGCAGGTCGAGCAGGCCAAGACGGTCGAGGCACTGCGTGTAGAACGAGGTGGCCTCGTCCTCGTCGAGGCCGTGCACCTCGACCTCGAAGGCGCCCTCGGCGAGGTCCCTGGCGCGCGCGATGCTGGTCACCAGCGCCTTGCTCGGTTCGGGGATCTCGCAGAGCCACCGGTTCAGCCGGGGATCGTCGACCGACTCGTGGTTGTCGACGATCAGCAGCGTGGGTGTGCGCCGCAGGATGCGGCGGACCTCGTGTTCCTTGACGTTCCCGCCCAGGGCGAGCAGGCCCTGATAGCCGGTGGTGAGGGCGATCGCGTCCAGCACGGCGCCGAGCGTCGTGGTGCCGGGGCGCTCGCGGTCCGACACCCAGACGACGGCCCGGAAACGCACTCCCTCCGCGGACATCCGCAGGGCGAACTCCCGGGCGAGAGTGGACTTCCCGCTTCCGCCGAGGCCGATGACGGAGATGACGGGAAGGCTCTGCCCGACCGCCTCCTCCAGCCGCCTCCAGGTGGCGGGGCGCATGACGAACTTCGCGTAGGTGGCGGGCGGCAGATTCTCCAGGCACTTCTCCGTGCGCTCCGACGCCACCGCCGTGGCGGCGGGAGCCGGGGCAGGCCCTGCCGCCGGGGCGGAGCGGGGTCCGGCGGGCTGCCGGGGGATTGCGGGGCGCTCCAGCGGGGCGAGCGTGCGACGGAGGACCTGGTCGGTCAGCTCGTTCCACTGGCGGGAGGTGATCAGACCCTCCCGCGCCAGCAGCTCGCGCGCCCCGCGCAGTGCCGTCGACGCGGCGTGCGCGCCCTGCAGTTCGTACAGGGCGCGGACCTTCAGCCGATGGGCCTCCTCCCAGTACGGGTCGTCGGCCAGCAGCGTCTCCGCTTCCTTGAGCCCCTCGCTCAACTGCCCCAGCTCCAGCAGCGCTCGCGTCCTGCCCAGCTGTACGACGCGGCGCTGGTGCTTGAGCGCCGTCACCTCGCTGACCAGCTGATGATGCGACAACTCCGCCACCGGCTCGCCCCGCCATACCGTCAGCGCGCGGGTGTAGGCATCGACGGCTTCCTCCAGCGCCCCGGTGCGCAGCCGCGTGTCGCCCAGCTTGCCCAGGTCGATGAAGCGCTCGACGTCGGTCTCGGTCTCCAGCCGGTAGGAGGAGTTCTGCGTGATCAGCACGCTGCCGCTGGGCAGGAGGAGCTTGCGGCGCACCGCGCGGACCTTCCCCTCCACCAGGTTGACATCGCCCGCGCCGTGCCAGATGACCTCGTGCAGCACGGACTTGCTCACCACGCGGGGCATCGCGAGGGCGAGCATGCCGAGGAGCGCCGCCATCTTGCCGCTGAAGGGAACTGTGGGGCCGGAGGTCAACTGGACCTCCACGGGACCCAGTACGCGGAACTCCATCCCCAGCCTCCTTTCTCACGGCGCGATCGGTGCTCCGGTCCGGCTTCCGGGCGGCGCGCGTCCAGTGATACGGATGCCCGCTGTCGTTTGGCTGTCGTCGCGCTGCTCGTCCCCGGTGCGCCGCCCGGAGCGTTCCTCGGGCGGGTGAGCGTCGGGACCGGCGCCCGCGCACCAGCATGCTGATCCGGCCGCGACTGAATGTCAACGCGCGGATACGTGGGGTACCGCGTTTCCGGCCGGTCCCGGCGCCCGCGCCGCCCGCCGCCCCTCGGCCGCGCCGCAGACGCGACAGCGCCTGCGCAGTGGTCGGTCAGCCCGGCGGCAGCAGGCAGCGGGCCCATGTGCAGCGGTGGTTGAGAGCGTCGAGGACAACGAGCACCACGGCACCGTCGGCACCGGGTCCCAGCGGGTCACGCGGCCGGAACCTCAAGGAGCACTCCATGGCACGTCTCTTCCCCGGCGCCACGACGGCGGCGGACACCCTGACCCACGTCGCTCACGGAGCGGCCTTCGCCGCGTCCTCGGCACACGACGGCGCCACTCCGGCGGCACTCTTGGTGCTGATCGCCGTACTCGTGTCGCTGCTCGCCGCGGCGGCGGCCGTGTTCGTCGCCCGCGCCGCCGGGACGAGCCGCCCGCTCGCTCTCAGCTGGGCGGCCGCGACCTTCGCGACGTCGCTGCCGCTGGTCTTCGAGGTGATGGACCACCTCGGCGCCTGACGCAGGGCCGCAGGACCGCAGGGCCGCAGGGCCGCAGGACCGCAGGACCGCAGGACCGCAGGACCGCAGGACCGCAGGACCGCAGGACCGCAGGACCGCAGGAGAGGGTGGATGGGCGGCCGGGCCCGTCCCTCGGTGTGGCTCAGAACGCGTTGGTGAACCCCCAGAGCGTCTCCTTGGGCTGCTCGCTGCGGGCCCGCAGATCGGTGAGGATCTCGGTCAGTACGGGATGGTCGAGCGTGCGCAGCGCCGCCAGGTCGAGGGCGAGCAGGTCGGGCAGCGGCGGGGCAGGGGGCGGGCCCAGGGGCGCCGTCCCCGGGCGGTCCTGGCGGTCCCTGTGGTCCTGGTCGTGGTCCGCGTGGTCCGCTCCGTGCGGTCCTCGGGCCGTGTCCTGCCATCCGTGACGCGTCGTCCCGCCGTTCCGTGTGCTGTCGTCCATGACGATTCCCCCGTCCGTTGTTCGTCCCTGTCCCGGTCAGCGCTCCAGCTCGGCCAGCCGCGCCGTGGTCAGCCGCGCCGCCTCGCCGCCGCCGTCCGGCAGCCTGCGCCACTCCGCGTGCGCCGCCCGGTACGCCTCGCGCGCGGCCCGGGGGCGGCCCGCCTCCTCATAGGTCATACCCCGTTGGCGGTGGGCCTCCGCACGCAAGTGGACGGCTTCCAGAAGTTGTCGCGGATTGTCCAGTTCCGCTTCCGCCGTCCTGGCCGCGTCCGCCGCGTCCCTGAACGCCTCGGCCGCGTCGTCCAGCCGGGCGGGCCTGCGCAGGGTGCGGTGCGCCTCGACGTGCGAGCGTCCCAGCTCCAGCCAGCAGCGGGCGGCGGTCAGCGGGTCGCGCGCCTCCTGGGCGGCCAGCCCGAACAGATGCTCCGCCTCCCGCAGGTCCACCCGGTCGTCGTTGATCCGGTGCCGGAGCATGAGCGCCTGACCCAGCATCAGCAGCCGTTCCGCCTGGCGGGCCGTGCCGCTGACCGTCTCCGTACGGCAGTCGCGCAGCACCCGTACGGCCGCGCCGGTGAAGGGGCCGCCGTCGGGGAGCGCGGCGCGGGTCAGCAGGGCGCTGCCCCACTCGGCGAGCAGATCGGCGTGGGCCCGGGAGTCGCGCGCGGTGCCGCGCGCGGCGAGGGCGAAGTACTCGGCGGCCTCTTCCAGGTCCCCCGCGTCCGCCGTCTCGCCCGCCCCGTCCGCGCGCCCGTAGCGCGCGACCCGCAGCCGGGCCGCCCTGGTCCTGAGCGAGGCGATGAGCCGGTCGTCCCGTACGGTCGCCAGCGACTGTTCGATCAGCCGGCCGGCCTCCTCCAGGCCCTCGCCCGAGCGCAGCAGCGCGTCCACCAGGTCGAGCTGGACCCGGGCCTGGCTGCCGATGGTCTGGTCGCCGGGGGCGAGCGCCTTGCGCAGCGAGCGGGCGGCCTGTTCCGCGTAGAGCTGGGCCTGTTCGGTGTCGCTCGTCGCGCCCGAGAGCCGCAGCAGGGTCCTGCCGTGGGCCAGCGGCAGACCCGAGGGCCGGTTCTCCTGGTCGGGCCAGACGTCGGCGAACGCCTCCAGCATCCCGATCGCGCTCTGCAGCAGCGCGGTGTCGCCGCCGAGCAGCCACTGCGTCTCCAGCGCCCGTACCCGGTCCAGGGTGAGCCGCAGCACCTCGGCGGGGTCGAGGCCGAGCGCCGCGCCCGCCACCGTGTACTCGCGGTCGGCCCGGCGCAGCAGCTCCAGGGCGCCGCGCCGGTCACCGCGTCTGCGCCGGTCGTCGGCCGCCGCGTGCAGCACCTTGGCCAGGACGGCGCGTTCGCGTACGGCGCGGGGGTGGGAGACGGCGCGCTCGGCCGCGCGCTCGGCCTCGCTGAGCAGTTCGCCGCTGCCCTGGACCTCCCAGAGCCGCAGCAGACAGCGCGCGAACTCGGCCCACAGCGCCGGGTCGAAGCCGCCGGGCTCCTCGTGTTCGGTGGCGGAGCGCAGCAGTTGTACGGCGTCGATCAGATACTGCACCATGCCGTCGGAGTCGAACTGGCGCAGCAGGTCGCGGGCGCTCTCCACCGCCACGTTGACGACGGGTTCGCTCTCGCCGGGCGGCGCGGACGGGACGAACTGGTCCAGGACCCGGCGGGCGACCTCGGCGAAGGGGTGCGGGACGCGCTGTTCGCGGTCGCCGTCCCGGTCGCCGTCGAAGGCGCTCCCGTACAGCTCGTCGAGGCCGTCCGTCTCCTCCCCCGTGCCGGGGTGGATCGGGACGCGTCTGGCGTCCTCCAGCTGGGCGAGGACGAGAGCGGGGAAGTTCGGACCGCCCCTGCCGAATCTCTGTTCTATGTATTCGGAGCAGTGTTTGAGTACGAGCACCGCCTCGTCGCGGCCCAGCGGTCCGAGCAGCGCCTCCTGGACGCCGGGGGCGAACTCGTACCACGGCTCGTCGTCCGGGCTGTTGCCCTTGGCGCGCGAGAGCAGCCCGCTGAGCAGCACTTCGGCGAGTTCGGAGGGGCCCGAGTCGGGCAGCATCGTGCGCTGTACGAGCTGCATCACCGGCAGGTAGAGCGGGGCCGCCGCGAGATAGACGGCGAGCTGGCCCGCGACCGGTGAGGCCGCCGAGCGGAACCGGCTGACGAGTTGGAGGGAGGACAGCGGGCTGCCGGGGCGCGGCACCGGCGCCGGTGGCTGGTCCGCGCGCACCCAGCCGACCGCGCCGGAGATCCGTCCCGCGCCGGTGCCCGACAGCAGCCGTGCCCAGGCGCCGAGCGCGCCCGCGACCGGCGGCAGTACGGGGATGGCGAGCGAACCGGGCCGTACGGCGGGCGCGGTGGCCGCGTCGACCTTCAGGACGGCGGCGCCGCCGGGGCCCTCGCCCCGGGAGAGCAGCCCGTAGGTGACGGGCAGCCGGGTGCGGTTCCACATGCGCTGCGGCAGCGGCTGCAGTACGGCGATGGGGGCCTGTCGGCCCAGCTGGTGCAGCAGCCGGTGGGCGCGTCCGCTGTGCCAGAGCGGACCGGCGCAGTCGCTGACGACGACGGTGACGCGGCGGCCGGTCGGATCGCTCAGCCGGTCGGCTGAGCTGAGCGGCGCGGCGGCCGGGTCGGGGCTGCGGCTGACGGCGGGCGCCCCTTCGGGGCCTTGGTGGAGATAGCGCACCTGGACATCCCTGAAGGCGCCCAATCGGCTGAAGATCTCCTGGAGTTCGGTGAACAGTCGCTCCCACACGCGCATCGAGGAGGACGCGTCGAGCACCAGTTGGAGCAGCGCGTCCGCCCGCGAGACCCCGCGGAACACCGGGATGATCAGCCCGCCGGCTCGGGCGCTCAGCTCTACGGTCGCCACCTCGTCAAGGGTACGGCGCGCGGGCGGCACGGCGGGCCGGTATCGCTGGAGTGGCCGGAGCGCGCGCTGGAGTTCGAGCGGCGCGGGCAGCGCGGGCGCCACCGGTACGCCCAGCGGGCGCCCGGCCAGCGCGCCCGCCGACCGCTCCCGGTGCCGGCCGGGACGTGGCATGGGGTAGAGCGTGACCGGGCGTTCGGCGTCGTCGGCGTCCGGCGGCGCGGCGGGCCCGTCCGGCGGCGCGGCGCCCGTCCCGGTGCCGGGACCGCCCTCGGAGCCGGTGCCGGACTCCGGGCCGGTGCCCGGCGCGTGCGGCTCGCCGACCGGGGGCGGGCCGTCGCCGCCGCGCGCGTCGCGCCGGTCGGGCTCCCGGCCGCGGCCCGTCCAGTGGGCCAGCCACAGCGCGTCGCAGAGCTGTTCCGCGTCCGGGTCGAGCCCGGCGTGGCGCAACCGCTCGACCAGCGCGGTCAGCAGCGTCCCGTCGTACGGCGGCGGGTGCTCGGCGGTGTCCGCGCGCGGCGGGTGCTCGGCGGTATCCGCGCGCGGCGGGTGCTCAGCGGTATCCGCGCGCGGCGGGTGCTCAGCGGCATCCGCGCGCGACGGGTGCTCCCGCCCTTCGGGCCGGGCATGCCCGCGTCCCGGATCCGGCTCGCTGTCCGGGCCGGGCCGTACCGTGACGTCGGGCATCAGCGCATCACCTCGGCCGGTCGAGTCGCTGGATGATGAGGTCGGCGAGACGGTCCCGGCCCGCTGGGGCGGCGGCGTCGGTGAGATAGATCGCGTTCAGCAGCTGGTCGGTGGAGATCAGTTCGCTGCGCGAGCGCTCCAGGAAGTGGGCGATCAGGTCGTTGCCCACGCGCGCGGCCTCGTCGCCGAGGTGCGCCCGTACGAAGGTCGCGAGCCGCTGGTGGTCGGGGCGGCCGAGCCGCAGATGGATACAGCGGCGCATCAGCGGCGCGGGGAAGTCGCGCTCGCCGTTGCTGGTGAGGACGGTGAAGGGGAAGGCGCGGCACTGCACCCGGCCGCCCTTGACCTTGACCTTCCTGCCGTCGTCGGTGAGGACCTCGGCCTCGCCGTCCGGCAGCCGGTCCGCGATCCGCTCCAGCTCGGGGATGCCGAACTCGCCCTCCTCCAGCACGTTGAGGAGGTCGTTGGGCAGATCGATGTCGCTCTTGTCCAGCTCGTCGATGAGCAGGACGCGCGGCTGGTCGGAGGGGAGCAGCGCGGTGCCCAGCGGGCCGAGCCTGATGTAGCTGCCGATGTCCGCCGAAGGATCGCGGCCCGCCGTTGTGTCCACCCCGGCCGCCGCGCCGTGCGCGGCGAGCTGGACGTCCTGGAGGCGGGCGATGGCGTCGTAGTGGTAGAGCCCGTCCTGGAGGGCCGACCTGCTGACGATGGGCCAGCGCAGCACGCGGCCGAGCCCCAGTTCGTGCGCGACCGAGTGGGCCAGGGTGGATTTGCCCGCGCCGGGGCTGCCGGTGACGAGCAGCGGGCGCCGCAGATAGAGCGCCGCGTTGATCATCTCCAGCTCCTCGGCACCGGGCCGGTGCAGCTCCGCCTCGTGCCGGTAGCCGCCGAGCCTGCGGTCGGCGGAGCCGTCGCCGTCGCTCTCCCCGGCGCCGTGGTCGGCGTCCCGGCCCGCGAAGTCGCGCCACGGCGGCGGCGGGGGCAACTGGGTGATGCCGCCGTGCGGTTCGCCCGCTCCTCGGTAGATGAGCCACTCGCTCGGTTCACTCATAACGGGTCCTCGTCGTCGTCACTCGTCCGGCAGGGTGGCGGCCGTGGCACGCGCGTCCCAGGGCGTGTTGTGAAAGTCCCGCTTGCCCGGCGGCGTCCGGCACGCGCCCCGCCCCGCTCATGGCGCCTCCAGCAACTGCCCGGCGCCGGGCAGCGGGTGGGTCGGATCGTCGTAGAACAGGGCGATCCCGTCCGACCAGTACGTCTCCGTGCGGCCCGTCCAGACGCCCCGGCGCAGGTCGAGGACCGTACGGGGCAGCTGATCGGCGCCGCCCGCCTCCGCGACGGTGGCGACGGCCCGGCGGTGGAAGTCCGCGCAGACGGCGTGGGAGCCGTCCCTGCCCCGCCGCAGCAGGGCGATGTGGAAGCCGCCGCGCACCAGCCGGGTCAGCCCGGCGGCCGTCTCCCCGTCGGGCCGGTCCGCGTAGCGGCAGAGCACGGGCACGGTCTCGTGGGCCAGCGTCCGCAGCTCCTCCTCCGCCGGTACGGGTACCCGCAGTCCGCCCTCGCAGTCGACGATCCGGGCCCGGATCGCGGCGCTCCTGACCCGCTCCCAGCGCACCCGCCGCTCGCGCGCCTCGTCGTCCGTGAGGGGCGGCTCCTGGTCGGAGGGGCGCACGACGACGGGCCGTACGGCGCCGAGCGGAGGCTCGTCCGCCGTCAGCCGCCAGCCGTCGACCTCGAACCCCAGCTCGGCCTGTACGACGGCGACCTGGAGCACGGCGGGGCTGTCGGGCTCGTCGCAGCGCCGGAACGCCTCGGTCAGCGGGGCGCCCAGCCGGGTGGGCAGCTCGTGACCGGCGGTGCCCCTGCTGTCCTCGCCGACGGGCACCACCTCTCCGGTGTGCCGGGCGACGCCGACCCGCCAGTCGTAGCTGTCGCGCTCCCAGCCGCGCGGCTCCAGCTCCAGCAGGACGAAGGGGCGCTCGCCCTCGCGGGGCCGCTCGCCGTAGGCCGGGGCGGCGCGCCGCTGCTCGCGGTCGGTGCGGTGTCTGGCCGCCGCCCTGAGCAGGAAGATCTCATTGCGGAAGTCGCGCGAGAGCCGGTCGGCCGCGATGCCGTCCACCCAGTTCCACAGCGACTCCTCGGCCTCCGCCGTGGCCTGGGTGACGTAGGGGCGCTCGGCGGAGATGACGCTCACGCAGTAGCTCAGGATGAGCCGGAGCGCGGCCTCGCCGCCCCTGTTCTCGTACAGCGCGCCGAGCCCGTCGCGCCAGCCGCGCGGTGCCGGGTAGCGGTCGACGGTGTGCACGCCCGGCAGCCGGACCAGCAGGTCGAGCAGGCTGTGGGTGGAGACCGGCGGCGGCAGCTCGGCGAGCCTGCCGAGCAGGGTGACGCGCTGCTGCGGGCTGAGGACCCGGCCGGCGCCGGCGCCGAGGCCGTCCTGTACGTCGACCCAGGTGGGGCCGCGGCCGACCCGGCTGTCGTGCTGGTCGGCGTGGTACCGGTCGTGGGCGTGGAAGACCGCCTGGTAGTCGTCGTCGGCCTCGGTACCGGCCATCGCGCCCGGCACCGGCAGCGAGCGCAGCCGCTCGATACCGATCGAGGTCCCGCCCATGCCGCCGACGAGCTGCGACTTGAGCACGCCGACCACCTCGCCGCGGGTCAGATCGACGGTCGGCCCGCCGGAGACCCCCGGCGGCAGCACATCGCCGCCGAGGCGCATCTGCTCGTCCGGATCGGCCCAGCCGCCGACCGTGCCCTGGACGGTGCACCGCCCGGTCAGCCGCTTGATCCGGCCGCCCACCTCCGTCCAGCCGGTGTAGAGCACCTGGCCGCCGCCGAAGAACGGCGCGGGCCGCTCCGCGACGTACACGCAGGCGTGGTCGACGGGCCGGCCGAGCCGGATCAGGGCGAGGTCGGGCGCGGGCCAGCCGCCGCGCGGAGGGCGCGCCGGGCCGCCGCTCGGCTCCGGGGCCGCTTCGGGGAGCGTGGCGACGACGGTGCCCGCCACCGAGGTCAGGCCGGATTCGGGACCGGCTTCGAAGATCACCGCCACGTCCCGCCCCTCCCCCTGCATCGCCACATGCGCACACGTGAGAACCCAGCTCGGGGCGATGAAGAAGCCGCTCCCCAGGAAGCTTCCGCCCGGCCCCTCAGGGTCATACCCGCGCTCAGCGGCATGGATGCGCACGGTCGCGGCCATGACGAGGTCGACGAGCGCACGCACGCTGTCGTTCGGGACACCCGGCGCGCCCCCGCCGGGGCCGCCGTACGGGTCGATCACCATCCGCTCCCGGCCGGCGGCGTGGGCCCGTCGGGATGCGCCGGTGCGCCGGGAGGTGCGCCCCCGGGTGCCGGAGCGGCCTGGGACGGCACGACGGGCGGGCCGGTCAGATCGGCGGGCGGACCGCCGCCGCTCCAGGTGAGCGTGATCTTGATCGCCCCGTTGGCCTCGCCGTCCGCGAGCAGCCCGACGACCCGGCCCGCCTTCGCGGTCAGTTCGATACCGAACTCGACGCTCACCTCGTCGGGCCGCACCGCGCGCAACGGCCCGACCAGCGAGCGCGCGACGCCCGTCACGACGGACTGGAGGCTCTCCACCCGGGCCTGCACCTGGTCGGCGAATCCGGTGTCCGCGTACTCCAGCCCGCCGGAGGGCCGCTCCAGCTCCGCCGCGCCGCTGATCCTGGCCCAGACGGGCGTCCCGTCCGGCAGCTCGATGCGTGTGACCGTGGCCCCGTCCTCGTCCATGACAACCCCATTCCCCCAATTACCCGCAGATTAGCGGCAGTACGGCGCCCACGCGAGGTACATGGCGGAGGACGGCGATTCGCCACCGTACGGTTCTCGCGGGCCCGGCGAAGGTGGTTCCCGGCCACCGCGAGGGGCCTCACCAGGTGTTGGGCCCGGTCTGACAGATCCCGCCCGGCACGCGGCGCCCGAGGGGCGGGCGGCGCCATGTGTCAGGCCATGTGTCGGGCCATGTGTCGGACAGGGCCTAGTCTGGTCCGCATGTATTTCACGGACCGCGGGATCGAGGAGCTGGAGAAGCGGCGCGGCCAGGAGGAGGTCACTTTTGAGTGGCTGGCCGAGCAGCTGCGTACGTTCGTCGATCTGAACCCCGACTTCGAGGTGCCGGTGGAGCGCCTGGCCACCTGGCTGGCGCGGCTGGACGACGAGGACGACGAGGACGACGAGTAGGCGTCGACGAGTAGCCGTCGGGGATCAGGGGATCCCGGGCTCCGCGGCGCGGGCCAGGACCCGGCTCAGATCTCGACCCGGAGCCGCTCGTAGGCGAGTTCCAGCACACCGTGCGCGATCAGCAGGGCACCGGCGAAGGCCCAGCCCGCGCTGCGGCGGCGCACGGCCCACAGCGAGAGCGGGATTCCGGCGGTGAGCTGGGCGGCGCCGAGCAGCCTGGCCCGGGGGCCGAGGAGCCAGGGTCCGAGCGGCCCCTCCTCCACGATCTCCAGCTCGGCCCGTACCGCGTCGCGCCAGCCCGCCCACTCGATCTGCCCGGCGGCCGGCTGGATCCGGGCCACCTCGCGCAGCCGGTCGGCGGGTTCGCCGGGGGTGAGACCGGCCGGAAGGGTGAGTCCGGTACGGGTCAGGAAGGCGGTCAGCGCGAGCAGCCGGGTCCTGGCGTCGGCGTCCGGGTCCGTCCGGGTCAGCGGCTCCAGCGCCTGGAGGTCCAGTACGGGGTCGAGGCCGAGCCGGGCCACGAAGGTGCGCATCGCCTCGTCCTCGCCCGCCGGGGTGCCGTCGGCCAGCCAGACGTAGCCGACGGCGCGGCGGAAACCGGCCGCCAGCGTGTAGCCGGACCGGTCGCCGTCCCACCAGAGCGCGAGCACGGGCCAACCGGCGCCGACGGCGAGCGCACCGGCCCAGCCCGCGACCACCCGGTCGACCGGATCCGCGCCGTCCAGCCAGGGCTTGCCCTCGGGGACGAGCACGCTCCAGCCGTCCCCGGCCGGGGCGAGCAGCAGCCGCTCGCGGAGCAGATGGGCGGCGGGCGAGACCTCCGCCGGCTCGGCCCGGCACAGCAGCAGCGCTCCCACGGGTGTCGCGTTCATGGCCCTTACGCTAGGGCACTTTGCCCCGGTATGGGCACCAAACCCCTGGGGCGATCCCCCAGGTGCACCCCGACACCGACCCGGACTCGTCCCCCAGGTCCACCGGGGGAGCCCGGACGGGTCTTGACTTCGGGTCACCGCGATATATCGTGTTTACCAAGAGACGCGATATGTTGCGTCATTCCGGTCTGTGGGAGGTCAGCACCATGGCAGAGTCGACATGGGAAGTCGCGGAGCCGGAGAAGCTCACCTTCGACGGCCCGGTCACCGCGCTCAGCGTGCGCATTGTCAACGGCACGGTCAACGTGGTGGGCACGGACCGGCCGGGCGTCGGCCTGGAGGTCTCGCAGCTGGAGGGACCTCCGCTGATCGTGACCCGCAGCGGCTCCACCCTCACCGTCGCCTATGAGGACCTGCCCTGGAAGGGCCTCCTCACATGGCTCGACTCCAGGAGTCGGCGCCGCAGAGCGGTCGTCTCCCTCGCCGTCCCGGCGGACACCGCGGTCGAGGTCGGAGTGGTGGGCGCGGGCGCCGTGATCTCCGGGGTCCGGGGGCGGACGGACGTGCGCGGGGTGAGCGGTGACACCGCGCTGGTGGGGCTGTCCGGCGAGGTCAGGGCCGATACGGTGTCGGGCGGCCTGGAGGCCCAGGCCGTCACCGGGAGTCTGCGCTTCCACTCGGTCTCCGGCGATCTGACGGTCGTCGAGGGGGCGGGCTCGTCCGTACGGGCCGAGTCGGTCAGCGGCGACATGGTGATCGACCTCGATCCAGCGGGCAAGCCCACCGACATCCAGCTGACGACGGTCTCGGGAGAGGTCGCGATCCGGCTGCCGCACCCGGCGGACGCGCGCGTCGAGGCGAACACCGCGAGCGGATCGGTGTCCAACGCCTTCGACGATCTGCGGGTCAGCGGCCAGTGGGGCGCGAAGAGGATCACAGGCAATCTGGGCGCGGGCACCGGCACGCTCAAGGCGACGACCGTCTCCGGCTCGATCGCCCTGCTGCGCAGGCCACCGGCGGAGGAGGACCCGCACATCCCCGCCCCCTCGCCTTCCCCGGCGGAGCCGGTCCCTGTGAAGCCGGTCCCCGCGGAGCCGGGCCCCGTGAAGACGGACGCCGTGAAGACGGACGCCGACGCCGCTACCGCACCCGCACCCGCTGCCGCACCCGCACCCGCTGCCGACGCCGACGGCCCGAACGCCGACTCGAAGGAGCTGTGACATGTCTCCGGTCTTCGCCCACGGCCGACTCCGGCTCTATCTGCTCAAGCTCCTGGACGAGGCCCCCCGGCACGGCTATGAGGTGATCAGGCTGCTGGAGGAGCGCTTCGAGGGGCTGTACGCCCCGTCCGCGGGCACCGTCTATCCCCGGCTGGCCAAGCTGGAGGCCGAGGGCCTGGTCACCCATGCCACCGAGGGCGGACGCAAGGTCTACTCCATCACCGACGCGGGCCGCGCCGAGCTGGCAGGGCGGACGGGTGAGCTGGCCGATCTGGAGCTGGAGATCCGCGAATCCGTCTCGGAGCTGGCCGCCGAGATAAGGGACGACGTGCGGGGCGCGGCGGGTGCGCTGCGTACCGAGATGCGCGCGGCGGCCTCCGAGAGCCGCGACGGCGGCGGGCACACGGAGTGGGACAAGACGTTTGGGGACAGCGACTCGTGGCGCACGGCGAAGGAGGAGCTGAAGCGCGCGAAGCACGAGTGGAAGGAGCAGACCCGCCGGGCGAAGGACGAGTCCCGCCGGGCCCGCGAGGAGGCCCAGCGGGCCCGCCGCCAGGCGAAGGAGGCCCAGGAGACGGCCCGTCAGGAGATGCAGCGCATCGCCAAGCAGGTCCAGGACCAGGTCCAGGACCACTTCGCCCGGGGCGACTGGCCCACCGGGGTCAGGGAGGGACTGTCCGAGCTGGCCGGGCAGTTGGGCGGTCTGGCGGGACAGTCCTGGCCCCGTCCCGCGAAGGAGGACCCGGCCACGGAGCCCCAGGGCCAAGGGTCCGGGCCGGACTTCACGAAGCTGCCGGTGGACATCTACGCGGACCTGCCGACGACGGGCGACCCGGCCCGTGACCTGGACCGCGTACTGGACCGCTTCCGCGACGAGATCCGTGACGCCGCGCGGGACAACGGCGTCACGGACAGCCAGCTCGGCGAGGCCCGCCGCCATCTTTCGGTGGCGGCGGCCCGTCTCGGCTCACTTCTGCGGGAGACCCCGACGGACGGAGACATACCGCAGAAGTGACAGCGGTCGCGGTGCCGTCCGCGGCCCTCCAGCCGCTTCGGCATCCGCCCCGCCGGGGCCCGGTGACCCGCGTCCACAGGCCCGGGGCCCGGCGGCCCGGGGCCCGGCGGCCCGGGATCCGGCGGCCCGGGGTCTGGTCGGGCGGGATCCGGCGGCCCGGGATCCGGCGGCCCGCTTCGCGGACCAGCGGCCCGCCTCCGTGCCGTCAGCCCGCCTCGGCCAGCCCCGGGTTCGCGCCGCCGCCCGCGCCGCCGTACATGGCGCGTTCCACCGCCGTGTACGTGGCGCCGTGGTCCGCCAGCGCCTCCGCGACCACGCCGCGGTGGGCCGCCAGCGCCAGCAGGAGGTGCTCGTCGCCGATGTGCCGGTCGCCGCGACCGCGGGCGATCCGCAGCGCGCTCGTCAGGACGGCCTTCGCACCGGGAACGAAGGGCCGGTGCCCCGTCCAGTGCCTGCCGCGCCGCCCGGCGGAGCGCATGGCGCCCTCGCCGTGCGCCTCCTCGAGCTTCGAGACGACCTCCCCCAGGTCGATCCCGATGCCCGCGAGCGCCGCCGCGTCCGCCTTCGACAGGCCGCCGCGCCGTCGGCTCTCCGCGAGCGCGGCCTCCAGGGCCTCGCGCCGGTCGCCGACCCCGAGGGCGGCGAGCGCGAACGAGGCACGGGTGCCCCGCCGGTCGAGGAGGGCCAGCAGCAGGTGCTCCTCGGTGATCTCGTCCGCCCCCAGGCGCTCGGAGTGGACGACCGCTCCGGTGACGACGCCGCGCGCGACCTCGGTGAACCGTTCGAACATCACTGCCTCCCATGCTTCTTGTGCGCTGCCTGCCTGCTGACGCCCAGTTCGTCGGCGATCTCCTGCCACGACCAGCCCTGGTGACGGGCGCTGCGCACCTGTACGGCTTCGAGCCGCTCCAGCAGTCGGCGCAGCGCGGCGACCGCCCTGAGCCCGACCCGGGGGTCGCGGTCGCCCGCCCGCTCGGCGAGGTCCGTTGCTTCGGTCATCCTGTCAACGTACATTGACAGCCTCCAACCGTCAACCAAAATTGACAAGCGAGGCGAGAGGAAGAAAGCGGTGGGAGAAAGGGCTGCAGAAAAGGCTGAAGGAAGGGCTGGAGGAAGGAAGCGGGCAGGGAAGGCTCAGGGCTTCAGTACGACCTTCCCGAAGAGGCCGCCCGCCGCCATCCGTTCGAAGCCCTCCCGTGCCCGGTCCAGGGGCAGCACCTCGTCGATCACCGGCCGTACGCCCTTCACGGCGCAGAACGCGAGCAGGGCCTCCAGCTCGCCGAGCGACCCCATGGTCGACCCGACGACGCGCAGCTCCAGGAAGAAGATCCGCGTCAGCTCCGCGTGCGCGGGACGGTCGCCGCTGGTGGCGCCCGAGATGACCAGGGTGCCGCCGCGCCGCAGGCACTTGATGGAGTGCGACCAGGTGGCCGCGCCGACCGTCTCGATGACGGCGTCCACCCGGTGCGGCAACCGCGCGCCCGGCTCGTACGCCTCCAGCGCGCCCAGTTCGACCGCGCGCGCCCGCTTCGCCGCGTCCCGGCTGGTGGCGTACACGCGCAGTCCCGCCGCGCTGCCGAGGACGATCGCGGCCGTGGCGACGCCGCCGCCCGCGCCCTGGACGAGGACCGAGTCCCCGGGCCGTACACCCGCGTTGGTGAAGAGCATCCGGTACGCGGTGAGCCAGGCGGTGGGCAGGCAGGCGGCCTCCTCGAAGCTCAGCTCTGCGGGCTTGCGCAGCAGGTTCGCCCGCGGCACGGCGACCCGCTGCGCGAAAGTGCCCTGGTAGCGCTCGGTGAGGATCGAGCGGGGCTCGGTGCCGTGGTCGCCGCCGCCGATGACGGAGTGGACGACGACCTCGTTGCCGTCCTCGTCCACTCCGGCGGCGTCGCAGCCGAGGATCATCGGCAGCTTCTCCTCGGCCAGGCCCACCCCGCGCAGCGACCACAGGTCGTGGTGGTTGAGGGACGCGGCCCTGACGGTGACGGTGGTCCAGCCGGGAGGCGCCTCGGGGTCCGGGCGCTCGCCCAGCTCAAGGCCCTTGAGGGGATCGGCGAAGTCGGTATGTGCGGCGTAGGCGGCGAACATGGACCCGACGATAGGGCGGCAGCGGCTCCTCCGGAACCGGCGGCGCGTGTGACACACCTCAACGGCCGCGGGCCGCGTCCCACCCCGGCGAAAGGGGTACGACACGGCCCGCGCCGAACGGAAGACCCACCGCGCGGAGGCCCCACCCGAGCAGATGACCCACCGCGCAGAGGACCCGCCGAACGGAGAGCCCACCGCGCAGAGGACCCGCCGAGCGGAGAGCCCACCGAACGGAAGTCCCGAAGGTCAGCGCCGGGCGACCCCCTCGGCGCGCGCCGCCGCGGCGACCGCCGCCGTGACCGCGGGGGCGACCCGTTCGTCGAACGGCGAGGGGATGACGTAGTCCGCCGCCAGCTCGTCGCCGACGACGTCGGCCAGCGCGTTCGCCGCCGCGATCTTCATGGACTCGGTGATCCGGGAGGCCCGCACCTGGAGCGCGCCCGCGAAGATGCCCGGGAAGGCGAGCACGTTGTTGATCTGGTTCGGGTAGTCGGAGCGCCCGGTGGCCACCACCGCCGCGTACCGGTGCGCGATGTCGGGGTGCACCTCGGGGGTGGGGTTGGCCATGGCGAAGACGAACGCGCCGGGCGCCATCGAGGCGATCGCCGGCTCCGGGACCGTACCGCCGGAGACCCCGATGAAGACGTCCGCGCCGCTCAGCGCCGCCTCCAGCGAACCGGAGAGCCCGGCGCGGTTGGTCAGCGCCGCCAGCTCCCGCTTGACGTCCGTCAGGTCGTCGCGGTCGGCGCTGACGATGCCCTTGCGGTCCGCGACGGCCACATCGCCGACCCCGGCCGCCAGCAGGAACTTGGCGATGGCCACCCCGGCCGCGCCCGCGCCCGAGATCACCGCGCGCAGCCCGCCGAGGGGCCGGCCGGTGAGCTTCGCCGCGTTGCGCAGGGCGGCGAGGGTGACGACGGCCGTGCCGTGCTGGTCGTCGTGGAAGACGGGGATGTCGAGGCGCTCCTGGAGCCTGCGCTCGATCTCGAAGCAGCGCGGCGCCGCGATGTCCTCCAGGTTGACGCCCCCGAAGGAGGGCGCGAGCCGGACGACGGTCTCGATGATCTCGTCCGTGTCCGTGGTGGCGAGCGCGAGCGGCACGGCGTCGACGCCGCCGAACTGCTTGAAGAGGATCGCCTTGCCCTCCATCACGGGAAGCGACGCCTCGGGGCCGATGTCACCGAGTCCGAGCACCGCCGTACCGTCCGTCACGACGGCCACGACCTGCGACTTCCAGGTGTAGTCGTGCACCAGCTCGGGCCGCTCGGCGATCGCGCTGCACACCTTGGCGACGCCGGGGGTGTACGCGAGGGACAGGTCGTCCTTGTCCCGGACCGGAACCGTCGCCCGGATGGCCATCTTGCCGCCCCGGTGCAGCGCGAAGGCCGGATCGAAGGGCTCGTCGGTGCCGTGGCCGGTGTCGGCCGTGGCGTGCGTCGCGCTGTCCCCAGCACTCTCCCTAGTACTGTCCCCAGCACTGTCCGCAGCACTGTCGCTGCGAGGATTGACGATCTCCGCTGCCATGTAGATGACCCCTTAAGTCTTCATCAGTTGAGGGTGTCCACTCCTGGGTGAGGAGGGGTGGGCGGGCATCGCGTACGCGCCCCGCGTAGCGGTTGGCCCGCCCGGCAGGGATGTATACGTACGCGCGGGCGCGCCGCACACGCGCCCGGAGCCCCGGATGAGGGGTGTAATCGTCCTTCATACCGGACGGACCGCATCGTTCACGAGTCCATTCCCTCCGGTGATCCGCTGATGATCCACGAGTGATCCGCGGGTGATCACGATGGTGAACCCCACGGTGAGATGGCTCATGCCGGAACAATTCGGACGCATCCGGTAAGCGGCATGATGCACACCCAAGGAAGGAAATGAACCGGAGATTTTCCGGCCGGAAGAAGGTATTCCCACAGATGGTCCGGATTGATGTACCGCCACGCAGGGGTCGGGGGGTGTCCCGTTACCCGATTTTGACATGCCCGATCGCCTGAATGGGCCAGTCCAAATGGCAGGATGCCGTCATCACACTCGGTCGCGACACTCGAAGACGCGTGCTCGGCCACTTGGCAGCTCCCTCATCCGCCGGAGGACCCTGATCATGACCGCACGCACCATCCGCCGTACGACCGCCGTGAAGTCCCGGATCGCCACGGCAGGCGCGATCGTGGTCGCCGGCAGCCTGTTGCTGACCGCCTGCGGTGACCAGACTCAGAGCGGCGAGAAGTCCGTGGAGTCCTCGAAGGCCCCCCTCTTCGACCAGCTGCCCAAGGCCATCCAGGACAAGGGTGTCGTCAAGGTCGGCTCGGACATCTCCTACGCCCCCGTCGAGTTCAAGGACAAGTCCGGCAAGACGGTGGGCATCGACCCGGATCTCGCGGACGCGCTCGGCAAGCAGCTGGGCGTCACCTTCGAGTTCGAGAACGGCACCTTCGACTCGCTCCTCACGGGCCTGCGCTCCAAGCGGTACGACATGGCCATGTCCGCCATGACGGACACCAAGGACCGCCAGAACGGCGTGGACAGCGACACGGGCAAGAAGGTCGGCGAGGGCGTCGACTTCGTCGACTACTTCACGGCCGGGGTCTCGCTGTACACCAAGCAGGGCGCGAAGACCGGCATCACGACCTGGTCGGACGTCTGCGGCAAGAAGATCGTCGTCCAGCGCGCCACCGTCTCGGAGGACCTGGCCAAGGCGGAGAGCAAGAAGTGTACGAGCGCCGGGAAGGGCAAGATCTCCATCGAGTCGTTCGACAACGACCAGCAGGCGCAGACGCGGCTGCGCAGTGGTGGCGCCGTGGTCGGCTCCAGTGACGCCCCGGTCGCCGCCTACGCGGCCAAGACCTCGGGCGGCGGCAAGGACTTCGAGGTCGTCGGGGAGCAGGTCGAGGCCGCTCCGTACGGCATCGCCGTGGCGAAGGGCAGCCCGCTGGCGAAGGCCCTCAAGGACGCCATGGACGCGATCATCAAGAGCGGCGAGTACGCCAAGATCCTCGACAAGTGGGGCGCCGGTGAGGGCGCCGTGACGGAAGCCAAGATCAACGGCGGCTCCTGACCTGCCGGGCGAGGAAAGGCAGCTTCCGTGAGCGTCGAGATCGACAAGCCGAGCGGACCGCAGAACGCGCCGTCCGCCGTCGCGCAACCCATCGCGGCCATCCCCGTACGGCACTACGGGCGGTACGTCTCCGCGGTGATCGCCATCGCGCTGCTGTGCGCGATCGTATACGCGTTCGCCCAGGGCAAGATCAACTGGGGCGCCATCCCCGACTACTTCTTCGACGACCGCATCCTGGAGGGCGTGGGCCAGACCATGCTGCTCACGGTCGTCTCGATGCTGATCGGCGTCGTCGGCGGCATCGTGCTGGCGGTGATGCGGCTGTCGAAGAACCCGGTGATGTCGTCGATCGCCTGGTCGTACATCTGGTTCTTCCGCGGCACCCCGGTCCTCGTGCAGCTGATGGTCTGGTTCAACCTGGGGCTGGTCTTCGAGTACATCAATCTCGGGCCGGTCTACAAGGACTACTGGTCCAGCTTCATGACGCCCTTCCTGACGGCCCTGCTGGGTCTCGGGCTGAACGAGGCCGCCTACATGGCCGAGATCTGCCGGGCGGGCCTGCTGTCGGTCGACGAGGGCCAGACGGAGGCGTCGCACGCGCTGGGCATGAGCCACGCCAAGACGCTGCGCCGGATCGTGATCCCGCAGGCGATGCGGGTGGTCGTGCCGCCGACCGGCAACGAAGTCATCAACATGCTCAAGACGACCTCGCTGGTCTCGGCCGTCCAGTACTACGAACTGCTGCGGTACGCGCAGGACATCGGGCAGTCCTCCGGCGCCCCGGTGGAGATGCTCTTCCTGGCGGCGGCCTGGTACCTGGTCATGACCTCGGTCCTGTCCGTGGGCCAGTACTACCTGGAGCGGTACTACGCGCGCGGTTCCAGCCGGAACCTGCCGCCCTCCCCGCTCCAGCGCGTCCGCGTGAATCTGCTGTCCCTCGGCCGGCCCAAGGGAGGCATGGCATGACCGCGATGGTGAAGGCCGAGGGCGTCCACAAGTCCTTCGGCGCCGCCCACATTCTCAAGGGCATCGATCTGGAGGTCGCGCCGCGCGAGGTGTTCTGTCTGATCGGCCCGTCCGGCTCCGGCAAGTCGACCTTCCTGCGCTGCATCAACCACCTGGAGAAGATCAACGCGGGCCGGCTGTCGGTCGACGGGGAGCTGGTCGGCTACCGGCAGCGCGGCGACAAGCTGTACGAGCTGAAGGACGCCGAGGTCGCCAGGAAGCGCCGGGACATCGGCATGGTCTTCCAGCGCTTCAACCTCTTCCCGCACATGACGGCGCTGGAGAACGTCATGGAGGCGCCGGTCCAGGTGCGCGGCGAGGCCAAGGCCGTCGCCCGCGCCCGCGCCGAACGGCTGCTGGACCGGGTGGGCCTGGCCGACAAGGCGGGCAACTACCCCTCGCAGCTCTCCGGCGGCCAGCAGCAGCGCGTGGCGATCGCCCGCGCGCTGGCGATGGAGCCGAAGCTGATGCTCTTCGACGAGCCGACGTCGGCGCTCGACCCGGAGCTGGTGGGCGATGTGCTGGACGTGATGCGCGGGCTGGCCGAGGACGGCATGACGATGATCGTCGTCACGCACGAGATGGGCTTCGCGCGGGAGGTCGGCGACGCGCTGGTCTTCATGGACGACGGCGTGGTGGTCGAGTCGGGCCACCCCCGGGACGTGCTGACCGATCCGCAGCACGAGCGGACGAAGTCGTTCCTGTCCAAGGTGCTGTGATCGCGGGGCCCGCCAGGGGCCTCGCGACCGGGCGCGCGGGCGGAGCGACGAGGGGCGGTACGGCTGCGGCCGTACCGCCCGCGCCGCGCCTACTTCAGAGCGAGGACGAGCGCGTCGGAGGGCGAGGACCAGACGCTCCGCGCCTCCGCGAAGCCCGCCGCGCGCAGCGTCCGCACATGCCAGTCCAGCGGCGGCGTATCGCCCTCGGCGTGCTCACCGTAGATCCTGAACCGCTCGGCGGCCGGCCCGGCGAGTACCGGGTCCTGGGCCACCAGCTGCCACCACTCGGCCCAGTCGACGGCGCCCGCCGCCTTGGCGCGGTCCATGGCGGCGTGCCGGTGGGCCCGCTCGGCGGCGTTGATCCGGGGCGTGGACGCGTCGGGCATATGGTCGGCGTTCATGAACACGCCCCCGTCGGCGACCAGCGCGCCGAGCCGGCCGTACAGCGCGGCGAGCGGTTCCTCGTGCAGCCAGTGCAGTGCGGTGGCGGTGAGGACGGCGTCGTACGAGCGGTGCGGCAGCAGCTCCGGCCACCCCGGGTCCTTGAGGTCGGCCGTGACGAGGGTGACGCGCTCGTCGCCGTCGAAGCAGCCGTGGGCGATGGCCAGGAGCGCGGGGTCGAGGTCGACGCCCGTGCTGGTGGCGCGGGGAAGGCGGCGCAGCAGGCGGTCGGTGATGCTGCCCGTGCCGCAGGCGAGGTCGAGCACCCGGGGCGCGGGGCCGACGAGGGCCTCCACCATGTCGAGCATGACCCGGAAGCGGTCCTCGCGGTCCGGCAGGTACCACTCCTGCTGCCGGTCCCAGCTCTCCTGCCAGGCGCGCCAGTCGGGGGCGGCCCCGCCGCCGATATCCGTTCCGGTCCCCGTACCGGTCTCCGTCTTCGCCATGGAAACCCACCTCCGTAATACCCTAAGAGCAGAACGAGTCATTACCGTTCGCGACGAACCCGACCCTAGACCGCTTCCGTAAGGACTACAAGTGGAACTGGCCTCTTACTCGGACTATGCCGTACGCCTGGTCAACACCGAGGAACCGGCCCGCGGCACGGACGCCCTGACCTCGGTCGACACCGTGCGCTCCCTCTTCGGCCCCAGCTCCCAGGCGGCCCGCCGCGCCACCGACGCGGATGTCACCCGCTTCCGCTCGGTACGGTCCCGGCTGCGCGCGGTCTTCACCGCCGCCGACGCGGGCGAGGCCACCTTGGCGGTGGACATGCTGAACTCGCTGCTGCTGGAGTTCCCCGTCAGCCCGCAGATCTCTGGCCACGACTTCCTGGACGACGAGGGCCGGCCGCGCTGGCATCTGCACCTCGCGGAGCACCCGTCGAACGCGACGGCGGGCTACGCGGCGACGGCGGCCATGGGGCTCGCGTTCCACCTCACGGAGTACGGAGTGGACCGGCTCGGCCTGTGCCAGGCGGCGCCGTGCCGCAACGCGTACCTCGACACCTCCACCAACCGCTCGCGCCGCTACTGCTCCGACCGCTGCGCGACCCGCGCCAACGTCGCCGCCTACCGGGCCCGCAAACGCCTGGAGAGCGAGCGCTCGGCCGCCACCGGCCGCAGCGCGGACACCAGCCAGGAGGCCACGGCGCGCGGCCCCCGCTGATCCCCCAGCGGGCGGTAGCGCACCCTGACCCGCCCCAGCAGCAGCTCCTCGGGAACCGTTCCGAACACCCGGCTGTCCCCTTCGGCCCCCGGGTTGTCCCCGAGCACCCACCATCCGCCGTGGCGTCGCTCGATCAGCCGCTTCACGATGAGCAGATCCTGCTGCAACGGGTGCCTCAGCACCGCCACGTCGCCCGGCCGCACCGCGGCACGGTAGTGCACGAGAAGCTGGTCGCCGTGTCTGAGCGTGGGATACATGGAGGGCCCCCACACCTCGGCGATCCCCAGCAGCGCCCCCGGCTCCCGCCCGTCCTCGGCCATCCGCCACCTCCCGCTCCCACGGTACGGGGTGCCATGGGTCCCGTACCGGCCCCGTACTTTCGTCCTAAGCCCCAGGGGGCACACGCGAAAAGACTCTTCTCACGGAGTAATGTCCCACCTGAGAAGACGATCACGAGGAAGGACAGCTCCATGCTTTCCCGCCTGTTTGCCCCCAAGGTCAAGGTCAGCGCCCACTGCGACCTCCCCTGCGGCGTGTACGACCCGGCCCAGGCCCGGATCGAGGCCGAGTCGGTCAAGGCCGTCCAGGAGAAGATGCAGGGCAACGACGACGCCCACTTCCAGGCGCGCGCCACGGTCATCAAGGAGCAGCGCGCCGAGCTGGCCAAGCACCACGTTTCGGTGCTCTGGAGCGACTACTTCAAGCCGCCGCACTTCGAGAAGTACCCGGAGCTGCACCAGCTGGTCAACGACACCCTGAAGGCCCTGTCGACCGCGAAGGGCTCCACGGACCCGGCGACGGGCCAGAAGGCCCTGGACTACATCGCGCAGGTCGACAAGATCTTCTGGGAGACCAAGAAGGCCTGATCTATGGCTAGGCCGTCTGACCTGCGATTACGCGGGTCGCATCGCCTACCTGTCCGCACCCGGTCCGCAGGCCGCCGAGAACGGCGTCCATGACGGTCCGGGTGCGGTCTTGTGAGGCTTGAGCCCCACCGGCCGCCCGCCACCGGGCGCGTCCGGGGGCCGCGTCCGGGGGTCGTCGTGTCGCTGTCAGTGCGCCGGGGCGCGTCTCTCGTACAGGGTTACCCTGCGGCCACGGACCTGTGCGTCGGCGATCGCTCTGAAGTGTTCCCTCAGCACGGCGGATTTCACCTTGTCGCGCTCGGCCCCCGGCTCCCTCGCCACCTGCGGCGCGTCCGTCACCAGCAGGATGCGGCGCTCGGCGAGCATCGCGGCGCGTATCCGGGCCGGGGCGGCCTCGGTGCCCTTCAGCGTTCCGGAGTCGCGCGGGCTCCGGGTCAGGGCGATGTCGCGCAGGCCGGTGAAGGCGCCGGGGGTGACGGACTCGGTGTCCCTGCGCGCCGACGGGATGAAGAGCACCGCGTTGCCGGTCTCCTTGAGGCGCCGTATGTCCGAGGTCACCGCCAGGACGTCGTCCACCCTGCTGGCCGGGGAGCGTTTGGCGAGCGCCTGCGGCAGCAGGGCCGCCATCGCGGCGGCGATCGCCACGGGGAGGATCCATCTCGACGCGCGGGGAAACCGGGGGGTGGCCGCCCGTATCGCCGCGCCGACGGCGGTGCCGATGAGCAGGGCCAGGCCCAGCAGGCTGAAGAGTATGTACCGGTCCAGGAAGAGCGGCTGGACCAGGGAGAGGGCGATGAGCGCGAGCTGTGGCACCGCCAGCAGCGGCAGTCCGACGACCGCCGCCGACAGACGGCCCGCCCGGGGCCGGTCCAGCAGGGCGCCTGCGCCGCCGATGGCCAGCAGGACCGCGGGGCCTGTCAGCATGTGCCAGGTGAGCGGCGGTATCCACGACACCTGCGCGGACTGGCCCCGGCTGAAGAGGACCAGGGGCAGCGCGCAGGCGGTGGCGACCCCCGAGGCCGCGGTCCAGCGGGTCCATACGCCCCGGTCGGCCCGGCTCCAGATCAGGGTCGTCATGTGCGCCGGAAGGATCAGCAGCGAGAGCCAGTTCAGGAGGCCGCTCATCAGGACGATGCCGCCGTAGGCCGCCCAGTGGGCCGTCAGGTGCCACCCCCGCAGACCCCGGCCACCCAGACCCCGGCCACCCGGACCCCGGCCCTGGAGCAGGACCACGAGGAGCAGTGTGGAGATCCCCGCCCCGGCCGCGACCAGCGCGTACGGACGCCCCTCCTGGAGGTAGAACTGCACGGCGGGAAGCAGCCCGAAGGCCAGCCCTCCCGCCAGCCCCGCCCATGGGCCCGCCAGCCGGTGGCCGATGGCCCCCACGCACGCCGCGGCGACCGCGGCGGCCAGCACCGAGGGCAGCCGCAGGGTGGTGGTGCCGGGCCCGAAGCACGCGAACAGGGCGTGCATGAACAGGTAGTAGCAGCCGTGCACGACATCGACGTTCCCCAGCATGTGCACGATCTCGGACGGGGAGCGCTGGGCGACTTGCCAGGTCGCGGCCTCGTCCCGCCACACACTGCCCTGCCGTGACAGACCCCACAGGCCGAAGAGGAAGGTCCACACCGCCGGTATCGCCCGGACGAGAACGCGGTGGTGCCTCGGGCAGGCCGGGGACGCCGAGGATGTCGTCGCGCCCTTCGCGGAAGAGGGCGCAGCGCGAGAGGTACGAGCAGTGGGCATGAAGGAGGGCTTCCGGACGGGCTGTCGCATCGGGACGGCGGGTGGGGGCACGAAGGCCGTTCACCGACCACGACATCGATGCTCCGCAGCCCCCCGTGTGCGGCCGCCCCGAAAGTCAGCGCGGCCAAGGATGCCATCCTTCTCCCCGTCTTGTCGCGTGTCCCGGTCACGTTGTCGCGTGTCCCGGTCACGGCGGACTCCGCCGACGGGCTCCGCGCCCCGCTCTACCGCGCCCGGACGAGAACGGGCCGCCGGGACCTTCGGTGATGGCCGACGCCCTGGATTCCGCGTGCGCGCTCGTCGGCGTTCCCTGGGGCCTGACGACGCGTCTGTCCCCCTCGTACCCCCGCCGTCCGACCGCCCGCCGTGCGCTCACCCGCCGTCCGACCGCCCGCCGTCCGACCGCCCGTCACGCGGCCCGAAGGCGTGCAGCGCGTCGGCGTCGCTGGCGCGGGCGTGCAGGAAGTAGTCGGCCCATTCGGCGATGTCCGGATAGCCGGAGGTCTCCGTCAGCTCGGCGATCGCGGCGTCGATGTCGAAGTCGGTGACCCGCAGTTCCACCCCGGGGCCGAGCAGCGCCCAGTGCGCGCCCGGCCGGCCGTACGGCATGCCGACGCTGCCCGGGTTCACGACCTGGCGGCCGTGGGCGAGCCGTACGAAGGGCATGTGCGTGTGGCCGCAGACGACGGTACGGATGTCGTCGCCGAGCCCCGCGAAGACCTCGGCCCAGCGCGCGAGCCGGGAGTCCACGAGCACGATCTCCTCGTCGTCGCGGGGCGTCGCGTGGCAGAACAGCACCTGCCCCAGCCCCGCGATCCGCAGATACCGGGAGCGCGGCAGCCCGGCCAGCAGCTCCACCTGGTCGTCGCGCAGCCGGCCGGCGGCCCAGGGCCCGATGGCGTCCGGGACGTGGGGGATCCGGCCCGCGCGCAGCTCGACGAGTTCACGGTCGGCGTTGCCGCCGATCAGTACGGCCCGCTCCCCCAGCGCCGCCAGCCGGTCGAGGACCTCCACCGGCTGCGGGCCCGCCACGATGTCACCGGTGATCAGGATCCGGTCGGCGGCGGCGACGTCCGGTTCCGCGAGCACCGCCTCCAGAGCGGGGAGGACCCCGTGGATGTCGGAGAGAACGGCGACCCGGTTCGGTGATGTCGGCATACGTCCCACACTCCTTCACTCCTCGTCATCCCGGTACCTCCGCCACGGCCGTGATCTCGACCAGCTGGCCGGTGTACCCCAAGCAGGCCACCCCGAGGAGCGTGGAGGTGTGCGGACCGGTGCGCAGACCGCCCGCGCGGACGACTTCCCAGACCCGGCTGAGATCCGCCGGGTCGCTCGTCGCGACGGACACCGTGGTCGCCACCACGTCGCGCGGCTCGCAGCCGACGGCCGTCAGAGCCTCCGCCAGGTTGGCGAGCACCTGTTCGGTCTGCGCGACGAAGTCGTCCGCGCCCACGAGCTTGCCGTCCCGGTCCAACGGCACGGCCCCGGCCAGGAAGGCCAGGCGCCGACCCGTTTCGACGACCGCCACGTGCGCGTAGTCCGGCGGGGGAAACAGACCGGGGACGGTCATGCGGTGGGCCATCTCATCGCTCCTTAAGCTGCCTACCCGGTCATACGTCCGCGAGCCGCCGCTTGCTCAGCCGCGGCGGGCAGGAACCGGCCGGACCCGGCAGGAGCAAGGGCCGGACCCGGCAGGAGCAGGAGCCGGGGCAGGAGCTGGGACAGGAGCCGGGGCAGGAGCCGGGACAGGAGCCGGGGCAGGAGCCGGGACAGGAGTACGGCAGGGGTGAGCCGGGAGCGGGAGTGAGTTGGGGGGGGCCGGGGCGCCCGGTCCTCGCCGTCCCTCAGGCCGCCGGAGCGTGCAGCAGCGGGCTCTTGTGGAGCGCCAGCCAGCGGCGGTAGTCCTCCGCCCGCAACGCCGCCTCCCGGTACGCCGCCTCCAGGTCGGCGAAGGCCCCGGCGTACGCGGCGCCCCCGGCGCCCACCTCGGCGCCGCCGGGTTCCGGCCGTGTGAACAGCAGCAGCCGTACCGCGAGCGGGTCGTCCCGCAGCGGCCTGACCACCATGTCGTCGCGCGGCGCCGAGGTGGGCTGGCATGGGGCGACCGCCTCGCCGACCGCGATCAGCGAGGCCGCCGTGACGTAATCCCCGTGCAGTACGGGCGGATTGAGCCCCGCCTCCCCCAGCACCCGGCGCAGTCCGTCCCACTCACCGTCCACGGTCGGGTCCACCATCCAGCGGTCCCCGGCGAGATCCGCGAGATCCACCACCGGCATGGCGGCGGCGGGGTGGTCCCTGGCCAGGGAGACGAACTGCGGTTCGCGTTCCAGCAGCACCCGCGCGACCAGCCCCTCGGGCACGGCCAGCGGGCAGCCCTCGACCTCGTGCACGAAGGCCACGTCGAGCTGGTCGCTCGCGACCATCCGCAGCAGCGCGCCCGCCGAGACGTCCATCCGGAGCGTGATGTCCGTACCCGGCAGCCGGTGTCTGAGCCTGCGCAGCCAGCCCACCAGCGCGCGGCTCGCGGTCGAGCCGATCCGCAGCCGGGGACCGGCGCTCCGGTCGGCCGCCGCACGGGCCTCGGTGACCAGGGCGGCCATGCCGGAGACCAGGGGGCGCGCCCGGCTCAGCACCGTACGGCCCAGCGGGGTGGGGCGGCAGCCGGTGCGTTCGCGGGAGAACAGCTCGGCGCCCAGGGAGTTCTCGATCCGCCGCAGCTGTGTCGTCAGGGACGGCTGGCTCATCCCCAGCAGCCGGGCCGCCTTGTGCAGACTGCCGGCGTCGGCAATGGCACACAGGGCCCGCAGATGCCTTACCTCCAGCTCCATGCCCCGAAGAGTAGAGCGGGGTTCTCAGCCACACCAGATGGCCAAAACGCTCCAATTTGCGTTGCATTCGAAGAAATACGGCCAGGGTGATGCGCTGGTGTTATCGGTCATTGACATCATCCGCACAGGGGCGGACTCATCGAGACTCTGCGATACCGAACGCGCTTCATCGGACGCGTTCTCGACGAATGAGCAGGAGCCCCCCACATGACATCCCAGAAGTCGGTGATCTCGGCGATCGCCGGAATCGGTCTGGCATTCGTCACGGCGGTCGGAGTCGCACCCGCCGCCCACGCCACCGGCACGGCCGCCGCCCCCACCGGCACGCCCGCCACCTCGCACACCGCCCCGTACGCGGGGTACGAAGGCTCGAAGGCCGAGGCCGCGGGCAACCAGGCGTTCTTCGACGCGGTCCTGAAGTCGGTCGCCGAGAAGCGCGCCGCCAACCCCGCCATCCAGGCCGTCACCGTGGTCTACAACGCCTCGGCGGCGCCCACCTTCGCCGGGCAGATAGCCGCCAGCGCGTCGATCTGGAACAGCGCGGTCACCAACGTGAAGCTCCAGTCGGGCAGCAACGCCGACTTCACCTACCGCGAGGGCAACGACTCGCGCGGCTCGTACGCGAGCACCAACGGCCACGGCCAGGGGTACATCTTCCTGGACTACGCCCAGAACCAGCAGTACAACTCGACCCGGGTCACGGCCCACGAGACCGGGCACGTGCTCGGCCTGCCGGACCACTACTCGGGGCCGTGCAGCGAGCTGATGTCGGGCGGCGGACCGGGCACCTCCTGCACCAACTCCCAGCCCAACGCGGCCGAGCGCGCCCGGGTCAACACCCTGTGGGCGAACGGCCTCGCGGCGGCCATGGCCAAGGTGTCCTGACCCGTCACCCGGCCCACGCGAAGGGGCGCCCCCGAAATCTCCTCGGGTGCGCCCCTTCCCTTGTCCCCCTTGGTAACGTCGATCGGTGGACTTCCGTACGGAGATCGGCGCCTCGCCCCGGCGCGATCTCGACCGCTGCATCGAGGGCGATTTCGAGACACATCTGACGGTGCGGGCCGCCGGCCGGGGCCGGGGGGCGTCGCTCGGCGACTGGGCCACCGCCCACGGCCTGCCGCTCAGCCATGTCGTCCTGGACCGGGGCCGCACCCCGTCCCGCCCGACGCTCACCCTGCGCGGCTCCGGCAGCCTGGACGAGCAGCGCGGCGCGGCCGAGCGGTGCGTCCGGCGGCTGGCGGAGGCCGGGTTCACGGTGGTCAGGACGAAGCTGGTGGCGGCGCCCTGGAACGACGGCGTACCGCAGAACGACGCCGAGGCGGCCGCGCTCCCCGCGCACTGCCGCTTCGAGCACCGCGTCACCCTGCGGCTGGCGATCCCGTACCACGCGGGCCGGCTGACGGCCGTCGCCGAGGAGCACCGTGCCCATGTCTCGCGCGACGCCCGCCGGGCGCTGCCGGGAGGTGTGCAGGAACGGGTGGTGAACCAGCACGTCGCGGGCGCGGGCCGGCCCGCGGCACGGGCCCGGCTGGACGGGCTGCTCGACGCGATGGTCGAGGTCGGGTTCCAACCGGCCGATGTGCGCGAGGAGTTCGTGGTGTACGACGACAACCCGGCGGCGGACGGCGGCTGGGTGGAGGAGTCGGCGGAGTAGCGGGGCGGCGCTGGCGGGGTGGCTGCCATGGCGGCGGCGACCGGATGGCTGCCATGGCGGCGGCCGGATGGCGGTGGCCGGATGGCGGTGGCCGGATGGCGGTACCGCCTCCGACGGCCTTTCCGTCCAGCGGAGGGAAAGGCCGTCGGAGGGCCGGGGGTTCAGCGTCGCCGGGCGGCGCGCGCATCCCGCCGGGCCGGGGTCAGGAGGCCCCGACCAGAGGCCGGTCGGCCAGCTCCGTGTCCGTCGGCAGCTGGCCGCGGATCCGGCCGAGCGCCTCCTCGAAACCGCCCCCGGCGATCCCCGACGCGTAGGCCGCCCCCCGGCAGTGCAGGGTCAGGCTCAGCTCCGCCCGTCCCACCGGCCCCTCGTCGTCCCGCTCGCCCAGGGCGAGCAGACAGCTGAGGGTGGCCTGTTCGACCGCGCCGCCCGCACTGACCGCGAGGGGGATGTCCCACTCCATGACGCAGGACGACAGCGCCTCGCCCGCCCCCACCGCCTCCAGCGCCGCGAAATCGGGCCCTTCGTACTGCACTCCCCTGATCTCCGTGCGCACCTGCCGGCCGCCCGCGGTGAGGGTGATCGCTTCCGCCCCCTGGCGGTCCCGGTACCAACCCGCCCATGAATCCGTCGACTCCGCTGTCATGGCAGCGGACTGTAGCGGTAGCGGAGATTCCACCGCAGCACGGGGCACCGGTTCATGACGGTGCGTCATCTCACACCGGGCGCGAACCGGAGCGAACCGGGAACGAACCGGGGGCGAACCGGGACGGAAGGACACCCGACCCACCCTCTGGCGCCGTCGAGTACGCCGTCGAGTACGCCGCCGAGCGCGCCGTCGAGCGCGTCAGCGTTCGCGCGGCTCGCGCCACATGGGCCACATGCGCGGGCCGTCGGGCAACCGCACCGTGTGTTCGGTGAAGGCGAAGCCGAGCCGCTCGTAGAGGCGGCTGCTGCGCTCGCTGCTGGCCTCCAGATACGCCGGGACGCCCGCGCGGTCGCAGCGTTCGAGGACGGGC
The DNA here is from genome assembly GCF_003346515.1 of Streptomyces corynorhini. Lineage (GTDB taxonomy): Bacteria > Actinomycetota > Actinomycetes > Streptomycetales > Streptomycetaceae > Streptomyces > Streptomyces corynorhini. The sequence continues at coordinate 53,397 of NZ_QQNA01000021.1, forward strand.
TCGATCAGCGCGCGGCCCAGGCCCCGGCCCTGGTGCTCCGGGGCGACCGCGATCATCAGCAGGTACTCGTGCGCCCGGTCCTCGGGGTGCACCAGACCGGTGAGGCGGCCGACCATCTCGGCCCTCTCGTTGTCCGGGTCGGCGATCTCCCGCATCCGGGCGGGGGTCTCGTCCTCCTCCTCGGGCGCGCCGGCCGGGACCTGGAGCCAGAGCGCCATGGCCGTCTCGTCCTCGGTAAGGTCCACCCGGCCCTCGGCGAGGGCGACATCCGCGAACACTCCGAGGAACAGACCGTTCACCTTGCGGCGGTGCTCGTCGTCGGGAAAGACCCAGTTGCACACCGGGTCGTCGTAGAAGGCCCCTTCGAGCAGTCGCACCAGCGTCGCCCGGTCGGCCTCGTCCGCCTGTCTGATCCGTACACCCATCCGTTCGGCCCTCCCCTGGATCGCCAACTTGTCACCGGCATCCTAGAGTTGGGGCGGATCAGCGCACGCGCGGGCCCCGCGCGACGCGCGGGGCCCGCTCTGCCGGCGGCCTGCGGCAGTGGCATGCGGCAGTGGTATCCGGCGCGCCCGCACGACACGGCGGCGGCAGGCGGCCCCGGCACACGGAGGCGCCCCTCAGCGGCTGCGCCGGGTGACGAATTCGGCCAGGGCCAGCAGATCGCCCGCCGCCGTGAGGTCGGGGATGGCGCGGGAGAGCTGGTGGACCGCCCGGGACATCCGGTCGGCGGCCTGGAGCTGCGCCCACTCCCGCCCACCGGCCCGCTCGACGGCCGCCGCCGCGCGGGCCACCGCGCCGGGGTCGTCCAGCGGTCCCCGGTACAGCCCGGCCAGTTCCTCGGCCGCCGGGGTGCCGGAGGCCAGGGCCGCGACCACCGGCAGCGACTTCTTGTGCGCGGCCAGATCGGCGCCTGCGGGTTTGCCCGTACGGTCGGGGTCCCCCCAGATGCCCATCAGGTCGTCGATGAGCTGGAAGGCGAGCCCGGCCTCGCGGCCGAACGCGTTCACCGCCTCGACCCGTTCCGGGTCGGCGCCCGCGTAGAGCGCGCCGAGCGCGCACGAGGCCCCCAGCAGCGCGCCGGTCTTGGCGGTCGCCATGGCGACACACTCGTCGAGCGAGACCTCGTGGGGGTCGCGCCGCTCGAAGGAGCAGTCCGCCTGCTGCCCCGCGCACAGCTCGATGACGCAGGCGGCGAGCGCCGCCGACGCCGGACCCGACGCGGGGTGCGGATCCTCGGCGAGCAGCCGCAGGGCGAGCGCCATCATGGCGTCACCGGCGACGATGGCGTCGGCGGTGCCGAAGACCGTCCAGGCGGTGGCGCGATGGCGCCTGGTGGGATCCTCGTCGATCACGTCGTCGTGGAGCAGGGTGAAGTTGTGGGCCAGCTCGACGGCGACGGCGGCCGGTACGGCGGCCTCGGGATCCCCGCCGAGCGCGCGGGCGGCGGCGAGCACGAGCGCGGGCCTGATCGCCTTGCCCGCCCCTCCGGAGGCGGGCGACGGGGTGCCGTCGGCGTGCTCCCAGCCGAAGTGGTAGCTCGCGACGCGTCGTATCGCGCCGGGCAACGACCCCACGGCCGCGCGCAGTTCGGGATCGACGGCGGTGCGGGTGCGCTCCAGCAGGGCCACGGCCTCGTGACTCTCGATGGGCGCATCCGTGCTGGACATGGTCACGGATCACTTTCCTCGTACGGCGGGGGGGCGTGCGGACGGGCCCCGGGGCGGGCAGACGGGGGCCTTCCGTACCGGGAGAGGCACGGAGGAGGCGCCGGAACCGGCCCGCCCCGGGGCGGGGGCCTCAGCTCCAGCGGCCGACTTCGACGTTCTCCAGCACCCCGAGGGCGTCCGGCACCAGAATCGCCGCCGAGTAGTAGGCCGTCACCAGGTACGAGATGATCGCCTGCTCGTCGATGCCCATGAAGCGCACCGACAGGCTCGGCTCGATCTCGTCCGGGATGCCGCTCTGCTGGAGGCCGATGACCCCCTGCTCGGTCTCGCCCGTACGCATGCAGATGATCGAGGTCGTCCGCGCGTCCGAGACCGGGATCTTGTTGGACGGGAAGATCGGCACCCCGCGCCAGGCCGGCACGTGATGACCGGCGACCTCCACGGTGTCCGGGTAGAGCCCGCGCTTGTTGCATTCGCGGCCGAACGCGGCGATGGCGCGCGGATGCGCCAGGAAGAGCTTCGAGCCGCGGCGGCGCGAGAGCAGCTCGTCCATGTCGTCCGGGGTGGGCGCGCCGTCGTGCGGCTGGAGGCGCTGGCCGTAGTCGCAATTGTTGAGCAGCCCGAACTCACGGTTGTTGATCAGCTCGTGTTCCTGGCGCTCGCGCAGCGCCTCGACCGTGAGCCGCAACTGCTGCTCGGTCTGGTTCATCGGCTGGTTGTACAGGTCGGCGACCCTGCTGTGGACCTTCAGCACGGTCTGCGCGACGCTCAGCTCGTACTCGCGCGGCGCCCCCTCGTAGTCCACGAAGGTGTGCGGCACGACCGCTTCGCCGACGTGTCCTGCGGACAGGTCGATGGCGGCCTCGCCGTACTTGTTGGTCCGCTGCTCCGGAATGGCGGCGAGCGTCTCCAGATGGCCGCGCAGCGAGTCCTCGCGCTCGGCGAGGTTCAGCACGTCCCGCCGGGTCAGTACGAGGACGGTGCACGCCGTGACGGCGCGCGCCGTGAACGCCCAGGTGGCCTCCCCATCCACCAGGGCCTCGTCGCCGAAGTACGCGCCGTCGGCGAGCACCCCCAGCTCCGCCTCGTCGCCATAGGGTCCCGTGCCCAGCTTCTGCACCCGGCCGTGGGCCAGCAGATAGACCTCGTCCGCCGCGTCCCCCGCCGTGGCCAGCGACTCGCCCGCCGCGAACTCGCGCTGCTCGCAGCGGCGCGCCAGCTCGGCGAGGACCTCCTCGTCGTCGTACTCGCGCAGCGCGGGCAGCTCGCCCAGCTCGGCGGGGATGACCGCGACCCGGTCGGCGGTCTGCACAAACGTCACCCGCCCGTCGCCCACCGCGTAGCTGAGGCGGCGGTTCACCCGGTACGTGCCACCCTGCACCTGGACCCACGGCAGCATCCGCAGCAGCCACCGCGAGGTGATCTCCTGCATCTGCGGTGCCGACTTGGTGGTGGTCGCCAGGTTCCGGGCGGCATCTGTTCCCAGACTCTGCTGAGGGGGCTGCACCGCGCGGACCTCGTCACCAACCGACATGAAGTCTTCCTCTCGATCATGAAACGACCTGCGAGAAGAATGGTTCCATCACTTGGCGTACGCACGCCATTACACAAATGAGTGGGACTGGAACGCCAGAAACTGGGAACAACACGCGGAAGTTCATTCCCACGGCCCAACGTGACGGCACAGCGCGAGCGCCCGGAGCACGGTCGCAGGCACAACAGCCCCCCACGGACCGGCTGATGACCGGAAGGAGGCGGCCATGGCCCCACCCATGTCCGCGACCGATTTCCTCAACGCCCTGAAGGACGAGGGGCTCAGCGTCGTCCAGGTCGGTGACTGGCGTACGCACAACCGCAACGGGCAAGGGGCCTGGGGCCCGGTGCACGGTGTCATGATCCACCACACCGTCACCAAGGGCACGGCGGCGACCGTACAGCTCTGCAAGGACGGTCACGCGGCCCTGCCGGGCCCGCTGTGCCACGGCGTCATCGCCAAGGACGGCACGGTGCACCTGGTCGGCTACGGCCGGGCCAACCACGCCGGGCTCGGTGACGGCGACGTGCTGGACGCCGTGATCGCGGAGAAGCGGCTGCCGCCGGTCGGCGTGGCCGACACCGACGGGAACCGGGCGTTCTACGGCTTCGAGTGCGAGAACCTCGGCGACGGCGAGGACCCGTGGCCCGCCGCCCAGTTGGCGGCGATCGAGAAGGCCGCGGCGGCCGTCTGCCGCCACCACGGCTGGGCCGCGGGGTCGGTGATCGGGCATCTGGAGTGGCAGCCGGGCAAGATCGACCCGAAGGGCTTCACGATGGACGTCATGCGCGGGCGCGTGCGTGACCGGCTGAAGTGAGCCCGGCCGGGCGATCCGGCCCGGCGGCGGCCCGACGGCCCGGCGGCGGCCCGGAGGCCCGGCGGCGGCCCGGAGGAGCCGGTGCCCCGGAGGACTGGGCGGCCCGACGGCCCAGTGTCCTGGCCGCCCGGTGGGCCCGGATGACCCGGGCCGGGGTCACCGGGCCGACAATGGCCCCATGACCTCGTCCGGAGCGCCCGACCTCGCCACCCTGCGGCCACGGCTGCCGTCGCCGCTGCGAGCGGCCGAGGACGAGCGCTTCACCCGGCACGGCGTACGGCTGCTGCTCAAGCGCGACGATCTGATCCACCCGGAGGTGCCCAGAAACAAGCCGACTGGTGTTAGTCGGGCTGATCTGGGGCTTTATTTCCGTAGACAGCCCGGCACACCTTGATTGAAGGTGGGCATATGGGCATGGTCACCGATCCTGCCAAGCTGTGTGATCTGTTTCTTCGTCGCAGCACGTTGCAGGACGACAAGACGACTCTGCAAGCGCACGAACGTGATCTACGGGAGCGAGCGGCACGCGAGGGCCTGACGGTCCGCAAAGTCTGGAAAGAGGAGCTGTCCGCCTTCAAGGCGGGAGTGAAGCGGGAAGAGTTCGACAACGCCATCGCGGCCGTGCTGGCCGGAGTGGTGCGTCACCTCCTGGTCTGGAAGCTCGACCGCCTGAGCCGTCGGGGCATGGGACAAGTCGGCCTGGTCCTGGACCAGTTCGAAGCCAAGGGCGCCCGGCTCGTGGCACTCATGGACGGCCTGGACAGCAGCATCCCGCAGCACCGGGGGCTCTTCGCCTGGTTGGCCGAGCAAGCCCGCGCCGAGTCGTACAACACATCGACCCGAACCCGGCGGACCAAGGCGGAGAGGAAGATCACGGGGGCGTGGCCCGGCGGACAGCCTCCGTACGGCCTGCGTGTCCGCAAGGGCAGGACCGAGACCGAGCACCACCCCAAGGAGTACGCGACAGCGCGTCGCATCGCCGAGTGGCTGCTCGCGAACAAGGCGACGGGATGGATCGCCCAAGTGCTCAACGAGGAGGGCCTGAAGACCCGGCGGGGCGGCAAGTGGCGATCGTCCACGATCACCCAACTGGCGCACTCTCCTGCCTGGGCGGGGCTGATGCCTGTGCACGAGCGCTACGCGGACGAGGTGGGCCGGGAGCGTTGGCGGCTGATCGATGAGCCGCTGACGGGGCCGGACGGTGAGCCGGTAAGCATCGGAACGGGGGTCATCACCGCAGGCGAGCGAGCCCGCATCCTGACCTCTCTTCGCTCCCGCACCTCCGAGGGCCTGGCCAACGGTCGACGCGGCAAGCCCGCCGCCCAGTCGTTGCTGTCCGGACTCCTCAAGTGCGGCCGGTGCGGCGGCAACATGACCAAGGGCGGTCCACAGTACCGGTGTTACCGGCGAGTCAACATGGGGAAGGCTGCGTGCCTGGGCATGACCGTACTGGTGAAGGATGCGGACAGCGCCCTGTCCTCGGCGTTCATGGCCCGCGTGACATCGTTCACCGAGGATCATGAAGTGTTCAAGGAACTCGCGCGCCGGTGGCTGGCGTACCAAGATCCCGAATTGGACGCACGGCGCACCGAACTGATCTCGGCGAAGGACAACACCCAAGCGCGCCTTGACTCACTGGACAACGCCTACTACGTACTGGGCCGGTTCAAGGGCCCCCAGGGCGAACGTCGCTATGAGCAGATGCGCGAGGTGGTGGAGTCGCAACTGTTGTCCGTGCGCAACCAACTGGAGGGGATCAGTAATTCCACGGACCTCATGATCCTTCACGACCTTGATCAGCTTCATGAAGCCTGGGAATCCGCTGATCTTGAGCATGCGCGCATGTTGCTCCGCGTCGTGCTCCACTCAGTCACGCTCCTGCCACCCCCCGGGCAAGGGAGGCGGAGTTCCTGGTACCAGCTCGTCTCGCGCTGCTGCTTCCACTGGGTGGGCGAGAAACCGCAACCCCTTCGCGTGGACTCATTGAGGCTCGACGGGCTGTCGCGATACCTACCGGATTCGGAACTCGCCGCTTAGCTCGGCAGCGCCCCCGCGGCGCGCCTGGGCACGCGGCCGGCGCCGCGAGGCTTTGGGCGGGAGCTGCCATGGGGTGAGAGAACAGGGGGCCTTACGCTCGTCAGCGAATCGGGCGGGTCTGTGCACCTGCCCGCGTTTGCGACCGATGGGCCCCCTGTTCTTGGAGGCTCGCCCCATGGTGGCTGCCTAAAGCCTCGCGGTGCCGTCCGCCCCAGCCACAGACAGCCCAACGGCGTGCCGAGCGAGCCGTGAGGGGTGGCACAGCCAAGGCCAGGACCTGCGTCCTACGCCTCTGGGAGGCCCGGTAAGCGGGCGGTGGGCGCTCGGCCGGGACCGGCCGTCAGGCCGCATGCCCGGCCGGGGGCGCCCGAACCGCCCGGCGCGCCGAAGGCGCGCCCTTGAGTAAGTAGAGAAAAGTTAGACCGATGCGCCCCGCGTCAGCCCCGACCACTTCGGCAGGCGGCCAAGCGCCCACGCACGGGCGGTCGGATCGTGAGCCCGTGGCGCTGAGCAAAGTGGGACGCTGAAGGCCGACAGCTCGGGGCATGCTGAACGTCACGGCATGGCTTGGCCCCCCTGGGTCCGCAACCAGAGGGGCTCAGCTCACGGAGACCGTTACGGCTTCGAGGACGCTTCGCGTCTCAATGCCTCGGCGATCTTCTCCACCATGGCGGCGGGGATAAGCCCAAGGTGCACGTATGGCCGTCCGGAGTGGGGCAGCACAGGCCGGGCATGGCGGTACTGATGTTCAGGAAAGCCACATGCCGCCAGGGCTTCTTTGAGTGCGTATGTCGCGTCGTCGGCCGACTTTCGGCCATCGCGCCACTGCTGCATATCCAATGCCGTCACCTCCAATTCATGAGCGGCGTCACCTGGTCCTGTGGGGGTGATTACTGATCTCCACGTTCGCGTCCGTCGCCGCCGAGTAATCACCCCGGTCCCGGGCCTCCTGCCGCTGCTTGGCCAAGGCCGCGCAGACATCACACCCCTTGGCCGGTCGCGGAAGCTCCGGGGGGAGCATGAGGCGCGGGGGGCCGTCCATAGTCGTCTTCTCGCTGTTCATGGGTGTGATGCTGCTCACCCTTTCCGGACGTATCTCCCCTCAAAGCAGAGACAGTTGAGACATAGGTCGCTACGGTTCAAGAAGGCCCAAACGTCGCGGGGAGAAGTCTTGAACGTCGCTCTACGATCGGCTATGGCGGATGCGAAGCTCACTCCCCGGAAGCTTGCTGCCCGTATCGGTGTGGCGCCCAAGACGGTGGAGCGGTGGCTGGCAGACGCAGAGTTGGTACCCCATGCAAGGAACCGTGTCGACGCCTGCCAGGCGCTGAAGGTGGACGAAGAGATGATCTGGCCAAAGGCTGTGCAGGAGCGTGTGAAAACGGGTCATGACCGGGAACTGGTGCACGCCTACCCCTACCGGTCCGCCTGCCCTTCAACGGTGTGGGGCGAACTGATCGAAGGTGCTACCGAAGAGATCTTCCTGGCCGGTTATACGAACTACTTCGTATGGCTCGAACAACCAGCCTTCGTCGACACACTGCGACGAAAGATCGATTCAGGGTGCAGAGTGCGCTTTCTGCTGGGTGACCCCGAGGGCGAGGTGACCCGCCAGCGCGAGGCCATCGAGGATGTGGCTCTGAGCGTGTCCACTCGCATCAGGATCAGCCTGGAGCACCTAGGACGCCTCGGCTCCGTAGACGGCTTGGAGACGCGTTTCAGCAGGGCTGACGACGCTGTGAACCATGTGTCGTTGTCTGTTTTCAGGTTCGACCACGACGCTCTCGTGACGCCTCACCTGGCCCGACTCGTCGGCCATGATTCCCCGCTTCTGCACCTGCGCCGTCAGGGCGACAGCGGCATGTTCGACAGGTTCGCGGAGCACGCGGAGGAACTCTGGGGCCGGGGCGTGCCCCGTACGCCTTGACGGCACGGGGGAAAGCGACGTTCACAATGACTGTGTGAGCCTGCCCGTAGACCTTGACACCGCACTCCAGCCTCGACCCTCCTCGCCCGTGCAGGAAGTCCAGGATGAACGATTCGAGCGCCAGGGTGTGCGACTGCTGCTGAAGCGTGAAGACCTTATCCATGCCACTTTGGAGTGGGATTCAGCTGCGCTTGGACCAGTGGACCTGTACCCTCCCGGCAACAAGTGGCGCAAGCTGGCGCCCAATCTGCGCGCGGCGGCGGAGAGCGGCCGGCGCACCCTGGTGACCTTCGGCGGCGCGTACTCCAACCACCTGCGCGCGACGGCCGCGGCCGGCCGGCTGCTGGGCTTCGCCAGCGTCGGCGTCGTACGGGGCGACGAACTGGCCGGACGCCCGCTCAACCCCTCGCTCGCCCGCTGCGCGGCGGACGGGATGCGGCTGGTCTTCGTGGACCGCGCCGCCTACCGGCGCGCGGCGGAGCCCGCCCACGTGGCGGCGCTGCTTGCCGACGCGGGCCTCGATCCGGATTCCGTTTACCTCCTCCCCGAGGGCGGCAGCAACGCGCTCGCGGTGACCGGCTGCGTGGACCTGGGCCGGGAGCTGCGCGGCGCAGCCGAGACCGTGGCCGTCCCCTGCGGGACCGGCGGAACCCTTGCGGGGCTTGCCGCCGGGCTCGACGCCGGGCAGCGGGCCCTGGGCTTCCCGGTGCTGCGCGGTGGCTTCCTGGACGCCGCGACCCGGGATCTCCAGCGCGCCGCCTTCGCCGCCCCCACCGCCGCCTGGACGCTGGACGACCGGTTCCACTTCGGCGGCTTCGCCCGTACCTCCGCCGAACTGGAGTCGTTCGCGGCGGACTTCGAGCAGCGGCACGGGCTCGCGGTGGAACGTCTCTATGTCGCCAAAATGCTGTACGGCCTGACGACGCTGGCGGCGGAGGGCGCCTTCGCGCCCGGCACGGCCGTCGCCGCCGTGATCACCGGCGTACCGGAGCCCACCGCGTAACCCCGCACCACCCGCGCGCCACCGCGCGACCCCGCACAACCCGCGCGACCCCGCGCGATCCGGCCCGTCTCAGTCCGACTCGCTCTCCCGGTACGCCGCCGCCTCCTCCAGGTCCAGTCTGCGCAGCAGCGTCCGCAGCATCTCGTCGTCGATCCGCCGCCGGTCCCGCAGCTCCACGAAGACCGTGCGCTCGGCCTCGATCATCTCCCGCGACAACCGCCGGTAGGTCTCGTCGGCCGACTCGCCCGTGACCTCGTTGACGGCGCCCAGCCGCTCCCAGACCGAGTTGCGGCGGCGCTCCAGCACGGTGCGCAACCGGTCGGCCAGGGGCCGCGGCAGCGCGTTGCGGTCGTCGGCGAGCAGCTCGTCGAGCCGCCGTTCGGCCACCGTGGACGCCTCGCTCTGGGCCTGCGCCTCGGCCAGGGTCTCGGCCTGCCGGTCACGGCCCGGCACCTTCAGCAGCCGGATCAGCGGCGGCAGGGTGAGCCCCTGGACGACCAGGGTGCCGATCACCGTGGCGAAGGTCAGGAACAGGACGAGATTGCGGCCGGGGAACGGCTTTCCGTCACTCAGCGTCAGCGGGATGGAGAACGCGATGGCCATGGACACCACGCCGCGCATCCCGGCCCAGCCGATGATCAGCGGGGCCGTCCAGTTGGTGTCCGGTTCGCGCGCCCGGATCCGGGCGGACAGCAGGCGGGGCAGGAAGGTCCCCGGATAGACCCAGACGAACCGGACCGCCACCACCGCCACGAAGATCCCGACCGCGTACAGCAGCGCCTGCCCGACCCCGTACTCGCCGAGCCCGCGCAGGACGACGGGCAGTTGCAGCCCGATCAGCGCGAAGACCGCCGACTCCAGGACGAAGGCGACCATCTTCCACACCGCCGCCTCCTGGAGCCGGGTCGCGAAGTCGACCTGCCAGGAGCGGTGGCCGAGGTAGAGGGCGACCACCACGACGGCCAGCACCCCGGACGCGCCGACCTGTTCGGCCGCCGCGTAGGCGACGAACGGGATGAGCAGCGACAGCGTGTTCTGCAGCAGCGCCTCGGTCAGATGCGTACGCAGCCAGTGCAGCGGCACCATCAGCACCAGCCCGATCCCGACCCCGCCGACCGAGGCCAGCGCGAACGCGCCGATCCCCTCGCCCCAGCTCGATCCGGTGCCGACGGCTGCCGCCAGGGCCACTTTGAACGCGGTGATCGCGGTCGCGTCGTTGAGCAGCGACTCGCCCTGGAGGATGGTGGTGATCCGGCTCGGCAGCCCCAGCCTGCGGGCGATGGCGGTGGCCGCCACGGCGTCCGGCGGCGCGACGACCGCGCCGAGGACCAGCGCGGTGGTCGTGGGCAGATCGGGCACCATGAGATGGACCAGCCAGCCGACCGCGAGCGTCGCGAACAGGACGTAGCCGACCGAGAGCATCGCGACCGGCCGCAGATTGGCCCGCAGGTCGAGATACGAGCTGTCCACGGCCGCCGTGTAGAGCAGCGGTGGCAGGAGCAGCGGCAGCACGATGTGCGGATCGAGGGTGTACGCGGGCACACCGGGGATGTAGGCGGCGACCAGTCCCGCGGCCACCAGCAGCAGGGGCGCGGCCACCGGCGTCCTGCGCGCCACCCCGGCGATCGCGGCGCTGCCCGCCACCAGCGCGATCAGCGGCAACACGTCCATCTCTGCTCCGTCCCGCCCGGCCTGCCCGGCCCGTCCGACCTATCCGACCTGCCCGGCCCGTCCGGCCTGCCCGGCCCGTCCGACCCGTCCGACCTGGTACGCCCGCCCGGTGCCGGCCGCGCGCGCGTCGTAACCTGGCAATCATGAGCGAGTGTGCGCATGTCGCCGATCTGCCGCGCCCCGAGCCCGCCCCTCGGAGCGAGACCTGCCTCGCCTGCCTGGCCGCCGGCAGCCACCCGGTGCAGCTGCGGATGTGCCTGCTCTGCGGTGAGGTCGGGTGCTGCGACTCCTCGCCGTACCAGCACGCCACCGGGCATTTCGAGCGGACGGGGCACCCGGTGATGCGCAGTTTCGAGCCGGGGGAGGAGTGGCGGTGGTGCTTCGTGGACGGTTCGATCGTGTGAGGGCTGGGTACGTCAACCCTCCGCCGGTTCTTCATAATTGACGGCCGCAGACCCCTAGCGACTTTCCGTGCCCATATGCTTACCATGAGTGACGGTCGTCGGACGGGGGTCCCGGCGACACGGCGGCATGGATCGCGATAGCGTCGCCACTCCAGACCGGCTACGTAACGACACGTACCGCGAGGCTCCTGGACATTCCCCGTCCCGGAGCCCTGAAGAGCTTGTGCCACCTTGGAGGTGAGGGTGTCCCAGATCGCAGGCGAGCCCGGGACCCAGGACTTCGTGGAAGTCCGGCTGCCCGCTGCGGGTGCCTACCTGTCTGTGCTGCGTACGGCCACGGCCGGCCTCGCGGCGCGTTTGGACTTCACCCTCGACGAGATCGAGGACCTCCGCATCGCGGTGGACGAGGCCTGCGCGATCCTGCTTCAGCAGGCCGTACCGGGTTCCGTCCTCAGCTGCGTGTTCCGTCTCGTCGAGGACTCACTCGAAGTGATCGTCTCGGCCCCCACCACGGACGGGCGCGCGCCGGAGCGCGACACCTTCGCCTGGACGGTGCTCTCCGCACTGGCCGGCAAGGTCGACTCGACGGTCGCCGAGGACCGTACGGTCACCATCAGCCTGTACAAACAGCGCGGCGCGGGACCCGGGCCGGCGTGACGAACGGGGACGGTCCGATGCGTGACGAGGGGCGCATCCCACAGGAACCGCGGGGAGGGCACGAGGCTCCGGCGGAGCCGGTGCGCTCCCCCGCGGGCATCCCTGAGCAGCAGGCCCGTCCCCACCCGGAGGACGGGCGCCCGGAGGACGGAAGTGACGGCCACACGGCCGCGGCGGAGCAGGCGCAGGCAGAGCGGGCGGCCTTTATGAGCGAGCAGCACCACGATCCACATGACCGCAGCGGGGCGCGGGCGATGTTCATCGCGCTGGGCAAACTGCCCGACGGCTCGCCGGAGAAGGCGGATCTGCGCAATCAGCTGGTGCGTATGCACCTCCCGCTGGTCGAGCATCTCGCCCGGCGCTTCCGCAACCGCGGGGAGCCGCTGGACGATCTGACCCAGGTCGCGACCATCGGTCTGATCAAGTCGGTGGACCGGTTCGACCCCGAGCGCGGGGTCGAGTTCTCGACCTACGCGACCCCGACGGTCGTCGGGGAGATCAAGCGGCACTTCCGCGACAAGGGCTGGGCGGTACGGGTGCCGCGCCGCCTCCAGGAGCTGCGGCTCTCCCTGACGACGGCGACGGCCGAGCTGTCGCAGCAGCACGGCCGCTCCCCCACGGTCCACGAGCTGGCGGAACGGTTGGGCATCTCGGAGGAAGAGGTGCTGGAGGGCCTGGAGTCGGCCAACGCGTACTCCACGCTGTCGCTGGACGTCCCGGACACGGACGACGAGTCCCCGGCCGTGGCGGACACGCTGGGCTCGGAGGACGAGGCGCTGGAGGGCGTCGAGTACCGCGAGTCGCTCAAGCCGCTGCTGGAGGATCTGCCGCCGAGGGAGAAGCGGATCCTGTTGCTCCGCTTCTTCGGCAACATGACCCAGTCGCAGATCGCGCAGGAGGTCGGCATCTCCCAGATGCACGTCTCCCGGTTGCTGGCGCGCACGCTGGCGCAGTTGCGCGAGCGGCTGCTCGTGGAGGAGTAGGCGGCGCGGGTACCACCGGTACGGGCACCCGTACGGGTGGGGCGGCCCTGCGGGGCCGCCGCACGGCCGCCCGACCGCTCCCCCGCCCGACCGGTCCTACGCGTCCCGCGCCGGGCCCCTGATGCCCAGGGCCTCGGTGGTCGCCGGGTTGAGGATCAGGACCAGCCCCGTCACCGCGACGACCGCGAGCGCGATCCCCGCGGGGATCAGTCCGCCCGTCGAGGTCAGCAGGGTGTAGGCCACCGGCAGGGCCATGATCTGGGTGATCATCGCGGGGCCCCGGCTCCAGCTCCGGCGCAGCAGCAGCCCCCGGGCGGCGAGCAGCGGGATCGCGCCGAGCGCGATCAGGGTGACCCCGCCCATCTCGGCCTGTGCCGGGCTGTCGGGCCGCCCGAGCAGCCCCATCACCAGCAGGTAGACGCCGCCGACGGCCAGCGCCAGCCCTTCGAGACCGCAGACGGCCGCGGCGGCGGTCAGCCGGCCGGGGCGCGGTCCTTCGTCGGCCGGGGACGGCGCGGACGCGGTCGCGGGGCCGGTCCCGGAGCCGGTCCTGGGAGTGGCCTTGGAGTCGGTCCTGGGGGTGGTCTTGGGGGTGGTCTTGGGGGTGGTTCCCTTGTCGCTGGTGCTCACCCTTGCAGGGTAACGGCCGGGCCCCGCCGTGTCGGCGCGGTCCCGCCCGGGGCACCGGGCGCCCGCCGTCCCGGGGACGACCCCGGGGCGCCAGGCCGGTAATCTGCTCGGCATGCGCGCACTTCTCGTGGTCAACCCGGCAGCCACCACCACCAGTGCCCGCACCCGTGACGTACTCATCCACGCGCTGGCCAGCGAGATGAAGCTGGAGGCGGTGACCACGGAGTACCGGGGGCACGCCCGCGATCTGGGCAGGCAGGCAGCGGACTCCGACGACATCGAGCTGGTCGTGGCGCTCGGCGGGGACGGCACGGTCAACGAGGTCGTCAACGGTCTGCTGCACAACGGACCCGATCCGGACCGGCTGCCGCGCCTCGCGGTCGTCCCGGGCGGCTCGACCAATGTCTTCGCCCGTGCGCTCGGGCTGCCCAATGACGCGGTCGAGGCGACCGGCGCGATTCTGGACGCGCTCGCGCTGCGGAGCGAACGTACGGTCGGTCTGGGACTGGCGGCCGGAACGCCGGGCACGGACGACGAATCGGTGCCGTCCCGCTGGTTCACCTTCTGCGCGGGGTTCGGATTCGACGCGGGAGTGATCGGCCGGGTCGAACAGCAACGGGAACGCGGAAAGCGTTCGACGCACGCTCTCTATATGCGCCAAGTGGTACGGCAGTTCCTGGAGGAGCCGCACCGTCGGCATGGCGTGATCACGCTGGAGCGCCCCGGCGAGGATCCGGTGGAGGATCTCGTCGTCTCCATAATCTGCAATACCGCTCCCTGGACCTACCTGGGGAATCGTCCCGTCTACGCGTCCCCGGCGGCGTCCTTCGACTCGGCTCTCGACGTGCTCGGGCTGACCAGGATGTCGACGCCCACGGCGGCCAGATACGCCACCCAATTGCTGACGTCCACCCCCGATCGGGGCCCCCAGGGACGGCATGCCGTCTCGCTGCACGACCTCACCGACTTCACCTTGCATTCCAAGGCGCCCCTCCCCTTTCAGATGGACGGTGACCATCTAGGAGTGCGTACGAGCGTGACGTTCACAGGCGTACGACGGGCACTGCGTGTGATTGTGTGAGTGGAAGCGGCCAAAGTCCTTTCACTCGAACGTTTAGGCTGGCATCCACCCCATGGAAGTACGGCTGTGACCTAGTCGACACCGAGGAATCCAAAAAAACTTTCCGGAAGGGGTTGTATCCGCCGCCGAGGTTTGCGAATCTCTACATGGCGATCGGGACGGCCCGCAACACCGGCCTCTCTGAGAGCAAGAACCCCTCCTCGAACACAAGGACCGCAGCGGTTTCACTGCCGGTCGGCCCTTCCCCTGTCGAGGGATTCGTGAAAGCGTTCACATTCACAAGCAACACGTACGACATACACAAGAGAGGTAGCAGCCATGGACTGGCGTCACAACGCCGTTTGCCGCGAGGAAGACCCGGAGCTGTTCTTCCCCATCGGCAACACCGGTCCTGCGCTGCTGCAGATCGAGGAAGCCAAGGCCGTCTGCCGTCGCTGCCCCGTCATGGAGCAGTGCCTGCAGTGGGCGCTCGAGTCCGGTCAGGACTCGGGTGTCTGGGGTGGCCTCAGTGAGGACGAGCGCCGCGCCATGAAGCGCCGTGCCGCTCGCAACCGGGCGCGTAACGCGACCGCCTGAAGCCCCCTGCCACGAGCCCTGGACGGCGGAGCGTACAGCGTGTACGCATAGCCCCGCCCCCGAACCGCAGCGCGCAGTACCCCCCGATGCGCATCGCAGTGTGAGCTTCGAACCGAGCCCCGGACCGTCATCACGGTCCGGGGCTCGCTGCTGTACCCGTACGGGTGACACGCGCCCGCAAGTGAGCCGGGGGCGGACCGGGCGGTGAACCGGGCCGCGAATACGGTTATTTGTGCGGCTTCACCGGAATGTCCAGCATCACCCGTGTCCCGCGCCCCGGCGCGGGCACCATGTCGAAGGTGCCGCCCAACTCGCCCTCCACCAGGGTCCGTACGATCTGGAGCCCGAGGTTTCCGCCGCGCTGCGGGTCGAAGCCCTCGGGCAGCCCGTGCCCGTCGTCCTGGACGGTGATCATCAGCCGGGTGTCCGCGCGGGCCCGGTCGACCCGGCCGGCCTGCGCGTCGCCGCCGCGCACCGCCGACACGTCGACCGTGCCCCGCTCCCCCGGCGCGAAGGCGTGCTCCAGCGCGTTCTGGAGGATCTCGGTGAGCACCATCGAGAGCGGAGTGGCCACTTCCGCGTCGAGGACGCCGAACCGGCCGGTCCGGCGGCAGACGACCTGCCCCGGCGCGATCTCGGAGACCATCGCCAGCACCCGGTCGGCGATCTCGTCGAACTCCACCCGCTCGTCCAGATTCTGAGACAAGGTCTCATGGACGATGGCGATCGAACCGACCCGGCGCACGGCCTCGTTGAGCGCCTCCCTGCCCCGCTCCGACTCCATCCGCCTGGCCTGCAGGCGCAGCAGCGCGGCGACGGTCTGGAGGTTGTTCTTCACCCGGTGGTGGATCTCCCGGATGGTGGCGTCCTTCGTTATCAACTCGCGCTCGCGGCGCCGGAGTTCCGTGACGTCCCGGAGCAGCACCAGGGAGCCGATCCGGGTCCCCTTGGGCTTGAGCGGGATGGTGCGCAGCTGGATGACGCCGTCGCCGCCCTCGACCTCGGCCTCGCGGGGCGCGTAGCCGCTGGCGAGTTTGACCAGGGCCTCGTCCACCGGACCCCGGGCGGGGGCGAGTTCGTCGGTGGTCCTGCCGAGGTGGTGTCCCACCAGGTCGGACGCGAGTCCCAGCCGGTGATACGCGGAGAGGGCGTTGGGGCTCGCGTACTGGACGATGCCGTCGGCGTCCAGCCGGATCAGCCCGTCGCCCGCGCGCGGGGAGGCGTCCATGTCGACCTGCTGGCCGGGGAACGGGAAGGAACCCGCCGCGATCATCTGGGCCAGGTCGGAGGCGGACTGGAGGTAGGTCAGCTCCAGTCTGCTGGGGGTGCGCACGGTGAGCAGGTTGGTGTTGCGCGCGATGACGCCGAGGACCCGGCCGTCGCGGCGTACGGGGATGGACTCGACCCGTACGGGCACCTCCTCGCGCCACTCGGGGTCGCCCTCGCGCACGATGCGGCCCTCGTCGAGCGCCGCGTCGAGCAGCGGCCGACGGCCGCGCGGGACGAGGTGGCCGACCATGTCGTCCTGGTAGGAGGTGGGGCCGGTGTTGGGGCGCATCTGGGCGACGGACACATAGCGGGTGCCGTCGTGGGTGGGGACCCAGAGCACCAGGTCCGCGAAGGAGAGGTCGGAGAGCAGCTGCCACTCCGAGACCAGCAGATGGAGCCACTCCAGGTCGGATTCACCGAGGGAGGTGTGCTGGCGTACGAGGTCGTTCATGGAGGGCACACCCGCGAGCGTACCCGTGGCCGGCCGATCCGTACGGATCGAGGTCTGGCCGGGGCGGGCGCGGGGAAATAGGCTCGGGGAATCCGGGGAGACGCGCTCCAGGGGCTCCGGGTCGGGGGAAATAGGCCCGGCGCACGCATGGACAGCGAAGAATGGTCTAGTCCACAATTGATGTCAGAGCCTCCGCCCTCCCCGCACAGGAGGGCGGACCGGGGTTCCGGGCGCTCTCTGCCCTGACTGCGACGGGACCCCTCGCACGGCCGCGCGGGACCGCACACCCGTCGGCCGGAGCATTCGGGGCTGCGGTGTCCGACGGGCTGAGGGTCCCGTCGCGGCGCCGCGGCCCGCGGGTGCCGCCCGGCCCGGGAGTCGCGAGCCGGACGGGTCAGCTGGATTCCGGGGTCTTGGCCATGGCGCGCGGGACATCGGGATCGTGGCCGCGCCGCAGGGCGAGTTCGTACGTCAGAAGGTGCAGCGGCAGGATCTCCAGGATCGGCTGGAGCCGCTCGGGAACGCCTTCCGTGGGCAGCGCGAAGCCCACCGAGCCCTTGGCCGCCTCCGCCCGCGTACCCACCACGAACAGATCCGCGCCCCGGGCGCGCAGCCGGTCGAGCACCGGCCGCAGCGCCTCGCCGCCCTTGCCGTCGGGGACGACCGCGAGCACCGCGGAGGTGTCGCCGATCATCGCGAGCGGGCCGTGCAGCAGATCCGCGCCGGAAAAGGCGAGCGCGGGCAGGTAGCAGGTCTCCATCAGCTTCAGCGCCGCCTCCTGGGCGGTCGGGTAGCCGTAGCCGCGCGAGGTGACGACGACGCGTTCGGCGAACCGGTAGCGGGCGGCGAGCGCGCGCACCTCGTCGCGGCGCTCCACGATCCGCTCCGCGAGGTCGGGCAGCAGCGCGAGGGCGCGGCCGTCGTCGTGGTCCTCGCCCCGCTCGCCGCCGCCGAGCGCCGCGACGAAGAGATAGAGGGAGAGCAGCGAGGCGGTGTACGACTTGGTGGCGGGCAGCGCCCGCTCCGGGCCCGCCAGTACGTCGATGTGGAACTCCGATACGGCGGCCAGCGAGGAGTCCGGGTTGTTGGTCACCGCGAGGGTGATCGCGCCCGCCTCCCGGGCGGCCCAGGTGGAGGCGACCAGGTCGGGCGAGCCGCCCCACTGGCTGACCGCGACGAACAGCACCCCGGTGAGGTCGGGGCGGGCGCCGTAGGCCGTCGTGGTGGACATGGACGCCAGGCCGCAGGGCAGCCCGCGCCGGATCTCCAGCAGGTACTTGGCGTAGAGCGCCGCGTGGTCGGAGGTGCCCCGGGCGGACAGCAGCGCGAAGCGCGGGTTCCTGGCCGCGATCACGGCGGCGACCTCGCGGATGCGGGGCGCGCCGTCCTGGAGGACGCGCCGCAGCACTTCGGGCTGCTCCAGCACCTCGGCGGACATCAGCCGTCCCGGCCGCTCGACGGGCCCGTCCTGCGCATACCCGGCAGCCATCTCCGGCGCCTCCCAGTCGCTCACACCCCAGTCGACCACGGTCCGCCGATCCCCCGCCACCGGGCCGGGGCGCGCCCGGCGCCCTCTGCTAGAATTGGTCTATACCACAATGGTCGTAGGCGTGAGTCATCCTCAGACCCAGATCGGCAGGTCCCCGCGTGGAAGTTGTCATCGTCAAGGACGCCGCCGCCGGCGGCGCGCTCATCGCGGACAGTGTCGCCGCACTGCTGCGCCGCAGGCCCGACGCGCTCCTCGGGGTGGCGACGGGCTCGACGCCGCTGCCCGTCTACCGGGCGCTGACCGCGCTGGTGCGGGCCGGTGCGCTGGACGTGTCGCGGGCCAGGATCGCGCAGCTGGACGAGTACGTGGGGCTGCCCCAGGGCCACCCCGAGTCGTACCGCTCCGTGGTGCTGCGCGAGGTGGTCGAGCCGCTCGGTCTCGACGAGGCCGCCTTCCTGGGCCCGGACGGCAGCGCCGAGGACGTCCAGGCGGCGTGCGAGGCGTACGACCGGGCGCTGGCCGGGGCGGGCGGGGTGGACCTCCAGCTGCTCGGCATCGGCACGGACGGCCACATAGGCTTCAACGAGCCCTGCTCCTCGCTCGCCTCCCGGACCCGGATCAAGACGCTGACCCGGCAGACCCGCGAGGACAACGCGCGGTTCTTCGACAGCCCCGACGAGGTCCCGCACCACGTCATCACGCAGGGCATCGGGACCATCCTGGAAGCCCGTCACCTGGTGCTGCTGGCGACCGGTGAGGGCAAGGCGGACGCGGTGGCGCAGGCCGTCGAGGGGCCGGTCGCGGCCCTGGTGCCCGCCTCCGCGCTGCAGCTGCACCCGCACGCGACGGTGGTCGTGGACGAGGCGGCGGCCTCGCGGCTGAAGCTCGCCGACTACTTCCGCGCGACGTTCGCGGCGAAGCCGGAGTGGCAGGGCATCTGAGCCGCCCCCTCCGCTCCCTCCTCTTCCCTTCCCCCGTGTACGACACTGCCGGGCCGCCCCTCACGAGGCGGCCCGGCAGTGTCGTACGGTCCCTCAGCTCGACCGGCTCCGTCGGCCCGTCGGCCCGTCGGCTCCGTCGGCTCCGTCGGCTCCGTCGGCTCCGTCAGCTCCGTCAGCTCCGGCCGGCGATGATCTCCGCCGCCGCCCGGCCGCACACCCGCGCGGCGCCGTACGTGGCGATGTGCGGCGCGCCCTTGGGCTCCGCCTCGTTGACGCCCATCTCCACGACGACCGTGCCGGGGCGCGCCGCGAGCAGGGCGTCCAGCGTCTCGGCGATCCAGGGGTGGCGGTGGGCGTCGCGCACGACGGCGACGACGGTACGGTCGCCCGCCGCCGCGAGCACCTCGGCGGCCGGTCCCGCCGCCGCCGTCCCCGCGCCCGTCCCCGCGCCCGCGTCCGCGTCCGCCGGTGCGCCGTAGGTGCCGGACCGGGTGCCGGGCAGCAGCCGGGCCAGCTCCGCCGCGAGGCCCCACGGGGTTTCGTCGCCGACGGCGATGTTGGCGACGGGGCTCAGGGCGGCGACGTACGGCGCCCGGGTGAGCGGCGCGGCCGTACCGGTCACGTGTACCGCGCGGCGGGCCGCGACGAGCCCGATCGGGGTACCGGGCGCGGTCCCCTCCCGCGCGTCCGCGCCCGGCCCCGAAGTCCCCCTGGCCCGGAGCGCCCAGTCGGCGAGTCCGCGCACCCGCGCGGCGGCGTCGGCCAGTCGCTCCTCGGACAGTTCGCCCGCCCGTACCGCCGTCACCAGGGCGTCGCGCAGCCGCAGTACGGTCTCCTCGTCCGCCAGGCCGCCGCCGACGCAGATGGCGTCGGCGCCCGCCGCGATCGCGAGGACGGAGCCGCGCTCGACTCCGTACGCCGAGGCGATGGCGGCCATCTCCATGCCGTCGGTGATGATCGGCCCCTGGAAGCCCAGCTCCTCGCGCAGCAGACCGCCGAGGATCCGCCGGCTGAGGGTCGCCGGGCGGTCGGGGTCGAGCGCGGGGAGCAGGATATGCGCGCTCATCACCGATTTGGAGCCCGCCGCGATCGCCGCGCGGAAGGGCAGCAGGTCACGGGCGTGCACGGTGTCCAGGTCCACGTCGATCCGGGGGATCGCGAGGTGCGAGTCCACGGCGGTGTCGCCGTGCCCGGGGAAGTGCTTCGTGCAGGCGGCGACCCCGGCGCTCTGGAGCCCCTCGACATACGCGGCGGTGTGCCGGGCCACCAGCTCGGGCCGTACGCCGAACGAGCGCACCCCGATGACCGGATTGTCGCGGTTGGAGTTCACGTCGGCGGACGGCGCCCAGTTGAGGTTGACCCCGCACTCGGCGAGCCGGCGGCCCAGCTCGCGGGCGACGCTCCGGGTGAGTTCCGGGTCGTCGACGATGCCCAGGGCGTAGTTGCCCGGGAAGGAGGAGCCGTGGCGTACCTCCAGCCGGGTGACGTCGCCGCCCTCCTCGTCGATCGCCACGAGGACGTCGTCGCGTTCGGCGCGCAGCCGCTCGGTGAGCGCGGCGAGCTGCTCGGGCGAGTCGACGTTGCGGCCGAACAGCCCGACGGAGGAGAGCCCCTCGCCGAGCCTGCGCAGCAGCCAGTCGGGCGCGGTGGTGCCGAGGAACCCGGGCTGGAGGACGGCGAGGGCGTCGCGGGTGAGCTGGTCGGTGGAGGATGCGAGCGTCGTCATCGGCTGTTCCTAACCCTTCACTGCGCCGGAGGTGAGGCCGGTCGCCATGTACTTCTGCACGAGGAGGAAGAAGGCCACCACCGGAATGGCGATCAGGGTGGAGGCGGCCATCAGGGCTCCGTAGTCGACGCCGCGCGAGGTGGTGAAGTTCATCAGCCACACGTTCAGCGTGTATTTGTCGTTGTCCTGCAGGAGCACGTAGGCGAGCAGGTACTCGTTCCACGCCGTGATCAGCGAGAAGATCGCGGCGGCGGCCAGCCCCGGGGCGAGCAGCGGGAAGGTGACCCGCCAGAAGGCGCCCATCCGGCCGCAGCCGTCCACCATCGCGGACTCCTCCAGCTCCTGCGGGATGTTGATGACGAAGCCGCGGATCATCCAGGTCGCGAAGGGCAGCGTCGAGACCAGGTAGATGACGATGACGCCCCAGTACTCGTTCAGCCCGCCCAGGTCGTTGAGCTGGATGTAGATGGGGATGAGCATCGCGGTCGGCGGCAGCAGCTGCACGGTCAGCAGCACGATCATGAAGAACTTGCGGCCGCGGAAGCGGAACCGGCCGATGGCGAAGGCCGCGATGGTGGCCAGCAGCATGCCGCCGAGGACGGCGGTGCCGCAGATGATCAGGCTGGACTGGATGGCGGTGGAGAAGTTCGGCTGGTTCACGGCCCGCTGGAAGTTGTCGAGCGTGAACGAGGAGGGCCACAGGGTCTGGTCGTAGCTGCGGATCTCGACGTTGGGCCGCAGCGAGCTGATGAGCAGCCAGTAGACCGGGAAGGCCATGACGACGAACACGCCCAGGCCCAGGAGGTTGTAGACGAGCCGGTTCTTCTTGCGGTCCGGCCGGAGGGTCTGGGGGGTGGAGGCGCTCATTCGACCTCTCCGATCTTGAGCAGCTGGCGCAGGTAGTACACGGCGACGCCGGACAGGAGCAGGACCGTGATGAGGGAGATGGCCGCACCCTGGCTGAACGAGTTGGACTCGAACGCCTTCTCGAACGAGTAGATGCCGAGGAGCGAGTACTCGGGCTCCGGCTTGTTGCCCCGGATCAGGAAGACCTGGCCGAAGACGTTGAAGTCCCAGAGTACGGACAGGGTGCCCACCATCTGGAAGACCGGCTTGATGACCGGCCAGGTCACGTACCGGAAGATCCCGGTGACGCCCGCGCCGTCGAGCGCGGCGGCCTCCTCCAGCTCCTTGGGGACCTGGGTGAGCGCCGCGTAGAGGGTGACGGCGACGAAGGGGATGGCGCCCCAGACGACGACGGCGCCGATGATGACGAAGCCCTGCTTGGGGTCGAGGAACCAGTTGTGGCCCTGGGCGTCCACGCCGAGGTACTTGGTCAGC
This sequence comes from Streptomyces corynorhini, assembly GCF_003346515.1. Lineage (GTDB taxonomy): Bacteria > Actinomycetota > Actinomycetes > Streptomycetales > Streptomycetaceae > Streptomyces > Streptomyces corynorhini. The sequence continues at coordinate 75,604 of NZ_QQNA01000021.1, forward strand.
ACCATGTTGAGGACGCCGTAGTCGGAGTCGGCGAACCAGCGGAAGATGGAGGTCGCCACCAGCAGCGGCATCGACCAGGCGGCGACGAGGGCGGCGGTGAGCAGCAGCCGTACCCAGGTGTCCATGCGCTGCATCAGCATGGAGATGCCGAGACCGGCGGCCATGGTGACGGTCACGCAGATGACCATGAAGACGACGGTCCGCAGGACGACGGCCCAGAACTCGCCGTCACCGAGGATGTTGGTGAACTGCTCGAAGCCCACCCAGGGAGCGGCCTGTCCGCTCCACAGCTCCCGTCTGCCGACGTCCTGGAACGACATGAGGACGGTCTTCACGAGCGGCCAGACGAAGACGGCGGCGATCGCGACGAACGCGGGGGCTATCAGCAGGTAGGGCAGGAGCGCACCGGCCTTGCGCCGCGCGCGCGGCGGCGGCTCGGACGGCCGGGGGGACCGGGGGTCGCCGGCCCCTACGGGGACCGGTGCGGCGGCTGCCGGCGGGTCGGCTGCTTTCATCTCGGCGGCACTCACGTGTGCTGGCCTTCCGTTCGGACCTGGTACCGGAGGACGGGAGACGGCGGGGTCCGGGGCCCGGTACGGACCTCGGACCCCGCCCCCTCCCGCGGACGATCAACGGTGAGCCGTCGGCTCAGGACTCCTCGTTGATCATCTTGTCGATCTCCGCGTCGGCCGCCTTCGTGGCGTCGGCCACCGACTTGCCCTTGATGATGTCGAGCAGCATCACCTCAAGGGTTTCCTTCTTCTCGATGGCGGTCCAGCCCGGGGCGATCGGGGTGAACCACGCGTCGGGCACGGCGTTGGCGATGGGCGCCGTGTCCGGGTTGGACTTCAGCGGCTCCAGCTGCTTGGTGTTGTTCGGCAGGATGTTCTTGGAGGCGAGCACTTCCTGCGACTTGGCGCTGGTGAAGGCCGCGATCCACTCCTCGCCGAGGTCCTGGATCTTCGACTTGGAGATGGTGGCGAGGTCGGAGCCGCCGATGAAGGAGGGCAGGGCCTTGCCGTCGGGGCCGGGCATCCCGGCGGTGCCGATCTTGTCCTTCAGCTTCGGGTTGCCGTTCTGGGCCGGGTCGATGACGCTGCCGGACTCCCAGCCGTTGCCGTAGAGGAGGGCCGTCTTCTCGTTGGCCATGACGTTGGCGTGGTCCGCCTCGTCCTTGGTCTTGTCGCCGTGGTTGTACTTCTTCACCAGGTCGACGAAGTGCTGGATGCCCTTCTGGGCCTCCGGGGTGGAGAGCGTGGACTTCCACTCCTTGGCGCCCTCGTCGTACTCGGCTATCCGCCCGCCGTACGCGGCGACGTACGACATGGCGGCGTACCAGTAGCGGCCCGGCAGGTAGAGCGGCGAGAACGCCTTGTCCTTGCCGTTCTTCGCCTGGATCTTGTCGAGCGCCTTGGTCAGGTCGGCCTCGGTGGCGGGCAGTTCGTCGGAGCCCGTTCCGGCCTTGAACATGTCCTTGTTGTAGATCGCCACGCGCGCGCCGGCGTAGTAGGGCACGCAGTACTGCTTGCCCTCGAAGGAGCAGGTGTCCTTCAGACCCTTGATCCAGGTGTCCGAGTTCTCGTACTTCTTCGGGTCGATCTCGCCGAGAGCGCCGTTGAGGATGTACGTCATGGTCTCGGTGTTGCCCAGCTCGACGACGTCCGGGAACTTGTCACCGGAGAGCGCCGCGTCCAGCTTCTTGGCCTTGTCCGCCCACTGCTGGTAGTTGACGTTGACCTTGACGTTCGGGTACTTCTCCTTGAACTGCGCGTTGACGTCCTTGACCAGCTCCGGCCAGGTGCTCTGCGCGTCCGACATCAGCCAGACGGTCAGGGTCTCCGCGCGGTCCTTGGGGTCCTTGGACGCCGAGCTGTCGTCCGATCCACACGCCGCTACGCCGAACATCATGCCCGCGACGCCGACCGCCGCGATGAGCTTGCGCTTCACGCCATCCTCCTCAAGGGATGCCTGCAACCCCCCTGCCCACCGCGAAGACCGCGAAGACTCAAGACAAGTACTGACACGTACGGCAAGAACCGCTGACAAGTACCGCTGGGGCCGGGACCTGGTCTTTAATGGTTTAGACCAGTACCGGGAGCTTGGCCTAGACCTTTAGGGGTGTCAAGGGTGTATAAGAAGGGCTGTCACGTCCGTTACCGGACCGACACATGAGTGAGGGCGACACCCCGTGGCCGGACCGTGTCACCATGTGAGCCGCGACAGACGGAGGAGCCGGTGACCGCAGCAGCGCAGGAGTCGGGAAGGCAGGGCATGGCCACGGACGGGGTCGGCAGCGAGACCGAGGGCGGCACGCCCACCCGTACCGCGCGCGTACCCAAGTACTACCGGCTGAAGCGGCACTTGCTGGACATCACCGACACCCTGCCGCCCGGCACCCCCGTACCCCCCGAGCGCACCCTCGCCGCCGAGTTCGACACCTCCCGCACCACCGTGCGCCAGGCCCTCCAGGAGCTGGTGGTCGAAGGACGGCTGGAGCGCATCCAGGGCAAGGGCACCTTCGTGGCGAAGCCCAAGGTGTCCCAGGCCCTCCAACTCACCTCGTACACCGAGGACATGCGGGCCCAGGGCCTGGAACCGGCCTCGCAGCTGCTGGAGATCGGCTACGTCACCGCCGACGACACCCTCGCGGGACTGCTCGACATCACCGCCGGCGGACGCGTGCTGCGCATCGAGCGGCTGCGGCTGGCCAGCGGCGAGCCGATGGCCATCGAGACCACGCACCTGTCCGCGAAGAAGTTCCCCGCGCTGCGCCGCTCGCTGGTCAAGTACACCTCCCTCTATACGGCGTTGGCCGAGGTGTACGACATCCATCTGGCCGAGGCCGAGGAGACCATCGAGACCTCGCTGGCCACCCCGCGCGAGGCGGGACTGCTCGGTACGGACGTCGGCCTGCCCATGCTGATGCTCTCGCGCCACTCGCTGGACGCGCAGGGCGAACCGGTGGAGTGGGTACGGTCCGTCTACCGCGGCGACCGCTACAAGTTCGTGGCCCGGCTCAGGCGCCCGGCGCACTGACCAACTCGCGCCGACTCGGCGAAACCGTCACCAACTCCGCGCCGAATCCACACTTTCCGTACCGATCTCCGGACGGGGGGTGACGGCGGCCGATCCCCTGGCTTAGTTTTCCTGCGTGTTCAGCAGGTGACCAGTGAGGGGACCACGCGCCATGCCAGAGCCCGCACCGACCGACGCGTCCGACGCCGTGCCCGAAGCCGCCCCCGGAGCCGCACCGGGCAAGGCCCCGAAGCTCACTCCCAGATCGATCGCCGTCTGGGCGCTGGTCGCCCTGGTGGGCGCGGCGGGCTGGGGGGTGCTCGCCCTCTCCCGCGGCGAGGAGGTGTCGGCCGCGTGGATGCTGGCCGCGGCCCTCGGTTCGTATGCGATCGCCTACCGCTTCTACTCCCGCTTCATCGCCAACCGGGTGCTCAAGGTCGACAAGACCCGCGCCACCCCGGCCGAACGGCTCGACAACGGTGTCGACTTCCACCCCACCGACCGGCGCGTGCTCTTCGGCCACCACTTCGCCGCGATCGCGGGCGCCGGTCCGCTGGTCGGCCCGGTCCTCGCCGCGCAGATGGGGTATCTGCCCGGCACCATCTGGATCGTGGCGGGCGTGATCTTCGCGGGCGCCGTCCAGGACATGGTGACGCTGTTCTTCTCCACCCGCCGCGACGGCCGCTCGCTCGGCCAGATCGCCCGGGACGAGATCGGCCCCTTCGGCGGCGCCGCCGCGCTCGTCGCCGTCTTCATGATCATGATCATTCTGCTGGCCGTACTGGCACTGGTCATCGTCAACGCCCTCGCCCACTCGCCGTGGGGCGTCTTCTCCATCGCCATGACCATCCCGATCGCCCTGTTCATGGGGGTGTATCTGCGGGTGCTGCGGCCCGGCCGGGTCACCGAGGTCTCGGTCATCGGCGTGGCGCTGCTGCTGCTCGCCATCGTCTCGGGCGGCTGGGTCGCGGAGTCCTCGCTCGCCGACACGTTCACGCTGGAAGCGAGCACGCTGGTCATCTGGATGATCGCGTACGGCTTCCTCGCCTCCGTGCTCCCGGTGTGGATGCTGCTGGCGCCACGCGACTACCTGTCGACGTTCATGAAGGTCGGCACGATCGTGCTGCTCGCGCTCGGCGTGGTCATCGCGCTGCCGACGCTGAAGATGGACGCGGTCACCGAGTTCGCGAGCCGCGGGGACGGTCCGGTCTTCGCCGGATCGATGTTCCCGTTCGTCTTCATCACCATCGCGTGCGGCGCGCTCTCCGGGTTCCACTCCCTGATCTCCTCGGGCACCACCCCGAAGATGGTCCAGAAGGAGACCCAGATCCGGATGATCGGCTACGGCGCGATGCTCACCGAGTCGTTCGTCGCGATCATGGCGATGATCACGGCCTGCGTCATCGACCCTGGCCTGTACTTCGCCGTCAACTCCCCGGCCGGGGTCATCGGCGGTACGGTCGAATCGGCGTCGCAGGCGGTCGCCAACCTCGGCTTCACCATCTCGCCCGACCAGCTCGCCCAGGCGGCCAAGGACGTCGAGGAGACCAGCCTGCTGTCGCGGACCGGCGGCGCGCCGACCTTCGCCCTCGGCATGTCGGAGATCTTCTCGTCCGTCCTCGGCGGCACCGCGCTGAAGGCGTTCTGGTACCACTTCGCCATCATGTTCGAGGCGCTGTTCATCCTGACGACGGTGGACGCGGGCACCCGCGTCGGGCGCTTCATGCTCCAGGACATGCTCGGCAACGTGTACAAGCCGATGCGCCAGGTCAGCTGGAAGCCGGGCGTCTGGTTCGCCAGCGCGGTGGTGGTCGGCGGCTGGGGCTACTTCCTGTGGGTCGGTGTCCACGACCCGCTGGGCGGCATCAACCAGCTCTTCCCGCTGTTCGGGATCGCCAACCAGCTGCTCGCCGCCGTGGCCCTCGCCGTCTGTACGACGCTGCTGATCAAGTCCGGCCGGCTGAAGTGGGCCTGGGTGACCGCCGTACCGCTCGCCTGGGACGCCGCCGTGACCCTCACCGCGAGCTGGCAGAAGATCTTCTCCGGCGATCCGAAGGTGGGATTCTTCACCCAGCGCGACGTGTACCAGTCGGCCATCGACCGGGGCGAGGTGCTGCCGCCCGCCAAGACGATGGACGACATGCACACGGTCGTGACCAACTCCACCGTGGACGGGGTCCTGTCGGCCCTCTTCGCGCTGCTGATCCTCGTGGTCATCGCCGACGCCGCGCGGGTCTGCGTCAGGGCGATCCGCGCCCCGGAGAGCGTCGCGCTGTCGGAGGCACCGTACGTCAGGTCCCGGATCACCGCCCCTGCGGGGATGTTCCCGACCCCGGAGGAGAAGGCGGAACTGGCCGCCGCCGAGGCGAAGGTGACGGCGGGCGCGGGGAGCGGCGCGTCATGACCGCGCCCGTGGACCCGTCCGTGACGGCATCGGCCTCCGTGGACCCGTCCGCGTCCGTGGACCCGTCGGTGACCGCATCGGCCTCCATGGACCCGTCCGCGTCCGTGACCGCGTCCGTGACCGCGTCCGTGACCGCCAGGGCGCGGCACATCGCCGGGCGGATCCGCTGGTACGTGCGGGAGCTGACCGGCGAGTCGGCGTACGACTGGTACGTCGCCCACACGGCCGCCCACGACCCGGAGGCCCGGATCATGACCCGCCGCGCCTTCGAACGCAGCCGCACGGACGCCCGCGAGGCCGACCCGCGCGAGGGCTTCCGCTGCTGCTGAACCGCCGCGCCACGGCGGCGTACGGCGCCGCCACGACCACGGGCCGCCGGGCCTCCCCACGGGGGCCCGGCGGCCCGTCCGCTGTCCCGGCGGCCGTACCGGCACCGGCATCGGCGCCCCTACCGCAGGCGACCCACGACACAACATCTGGGGGGTGGCGCACCGCGCGCCCCCCAGATGTATGCTCGACCTCGCTGTCGACGCAGGGGAATCCGGTGCGAATCCGGAACTGTCCCGCAACGGTATGCGTTGGCGTGATATGTCACGCCCGCGTAAGTCCGGGTACCTGCCGACGGTACGTCCGGCTCGCCCCGATCCGGACGTCCAGACGTCCGGGCCTCGCGGTTGGGCCGGGTGGGCGCGGTACGCAGGCGGTGCTGCCCGGAAACGGGCCGCGGACCCCCGCGTACGGCCTCCCCCGTTCTCCCCTTCCGCCGGTCCAGAGCCGAGCGAGGGAGAGCATCACCGTGACCATCGCGCCAGCCGATCCGGTCTCAGCCGTTACGGAAACCGCCGAGCCGACGGCCGACGGACCCGGCACCGCGTTGCTGCGGACCCTGACGGACCTCACCGCCGATCTGCCCGACACCGACCCGGGCCGGGTCGCCGCCGCCGCGCTGCGCGGCCGCAACGCCCGCTCGGACGCGGCCGAGTTGCGGGAGCTGGCCACCGAGGCGGCGGCCGGGCTGATCTCCGAGGACCCGGCGTACTCCCGGCTCGCGGCCCGGCTGCTCACCCGCACGATCGCGGACGAGGCGGCGACCCAGGGCGCGGTGTCCTTCTCCGCCTCCGTCGCCGTCGGCAGCCGCGAGGGCCTGATCGCCGACCGTACGGCCGCCTTCGTGGCGCTCCACGCGGACCGGCTCGACGCGATGATCGACCCCGCGGGTGACGACCGCTTCGGCTACTTCGGGCTGCGGACGCTCTACAGCCGCTACCTGCTGCGCCACCCGATCACCCGCCAGGTCGTCGAGACCCCGCAGCACTTCATGGCGCGCGTCGCCGCCGGCCTCGCCGAGGACGAGAGCGAGCACGCGGTGGCCGAGGTCGGGCGGCTCTACGAGCTGATGAGCCGACTGGAGTACCTCCCCTCCTCCCCCACCCTCTTCAACTCCGGCACCCGCCACCCGCAGATGTCCTCCTGCTATCTGCTGGACTCCCCGCTGGACGAGCTGGACTCCATCTACGACCGCTACCACCAGGTGGCGCGCCTCTCGAAACACGCGGGCGGGATCGGCCTGTCGTACTCCCGTATCCGCTCGCGCGGTTCGCTGATCCGGGGGACGAACGGCCACTCCAACGGCATCGTCCCGTTCCTGCGCACGCTCGACTCGTCGGTCGCGGCCGTCAACCAGGGCGGCCGGCGCAAGGGCGCGGCCTGCGTCTACCTGGAGACCTGGCACGCGGACCTGGAGGAATTCCTCGAACTGCGCGACAACACGGGCGAGGAGGCGCGGCGTACGCACAACCTGAACCTCGCGCACTGGATCCCGGACGAGTTCATGCGCCGGGTCGAGTCCGACGGGCGCTGGTCGCTGTTCTCCCCGGCGGACGTGCCGGAGCTGGTGGACCTGTGGGGCGACGAGTTCGACGCCGCGTACCGCAAGGCGGAGGCGGACGGCCTGGCCCGCAGGTCTCTCCCGGCGCGCGAGCTGTACGGCCGGATGATGCGCACCCTGGCCCAGACCGGCAACGGCTGGATGACCTTCAAGGACGCGTCGAACCGTACCGCCAACCAGACCGCCGAGCCCGGCCACACCGTCCACTCCTCGAATCTCTGCACGGAGATCCTGGAGGTCACGGACGACGGCGAGACCGCCGTCTGCAACCTCGGCTCGATCAACCTGGGCGCGTTCGTCCTCGCCTCCGGCGAAATCGACTGGGAGCGCCTGGACGAGACCGTCCGCACGGCCGTGACCTTCCTCGACCGCGTCGTCGACATCAACTTCTACCCGACCGAGCAGGCCGGCCGCTCCAACGCCAAGTGGCGCCCGGTGGGCCTGGGCGCGATGGGTCTCCAGGACGTCTTCTTCAAGAAGCGGCTGCCCTTCGACTCCGCCGAGGCCGCCGCGCTCTCCACGAAGATCGCCGAGCGGATCATGCTCGCCGCCTACGAGGCGTCCTGCGACCTCGCCGAGCGCAGCGGCCCGCTGCCCGCCTGGTCGAAGACGCGCGCCGCGCGCGGGGTCCTGCACCCCGACCACTACGACGTGGAGCTGAACTGGCCGGAGCGCTGGGACACGCTGCGCGCCCGGGTCGCGGAGACCGGCATGCGCAACTCGCTGCTCCTGGCGATCGCCCCGACGGCGACCATCGCCTCGATCGCGGGCGTGTACGAGTGCATCGAGCCGCAGGTCTCCAACCTCTTCAAGCGCGAGACGCTGTCGGGTGAGTTCCTCCAGGTCAACTCGTACCTGGTGGACGAGTTGAAGCGGCTCGGCGTGTGGGACGCGCAGACCCGCGAGGCGCTGCGCGAGTCCAGCGGCTCGGTGGCGGGGTTCGGCTGGGTCCCGGCCGAGGTCCGCGAGCTGTTCAGGACGGCGTGGGAGATCCCGCAGCGCGGCCTGATCGACATGGCCGCCGCCCGTACGCCGTTCCTGGACCAGAGCCAGTCGCTGAACCTGTTCCTGGAGACGCCGACCATCGGGAAGCTCAGCTCGATGTACGCGTACGCCTGGAAGAAGGGGCTCAAGACGACGTACTACCTGCGCTCGCGCCCCGCGACGAAGATCGCGCGCGCGGCGGGCTCGCAGCAGGCGTCGGCGTCGCCCCGACCGGAGCCCACCCCCGTACCCGCGCAGGCGGCGTCCACGGAGGTCATCTCCGCCGAAGACGCGATCGCCTGCTCCCTGGAGAACCCCGAGTCCTGCGAGGCATGCCAGTAATGACCACCACTGATTCCGCACAGAAGAACCTGCTGGACCCGGGCTTCGAACTGACCCTGCGGCCCATGCGCTACCCGGACTTCTACGAGCGCTACCGCGACGCGATCAAGAACACCTGGACGGTGGAGGAGGTCGACCTCCACTCGGACGTCGCCGACCTCGCCAAGCTCTCCCCTGGCGAGCAGCACATGATCGGCCGACTGGTCGCGTTCTTCGCGACGGGCGACTCGATCGTCTCGAACAACCTGGTGCTGACGCTCTACAAGCACATCAACTCCCCCGAGGCGCGGCTCTATCTCTCGCGCCAGCTCTTCGAGGAGGCCGTGCACGTCCAGTTCTATCTGACGCTGCTGGACACGTACCTGCCCGACCCGGCGGACCGGGCGGCGGCGTTCGACGCGGTCGAGGAGATCCCGTCGATCCGCGAGAAGGCGCAGTTCTGCTTCAAGTGGATGGCCGTGTTTGACGGAGAGGGGGCCGAGAAGATCGACCGCCTGGAGTCGAAGGCGGACCGGCGCCGCTTCCTGCTCAACCTGATCTGCTTCGCGGCGTGCATCGAGGGGCTGTTCTTCTACGGCGCCTTCGCGTACGTGTACTGGTTCCGCTCGCGCGGCCTGCTGCACGGCCTGGCCACGGGGACCAACTGGGTCTTCCGCGACGAGACGATGCACATGAACTTCGCGTTCGAGGTCGTGGACACCGTCCGCAAGGAGGAGCCGGAACTCTTCGACGCGGAGCTGGAGCAGCAGGTCACGGACATGCTCAAGGAGGCCGTGGCGGCGGAGCTGCAGTTCGGCCGCGACCTGTGCGGCGAGGGCCTGCCGGGCATGAACACCGAGTCGATGCGCGAGTACCTGGAGTGCGTGGCGGACCAGCGCCTCCAGCGGCTGGGCTTCCCGCCGGTGTACGGCTCCTCGAACCCGTTCTCGTTCATGGAGTTGCAGGGCGTGCAGGAGCTGACGAACTTCTTCGAGCGCCGTCCTTCGGCGTACCAGGTGGCGGTGGAGGGCACGGTCGGGTTCGACGACGACTTCTAGGATCGCTGACTGAGGGGGCCGGGGTACGGGGGAACGCTCCCCGTACCCCGGCCTCACGCGTCGTACCCCACCTCGGCCCAGACCAGCTTGGTGTACGGGTCGCGCACCACCCACCCCCACCGCTCGGCGTAGGCGGCGACGAGCAACAGCCCGCGCCCACCGGTGGAGTCGAGCGGCGGCGGGGGCGAGATCCCGGGCGCGCGCGGAAGCCGGTCGGGCCGGGTGTCGATGACCTCGACCCGTACCAGCTCGGCCGCGAGGGTCAGCCGCACCTCGAAGTCCCGCCCGGGAGTACGCCCATGGGTGACGGCGTTGGCGGCGAACTCGGCGACGACAGCGGTGATCACGGCGGAGGCAGAGCCCGTACGGGGAATCCCCCACTCGTCGAGCTGCTGCGCGCAGAGCAACCGGGCGAGGCGGGCGCCACGATGGCTGGAACTGAGCCTGATCCGGGAGGGCGGGAGGAGGGGCGAGAGGGGCGG
>NZ_QQNA01000210.1 GCF_003346515.1 Streptomyces corynorhini
CAGCACGGCGATCCACACCAGGCACGAGCCGAGCATGTGGACCCCGACGAGGACTTCCGGGGTGTCCGTGAAGAACTGCACATAGCCGACGGCGCCCTGCGCGAGCAGCACCAGCAGCAGGTCCCGGGCGCGCGCCCGGGTGTCGGCCGGCGCGTCCACCACACGCAGCACCAGCCACATCGCCACCGCCAGCGCGCAGACGACCCAGGCGAACACCGCGTGCACATGAGCGGCCGTCACATAGTCGAACGGCATCCTCGGCACATCGCTGCTGTCGCCCGCGTGCCGGCCGGAACCGGTCACCGTGGTGCCCGCCGCGATCAGTATCACCGAGGAGATCACCAGCGCCCAGGCGAGCTTGCGCACCGGACGCGGGACGCGCGGCCGGGGGGCGCCGTCGCCCTCGTGGGTGCGCAGCCAGGTGAGGGTGGTGACGGTGAGCAGGGCGCTGGCGAGGAGGAAGTGGCCCGCCACGGTCCACGGGTTGAGGTCCGTCAGCACTGTGATGCCGCCGATGACGCCGTTGCCCATCACCAGCCAGAACTGCGACCAGGCGAGCCGGGTCAGGCCGGGGCGACGGGGCTTGACGGAGCGCGCCGCGATGATCGCCCAGCCCACGGCCGCGCACAGGACGTACGTCAGCATCCGGTTGCCGAACTCGATCGCGCCGTGCAGACCCTGCTCCGGCGTGGCGATGAGGCTGTCGTCGGTGCACTTGGGCCAGGTGTCGCAGCCGAGCCCCGAACCGGTCAGCCGGACCGCGCCGCCGGTCACGACGATGAGCACGCTCATCACGACGGCGGTGAGCGCCGCACGGCGCAGAACGCGGGGTGAAGGTGTCCAGCGCTGGGCGATATACGCGAGAGGGTTCAACACGGCCACCATCGTAGGACGGAGCTTGTGCAGGATTTCACGAGGGGTGCGTACGGGACGTTTCGCCTGGTGGAAGCGGGTCTTCCGGCCGGTTCTGCGATGCGTTCGCCGGTTACTCCCAGCGGAAGAGCCGGCCGGCCGCGCCGAGCCCCAGCACCGCCCACACGGCCAGGATCCCCAGAGCGCTCCACGGCATCGCCGCGCCGTGCTGGAGGACGTCCCGCAGCCCCTCGGAGAGCGCCGAGATCGGCAGCAGCCCGAGGACCGAGGCCGCCGCGTCCGGGAACTTGTCCAGCGGCACGATCACCCCGCCGCCCATCAGCAGCAGCAGGAAGACCAGGTTCGCCGCCGCCAGGGTCGCCTCCGCCCTCAGCGTGCCCGCCATCAGCAGCCCGATCCCGGAGAACGCCGCCGTGCCCAGCACGAGCAGCAGTACGACGGCGAACGGATTGCCGTGCGGCGACCAGCCGAGCGCGAACGCGATCACCGCAAGCAGCGCGATCTGCAGCACCTCGGTGGCCAGCACGGAGAACGACTTCGAGGTCATCAGCGCCCAGCGCGGCAGCGGCGACACCGCGAGCCGCTTGAGCACCCCGTAGCGCCGCTCGAAGCCCGTCGCGATGGCCTGGCCGGTGAAGGCCGTGGACATCACGGCCAGCGCGAGGACGCCCGGCGCCAGGAAGTCGACCGCCGCGCCCGCGCCCGTGTCGACGATGTCCACCGTCGAGAAGAGCACCAGCAGCAGCGACGGGATGATCACCGTCAGCAGCAGCTGCTCGCCGTTGCGCAGCAGCAGCTTCGTCTCGAACGCCGTCTGCGCCGCGATCATCCGCGTCAGCGGGGCCGCCCCGGGCGCCGGGGCGTACGTACCGGCGCCCGCGCGGGTCCCCGCGCCGTGGGTCCCTGTGCTCATGGACGCAGCTCCTTGCCGGTCAGTTCGAGGAAGACGTCCTCCAGCGTGCGCCGCTCGACGGAGATCCCGTCCGCCATCACCCCGTGCTGCGCGCACCAGGCCGCCACCGTGGCCAGCAGCTGCGGATCGATCCCGCCGCTGATCCGGTAGACGCCGGGGGTCAGCTCGGCCGCCGCCGTGCCGTCGGGCAGGGCCTTGAGCAGCGAGCCGAGGTCGAGCGCGGGGCGGCCGGTGAAGCGCAGGGTGTTCTCCGCGCCGCCCCGGCACAGCTCCTCCGGGCTGCCCTGGGCGATGACCCGGCCCGCGTCGATGATCACGACATCGTCGGCCAGGGTCTCGGCCTCGTCCATGAAATGCGTGGTCAGTACGGTGCCGACGCCGTCGGCGCGCAGCTCGCGCACCAGCTCCCAGGTGGAGCGGCGGGCCTGCGGGTCGAGGCCGGCGGTCGGCTCGTCCAGGAAGACCAGCTCGGGCCGGCCGACCACGGCCAGCGCCAGCGCCAGCCGCTGCTGCTGACCGCCGGAGAGCCGCCGGTAGGTGGTACGCCCGCAGCTGCCCAGGCCGAGCCGCTCGATCAGCGTGTCCACGTCGAGCGGGTGCGCGTGCAGCCGGGCCATGTGGCGCAGCATCTCGTCGGCGCGCGCGCCGGAGTACACGCCCCCGGACTGGAGCATCACGCCGATGCGCGGGCGCAGCCGTGCGGCGTCCGCCACGGGGTCGAGGCCGAGGACGCGCACGGTCCCGGCATCCGGACGGCGGTATCCCTCGCAGGTTTCGACGGTGGTGGTCTTGCCCGCGCCGTTGGGGCCGAGCACGGCGGTGACCGTACCGGCGCGCACCACCAGGTCGAGGCCGTCGACCGCGGTCTTCGTCCCGTACCGCTTCACCAGCCCCCGTACCTCTACGAGACTGTCGGGCACGGCGCCGCCCGGGGAGACCTGTTGCATGCCCGGAAGTCTAGGCGCGCCCGTCCGCCGCCCCGCTTCCGCCCTATTTCTTAGGTAACCCTTAGTGACGAAGGGCACCGTCGCCCGTGCGGGAGGGTGGTTGCCGCCGCCGAAGGAATTACGCAACAATGGCGTTGTGAAATACGTTGGCGAGGCTCCCCAGGAGGAACTCGCGACCGGTGAGCACTCCACTCGCAACCGGGTCGCGCGCTCCATCCTGGACCACGGCCCGTCCACCGTCTCCGAGCTGGCGGGGCGCCTCGGGCTCACCCAGGCCGCCGTCCGCCGCCATCTGGACGCCCTGGTAGCGGATGCCGTGGTGGAGCCGCGTGACCAGCGAGTCTACGGCTCGCGAGGGCGCGGCAGGCCCGCCAAGGCGTTCGCCCTGACCGACTGCGGCCGGGACGCCTTCGACCAGTCCTACGACCAGCTCGCCGCCGACGCCCTGCGCTGGATCGCCACCGCGGCCGGCGGCGGGGAGCGCGGCGAGGCCGCCGTGGCCGCCTTCGCCCGCGCCCGTATCGCCGACCAGGCCGAGGGCTACCGGTCGGCCGTCGAGGCCGCCGGCCCCGAGGGGCGCACGAAGGCGCTCGCCGAGGCGCTGAGCGCGGACGGGTACGCTGCTACGGCTCGCGGCGCGCCCAACCGGCAGGGCGAGCAGCTCTGCCAGCACCACTGCCCGGTCGCGCACGTCGCCGAGCAGTTCCCCCAGTTGTGCGAGGCGGAGACGGAATTCTTCTCCCAGCTGCTCGGGACGCATGTGCAACGACTGGCCACCATCGCCCACGGTGACGGGGTCTGCACCACGTTCATCCCCGGGACGACCGCACAGCCCGCCGCACCACCCTCACCGACCACCCATCACGCTTCTGAAAGCACAGCCGGGAGGAACCCCGCATGACGATCCCCACGGAGACTGCCCACCCTGAGCTAGAGGGTCTGGGTACGTACGAATTCGGCTGGGCCGACTCCGACGCCGCCGGTGCCGCGGCCAAGCGCGGCCTCTCCGAGGCCGTCGTCCGCGACATCTCGGCGAAGAAGAACGAGCCGGAGTGGATGCTGAAGCTGCGCCTCAAGGGCCTGCGGCTGTTCGGCAAGAAGCCCATGCCCAACTGGGGCTCGGACCTGTCGGGCATCGACTTCGACAACATCAAGTACTTCGTGCGCTCCACCGAGAAGCAGGCCGCTTCATGGGAGGAGCTGCCCGAGGACATCAAGAACACCTACGACAAGCTCGGCATCCCGGAGGCGGAGAAGCAGCGCCTGGTCGCGGGCGTCGCCGCGCAGTACGAGTCCGAGGTGGTCTACCACCAGATCCGTGAGGACCTGGAGGAGAAGGGTGTCATCTTCCAGGACACCGACACCGCGCTCAAGGAGCACCCGGAGCTGTTCCAGGAGTACTTCGGCACGGTGATCCCGGTCGGCGACAACAAGTTCGCCTCGCTCAACACGTCCGTGTGGTCCGGCGGATCGTTCATCTACGTGCCGAAGGGCGTGCACGTCGACATCCCGCTCCAGGCGTACTTCCGTATCAACACGGAGAACATGGGCCAGTTCGAGCGGACGCTGATCATCGTCGACGAGGACGCCTACGTCCACTACGTCGAGGGCTGTACCGCGCCGATCTACTCCTCGGACTCGCTGCACAGCGCCGTGGTCGAGATCATCGTGAAGAAGGGCGGCCGCTGCCGCTACACGACCATCCAGAACTGGTCGAACAACGTCTACAACCTGGTGACCAAGCGCGCCGTGGCCTACGAGGGCGCGACGATGGAGTGGGTCGACGGCAACATCGGCTCCAAGGTCACCATGAAGTACCCCGCCGTCTACCTGATGGGCGAGCACGCCAAGGGCGAGACCCTGTCCATCGCCTTCGCGGGCGAGGGCCAGCACCAGGACGCCGGCGCCAAGATGGTCCACATGGCCCCGCACACCTCGTCCAACATCGTCTCCAAGTCGGTGGCGCGCGGCGGCGGCCGTACCTCGTACCGCGGTCTGATCGAGATCGGCGAGGGCGCCGAGGGCTCCAAGTCCAACGTGCTCTGCGACGCGCTGCTGGTCGACACCATCTCGCGCTCGGACACCTACCCGTACGTGGACGTCCGCGAGGACGACGTGTCCATGGGTCACGAGGCGACCGTCTCCAAGGTCTCCGAGGACCAGCTCTTCTACCTGATGAGCCGCGGGATGACGGAGTTCGAGGCGATGGCGATGATCGTGCGCGGCTTCGTCGAGCCGATCGCCAAGGAGCTGCCCATGGAGTACGCCCTGGAACTGAACCGGCTGATCGAGCTGCAGATGGAGGGGTCGGTCGGCTGACGCGCGACCCGCACCGACCGACGCGCCGCCGGGGAACCCCGGCGGCGACCGCGAACGCATTTCCCGCGACCGCATTTCCTACGCAGAGGCAGAGAGAGAGCACGACGACAGCCATGGCTGAGGCTCAGAACATTCCGGTGGGTTCCACCACCGCCGGTTCGATCGCGGTGGCCGCCGAGTCGACCGTCGCCACGCGCATGAGCGCGCCCCCGTCCTTCGACGTCGCGGACTTCCCCGTCCCGCACGGCCGCGAGGAGGAGTGGCGGTTCACGCCGCTGGAGCGCCTGCGCGGGCTGCACGACGGCACGGCCGTCGCGACGGACGGCGTCACCGTCGAGGTGAGCGCCCCCGAGGGCGTCACGGTCGAGACCGTGGGCCGCGACGACGCGCGGGTCGGCCGGGCCGGCGCGCCCGTGGACCGGGTCGCCGCCCAGGCACACTCCTCCTTCGAGCGGGCCTCGGTCGTCTCGGTGCCCAAGGAGACCGCCCTCACCGAGCCGATCAGGATCACCGTCCACGGCGAGGGCGGCGTCTCCTACGGCCAGCAGATCGTCGAACTCGGAGCCTTCGCCGAGGCGGTCGTCGTCATCGACCACACCGGCGACGCGGTCCTCGCGGCCAACGTCGACTACCTCATCGGCGACGGCGCCAAGCTGACCGTCGTCTCCGTCCAGGACTGGGACGACAAGGCCGTCCACGTCGGCCAGCACAACGCGCTGGTCGGCCGCGACGCCTCCTTCAAGTCGATCGTCGTCACCCTCGGCGGCGACGTCGTACGGCTCCACCCGCGCGTGCGCTACGCCGGGCCCGGCGGCGAGGCCGAGCTGTTCGGCCTCTACTTCACCGACCGCGGCCAGCACCAGGAGCACCGCCTCCTGATCGACCACAACGCCCCGCACTGCACGTCGAACGCCATGTACAAGGGCGCGCTCCAGGGCTCCGACGCGCACGCGGTGTGGATCGGTGACGTCGTCATCCGCGTCCAGGCCGAGGGCACCGACACGTACGAGATGAACCGCAACCTGGTCCTCACGGACGGCGCCCGCGTCGACTCCGTACCGAACCTGGAGATCGAGACGGGCGAGATCGCCGGCGCCGGTCACGCGTCGGCCACCGGCCGCTTCGACGACGAGCAGCTGTTCTACCTGATGGCCCGCGGCATCCCGGAGACCGAGGCCCGCCGCCTGGTGGTCCGCGGCTTCTTCGCCGAGCTGGTCCAGCAGATCGGGCTGCCGGACGTCGAGGAGCGCCTGATGACCAAGATCGAGGCGGAGCTGGAGGCGACAGTCTGATGACCTTCGTCCGTGCCTGTGGGCTGAGCGAGCTGGAGGAGGACACCCCGAAGCGGGTGGAACTCGACGGCACGCCCGTCTCCGTCGTCCGCACCGAGGGCGAGGTGTTCGCGATCAACGACATCTGCTCGCACGCGAACGTCTCGCTCTCGGAGGGCGAGGTCGAGGACTGCATGATCGAGTGCTGGCTGCACGGGTCCAGCTTCGACCTCCGCACCGGCAAGCCGTCCGGCCTTCCCGCGACGCGCCCCGTCCCCGTGTACCCCGTAAAGATCCAAGGGGACGATGTGCTCGTCTCCGTCACCCAGGAGTCCTGAGTCACCCATGGCAACGCTTGAAATCCACGACCTGCACGTCACTGTCGAGGCGGACAACGCCACGAAGGAGATCCTGCGCGGTGTCGACCTCACCGTGAAGCAGGGCGAGACGCACGCCATCATGGGCCCCAACGGCTCAGGCAAGTCGACCCTCGCCTACTCCCTCGCGGGCCACCCGAAGTACACCATCACCGGTGGCACCGTGACCCTGGACGGCGAGGACGTCCTGGAGATGACCGTCGACGAGCGCGCCCGCGCCGGTCTCTTCCTGGCGATGCAGTACCCCGTCGAGGTCCCCGGTGTCTCCGTCTCCAACTTCCTGCGCACCTCGGCGACCGCGATCCGCGGCGAGGCGCCCAAGCTGCGCACCTGGGTGAAGGAGGTGCGGGAGACCATGGAGCGCCTCCAGATGGACCCGTCCTTCGCCGAGCGCAACGTCAACGAGGGCTTCTCCGGCGGTGAGAAGAAGCGCCACGAGATCCTCCAGCTCGAACTGCTCAAGCCCAAGATCGCCATCCTCGACGAGACCGACTCCGGCCTCGACGTGGACGCCCTGCGCGTGGTCTCCGAGGGCGTCAACCGCGTCCGCGAGTCCGGCGAGGTCGGCACCCTGCTGATCACGCACTACACGCGGATCCTGCGCTACATCAAGCCCGACTTCGTCCATGTCTTCGCCCAGGGCCGCATCGCCGAGTCCGGCGGCGCCGAGCTGGCCGACAAGCTGGAGAACGAGGGCTACGAGGCATACGCGAAGGGTGGCGTCACCGCGTGACACAGCTGCCGGGCCTTCTCGACACCGAGGCGATCCGCAAGGACTTCCCCTTGTTGGACCGTACGGTCCACGACGGTAAGAAGGTCGTGTACCTGGACAACGCCGCGACCTCCCAGAAGCCGCGCCAGGTGCTCGACGCCCTCAACGAGTACTACGAGCGGCACAACGCCAACGTCCACCGTGGTGTGCACGTGCTCGCCGAGGAGGCCACGGCGCTGTACGAGGGCGCCCGCGACAAGGTCGCCGCCTTCATCAACGCGCCGAGCCGCGACGAGGTGATCTTCACCAAGAACGCCTCCGAGTCGCTCAACCTCGTGGCCAACATGCTGGGCTGGGCCGACGAGCCCTACCGGGTCGACCACGAGACCGAGATCGTCATCACGGAGATGGAGCACCACTCCAACATCGTGCCGTGGCAGCTGCTCTCGCAGCGCACCGGGGCGAAGCTGAAGTGGTTCGGCCTCACCGACGACGGCCGCCTCGACCTGTCCGACATCAACGAGGTCATCACCGAGAAGACGAAGATCGTCTCCTTCGTGCTGGTCTCCAACATCCTGGGCACGGTCAACCCGGTCGAGGCGATCGTCCGCCGCGCCCAGCAGGTCGGCGCGCTGGTGCTGATCGACGCCTCGCAGGCCGCCCCGCACATGCCGGTGGACGTCCAGGCGCTCCAGGCCGACTTCGTGGCCTTCACCGGCCACAAGATGTGCGGCCCGACCGGCATCGGCGTGCTCTGGGGCCGCCAGGAGCTGCTGGAGGACCTGCCGCCGTTCCTGGGCGGCGGGGAGATGATCGAGACCGTGTCGATGAACTCCTCGACGTACGCCCCCGCGCCGCACAAGTTCGAGGCCGGCACGCCCCCGATCGCCCAGGCCGTCGGCCTCGGCGCGGCCGTGGACTACCTCTCGTCCATCGGCATGGACAAGATCGCCGCGCACGAGCACGCGATCACCGAGTACGCGGTCAAGCGGCTGCTGGAAGTCCCCGACCTGCGCATCATCGGCCCGGTGACGGCCGAGGACCGCGGCGCCGCGATCTCGTTCACGCTCGGCGACATCCACCCGCACGACGTGGGCCAGGTCCTCGACGAGCAGGGCATCGCGGTACGGGTCGGCCACCACTGCGCCCGTCCGGTCTGCCTGCGGTACGGAATTCCGGCGACCACGCGAGCGTCTTTCTATCTGTACTCCACACCGGCCGAGGTGGACGCCCTGGTCGAGGGGCTGGAGCACGTCCGTAACTTCTTCGGATGAGGGTCGAGGACTGAGCCGTGAAGCTGGATTCGATGTACCAGGACGTCATCCTGGACCACTACAAGCACCCGCACGGGCGCGGTCTGCGTGACGGTGACGCCGAGGTGCACCATGTGAACCCGACCTGCGGCGACGAGATCACCCTGCGGGTGCGGTACGAGGGCACGCGGATCGCGGACGTCTCGTACGAGGGCCAGGGCTGCTCCATCAGCCAGGCGAGCGCCTCCGTGCTCAACGACCTCCTGGTCGGCAAGGAGCTGGCCGAGGCGCGGAAGATCCAGGGCACCTTCCTGGAGCTGATGCAGTCCAGGGGCCGGCTGGAGCCGGACGACGCGATGGAGGAGGTGCTGGAGGACGCGGTCGCGTTCGCCGGCGTCTCCAAGTACCCGGCCCGGGTCAAGTGCGCCCTGCTGTCCTGGATGGCCTGGAAGGACGCCACGGTCCAGGCCCTGGGCGAGGACACGGGCGACGACTCGGGCAACGACTCTCTGAAGGAGACGGCATGAGCGAGAACGACACCGTGACGATGAAGCCGGCCTCCGAGGAGGAGGTCCGCGAGGCGCTGTACGACGTGGTCGACCCCGAGCTGGGGATCGACGTCGTCAACCTCGGGCTGATCTACGGCATCCACATCGACGACGCGAACATCGCCACCCTGGACATGACCCTGACGTCGGCGGCCTGTCCGCTGACCGATGTGATCGAGGACCAGGCGAAGTCGGCGACGGACGGCATCGTCAACGAGCTGAAGATCAACTGGGTCTGGATGCCCCCGTGGGGCCCGGACAAGATCACCGACGACGGCCGCGAGCAGCTGCGCGCGCTGGGCTTCAACGTCTGAGCGGTGCGCCGCGCTGTGCGCGCGCATGTGAAGGGCCCCACCGACCGGACCGGTCGGTGGGGCCCTTCACATGTACGCGGGGGAACAGGGGGGGGGCGGCGCGGACGCGTGAGTGGGCGGCACCTAGACTGGCGCCCACCCGCGTCGGGCCCGCGTTGATTCCGCCACTGATCGTGCGGCCGCGCGAGCGCGGAACGCGCCAGAGGTTCGCGTTTAAATGAACTGCGAGCGGGAGCCGGCCCCGCAATCCCGACCCGGCAAATCCAACTTTTGCGGCATGTGCGGCATTTCGGCAAGGTGACGTCTGTTAAATTTTGCCGAAGAATAAGGATATTCGAAATGATCCCGCAATGAATTGATGCATCTCGGACCGCTCCGCCTGTCTGAAAACGTACGCCGGGCGGAGTGATTATGTTGACATCCGCGCCGCGCCCCGGTGAGTATTCGGTGCGTGATCAATTCGAGTTAATCCGATCGGCCGTTACTGATGTCCGACGGTTTCCTCGCACTGTTCGCTCGGTGGTGGCCGAGATCCTGTCCGAATTACCGGAAGGTGAACTGCGCCTATGGCTGGACATTCCTTCAGGGCTGCGTTGCGAGGTAAATCCCTGCTCGTTCTCTTCCTGCTGGCTGCCGCTGTCCTGGCGGTGGCCTCCGTGCGCGAGCTGACGCGGTGGTCGGAGCCGGTGCACCGAGTCGCCGCGATCATGACGATCGCGTACCTCCTCTGGCTGGTCCTGGAGGTCCGCGTCACGGCGCGCAGCTCCGCCTCGCCGAAGGCGGAGACGGACCGGGGCACGGTCCACGTGTACGCGTCGGCCAGGCTGATCACACTGGTCGCGGCGACCGTACCGCCGCCGTACTGGACCGAGTACCAGCCGTGGCTGCTGGTCCTGGTCGCCCTGTTCCTCGGCGGCGTCGCCCTGCGGCTCGCCGCGATCCGTACCCTGGGGCGCTTCTACTCCCACCGGGTGCGCGCGCTGTCGGATCACAGCATCGTCACGACCGGGCCGTACCGCTATCTGCGCCATCCGGCCTATACGGGCATGATTCTCGCGAACCTCGCCTTCGTCTCCTTTTTCATCAACGCGTGGAGCGCCGCCGCACTGATGGTCCTGTTCCTGCCCACCCTCATGGTGAGGATCCATGTGGAAGAGCGAATGCTGTTCACTCTTGCCGGCTATCGCGAGTTCGCCGCATCGCGACGCCGCCTGATTCCTTTTGTCTGGTGATTCTTCATGGTTAATTCAATCATCGAGCAACGAAATCTACTCGACGAGCGATCCGTGGGCGGGAAATTCTCCCGACAGGCCCGTATGGTCGAGCAGGGATTTTCCGTCCCCAAGTTTTTCTGCATTTCTCCCGATGTGCACAGACGATTACTGGACACCATCCGCCCCGACGTCGAAAAGATCCTTGAGCAACTGGATCCGACGTCCCCGGAACAGCTGTCCACCGCTGCCGAAGAGCTGCGCCGCCTCGTCCACGAGGCGCCTGTGCCGCCCGGCGTGACGGAATCCCTGTACGCCGCCTTCGACAAGCACTTTCCGGGTGGGGGCCTGGTCTCGGTGCGGTCGTGCATCGTCCGTCGGGACGGCCTGCCGGGGGAGGACTCCGAACAGGACGCCTTCGCGGGCGTCAGCGACAGCTTCCTGTACGTGGACCGGGCGCGGCTGCTGGACCGGGTCCGCGACTGCTGGTCCTCAGGGCTGGGGACCCAGGCGCTGCTGTACATCCTCAACCGCGGCATGAGCCCGGACGAGTTCGCGGTCAGTGTGGGCGTGCAGCGGATGGTGCCCGGCACACGGTCGTTCGTGCTGTTCACCTGCGACCCGCGGACCGGCGCCCGTGACCGGGTGCTGGCCGCCGGTCTCGGTATCGGTGAGGGCGTCGTACAGGAGAAGGTGCCCGTCGACCACTACTTCGTCGACCGGGCCGGTGGACGGATCTCCGCGCGCGTCGTGCGCAAGGACTCGGCCGTCCGCAACGATCCCGGGCGCCCGGAATCGGGGCTGGACATCCTGCCGGTACCCGCGGACCAGCAGCTGCTTCCCGCCCTCACCGACGAGCAGGTACGGCATATCGTCGGCCTCGGCGACAGGATCGAACGCCTCTTCGGCTCCCCCCAGGACATCGAGGGAACCGTCACGGACGACGGCACCGTGCATATTCTCCAGTCCCGCCCGGTGGTGCTGGAGCGGGAGAGCCAGCGGCTGTGGAGCAACGCGAACATCACCGAGAGCTTCCCCGGTGTGACCACGGCGCTGACGTACTCCTTCGCCCAGCGCTTCTACCGCGCGGACTTCCGTGACTTCTACCGGCGGCTGGGCGTGCCGGCGAAGGTGCTGGACCGCCACGAGGCCGACCTGAACGGCATGATCGGTCTGCTGAACGGCCGCGTGTACTACGCGATCGACAGCTGGTACCGACTGCACCGGATGTCCCGGCTGTTCCCCGTATGGCGCGGAAGCTGGGAGCGGATGATGGGGCTGTCGCCGTCCATAGCGGACAGCCGCCAGGACCGGCTGCCGCGCCGGGCGGTCTCCGTCGCCGATGTCACGGCGTTCGCCGCGCGCATCGCCGGGCAGCGGGTGAGCCACGATCGAGCCGCCCGCCGATTCCTGCGCTGGTGGAACACCACGATCGAAGAGCACCGGGCCGCGGCGGACGACGCCGACGCCCTGCGGCTCGCACGGCTCGTGCCCAGTCTGTGGCGCGAGGTCGGCGACCACTGGGGAGTGACCCTGGTCAACGACTTCTTCCTGCAGACCACCGCGGACATCATCACCGCCCTGTTCGAGCGCTGGCTTCCGGACGCCGACCCGGGGCTGCGGGCGGGGCTGCTGTGCGGAGGCCACGAGAACCGCAGTGTCACCATCATGATGTCCGTGGTCGGTCTCGCGGAGGAGACCCGCACCCGGCCCGACCTGATGGCGGCACTGGAGAGCAAACCGGCCGATGAGGTCTGGCAGGGGATCGTCCGGGGCGACCACGGGCCCGAGATCGCCCGGCGCTTCCAGGACCACCTGCGGCACCACGGCGACCGCGGTCTGCAGGAACTCAAGCTGGAGGTCCCCGCCCCGCGCCAGGACCCCGCTCAACTCCTCAGGGCCGTCGCCGACTACGCGCGCGCGACCCTCACCCGTGCGGAGTTGCGCGCCAGGGAGATCACGGCGCGACGCGACGCGGAGAGGGAGCTGGGCCGGTTGCTGGTGGCCCACCCCGCCCGGCGTCGCGTCCTGCGCACGCTGCTCGACCAGCAGCGCCGCTACACCGCCTTCCGCGAGGACTCGCGCTACTGCCGCAGTGAGCTGTTCGGATTCGCCAAGGACGTGTTCCGGCGGCTGGGAGAGGACCTGGCGAGCCGCGGCGTCATCGACAGGGCGCAGGACGTGGTCCACCTCACCCACGACGAAGTGCTCGGATACTTCGACGGAACGGCCGTCACCGACGACCTGCGCTCCCTCGTGCGGCTTCGCGAAGCGGAGTTCGACGCCCGCCCGTCCGAACTCCCCATGGACTTCGCCACCATGGGACCGGTCCGCGACGCGCTGCCCGACACCGGGCAGGTCCACCTGGACGACGAGGTCCTCACCGGCCTCGGCTCCAGCGGTGGCATCGTCCAGGGCACGGCCCGCATCGTCCTGGATCCGCACGAACCCCTCGAACGCTCCGACGACATGATCCTGGTGGCGCGCGAGACCGATCCCGGGTGGATGTTTCTGATGCTCGCGGCACGCGGCATCGTGGTGGAACGGGGCACCATGCTGTCCCACACCGCGATCACCGGCCGCAAGTTCGGAATCCCCACCGTGGTCTCGGTGCCCCATGCCACCAAGCGGATCACTGACGGAGCCCGGATCGAACTGGACGGGGCCAAGGGGACCGTACGACTGCTGGACGGCCCGGAGTGAGCGCCCCACGCCGGAAGAGCCCGGCGCCCGAGGCGACACCGCCGGTCACACCGCCCGTCGCACCGCCGGTCGCATCCCCCGTCGCACCGCCGGTCGCGCGCGATCCCGGCACCCCGGGCACCACCATCGGGAGGCTCCTCGGCTTCCTCCGGGAACGCGCGCCCTCCCGCGTCTATCTGACCTACGCGGTCACCTGGGTGCTCGGCATGCAGGCACTGCTGGCGTACACCGAGCCGGCGGGTACCCGTTGGCGGCCGGGTTGGGGAACCGCCGCCGAAATCCTCTGCGTGTGGCTCGCGTTGATCTTCGCGCGCATCGTCGACGAGCAGAAGGACCTCGCGTACGACCGCGTGCACAACCCGACCCGCCCCCTGCCGCGCGGTGCCGTCACCACGGGTGAACTCCGGGTCGCGATGGCGGTGATCGTCGTCCTGCTCCTGGGGCTCACCCTGGGGCGTTCCACGCTCCTCGGACTCTGGATGACGCTGTTCCTGGTCTACGACTGCTTCCTGGTCGGGCTGGAGAAATGGTCACGGCGCGTGCGGGACGGCATCTTCCTCAACCTGATCGTGACCTATCCGGTGCAGGCGGTGGTGAGCGGACACATCTGGCTGGCCTACCTCGACAGCGGCGGCACCGGTTTCCGGTGGAGCGGCGCGGCGGCGATGGTGGTCTGCGCGGGCGCCTTCCTGCACTTCGAGTTCGCCCGGAAGACAGGCCGTACGAACGTTCCCGGCGCGACGCTCTACTCGAACGTCGTCGGCACCCGCGCGTCCGTGGGCCTGGCGCTGGGCAGTGCGCTGATCGCCGCTGTGGGCGTCGTCGTCGTCACCCGGCCATGGACCGCCGACGGTCCCGAGGCCCTGGCCGCCTGGCTCCCGCTGGCCGCGTGGGCCTACGTATGGGTCGGCGCGGAGCGCTTCCTGGCCGGCCGGACGACCACCTGGCCGCCCGTGCCCGCCATGGGCTTCATCGCCTGCCTCTACCTCGGCCTCGTCGTCTCCGCGCTCTGCGCGGGACCGGGAAGCGTCATCGGCTGATCCGCCCCACCTTGCCGCCCCGCCTTGCCGCCCCGCCCTCCGCGGATCCCTTCGGTGGACCACGGCCTCACGAGCCGAGCGAGGCTTCCCGCCACCCCTCCCGCGGCACGGCGTGCACAACCCTCATCAGAGAAAGGTGCCGCACATGGACGGCGTTCGCACCTCAGGCAGCACGCAGACCATGCCCGTCGACAGCAGCAACACCTTCTACTTCGACCATCCGCTCGACCACATCCCCGGGATCATGCTGCTCACCGAGATGCTCCAAGCGGTGCGCGTGACACACGAGGCCGCCAAGGGCCCCCTCACCGCGGGGCGCACCCGGCTGGACGTGCAGTTTCCCGTCATGTGCGAGTCCGGCACCGATGTCGTGCTGGAGTGCGTTCCCGACGAGGTCTCCAGCAGCTGGGAGGTCACCGCACGGCAGTCGGACATCACGGTGAGCGAGGCCCGGGTCACCTTCACCACCGAAGCAGGCACCGGACTCGACGCCACGGCACCACGCGTCAACGCCTCCCTGGTCCACCGGCAGCGGGTGGAGAACGTCCTGCTGGGCCCGCCCCGGGAGACAGCCGAGGCGAGCGTCGTATCCCACCTGGTCTCCCCGCCCCCCGGCCATCCTCTGCTGGCGAACAGTCCCTCGGTGCGGAGCGAGGAGGAACTGATCGAGGCCGCACGCCAGTTCTGCACCCTGCTCAGCCACCATTACCAGGGCGAGCGGGAGGACGCGCAGATCCTCTGGCTGTCGTGCACCGCGGACCTGCCGCGTGATCTGCCGCGTGAACAACCGGTCAGCATCAGTTGGACGCCGACCACGAGCAGGTTACGCACCGTACGGTACGACCTGAAGTTGACCGACCCGGTCACGGACACCGAGTACGGCCGGATCGTCAACGTCTCCCGTTGTATCGACCCCGCCACCTACCGGCGGCTCCGATCCTCCCAGGCGGGCTGAGTTGGACGGCATGGCGGGAGACCGCGCGTCGGACAGGAGCACCGTGGACACGGATCTCCTCCTGACGACCACGAGGACGGTCCGGCGCCGACTCGACCTGACCCGCCCGGTCGAGCTGTCACTGGTCAAGGACTGTCTGCGCGTCGCCCTGCAGGCACCCACCGGGGGCGACCGCCAGGACTGGCGATGGATCGTCGTGACCGACCCCGACCTGCGTCGGAGGATCGGAGAGGTCTACCGCACGTGTTTCGAGCGGCGCTACGGGCGCCTGGCCGACGATCCCTCCCGGGACGGTACGGCCGGAAGGCTCGCGCGCAGCGCCGCGTACCTCGCCCGGAACCTGGAGTCCGTTCCGGTGCTCGTCATCCCGTGCCTGGACCTGGGCGAGCGGAAGCTGCCGCCGACCAACCAGGCCGGAGTCTGGTCATCGGTGCTGCCCGCGGCGTGGAGTTACATGCTGGCCGCCCGATCCCGGGGCCTCGCCGTGGCGTGGACCACCGTGCACCTGGACGCGGAGCGGGAGTGCGCCGATCTTCTCGGACTCCCACCGGGAGTGCACCAGGCGGCGCTCCTTCCCACCGCTCACTCACTGGGGGACTCCTACCGTCCGGCCCAGCGGCTTCCGTTGGAGGAGTGCCTGCACCTCGACGGCTGGAACGCCTGACGACCGGAACGGCCCCCGCTCGCGACCGGCAGGCGGAGAGACCGGGGAACGGACAGGCCCCGGCGGGCCGCGGGCCGCGGGGCGCGGGGCGCGGATCCCCCCGGGCCAGGACCGTTCCACGGCAGGACCGTTCCGCGCCAGGACCGTTCCGTGCCGGGGGCGGCGGCGCTACAGGCCGGCCGCGTGGGCCAGGGTGGGGCCCAGGTTCTCGTTGCGGAGGCGCTGGTCCACGTACAGCAGGTTCAGAACGAGCTGCGGGAACGTCGCCGTGACGACCTGGCTGATCACGCCCGCGACGAGGGCGACCACGAGATATCCGGCCAGGAACGTGAGCAGTTGGGAGGGCCGGATGACCGACCCGTCGGTGGTGAGGCTCAGTTGGCCGCCGGTCATGCCCACCACGTTGACGATCTGCTGGATGAGAGCCCCGGCCATGCCGGCGAGCAGGGTACCGAGGAGCGAGACGCCGAAGATCCGCCACCACGCGCCGCGTACCAGCTCCGCCGAGCGGCGCAGGGCGGTGATCGGGCCGCTGGACTCGATCACCGCCACCGCGGGGGCCAGGCTGAAGCGGATCCAGAGCCAGGTGCTGAGCGGCACCAGCGCGAGGGCGCCGAGAAAACCGACCGGCAGGAGCCACCTCGGCCCCTCGAAGGGCCAGTCGTCGGCGCCGGACGGGACGAACAGCAGGCCGACGCAGCCGAGCACGAACAGGGCGAGCGGCGGCAGGGCGGTCAGGAAAGTCAGGAAGGAGGCCCCCAGGACCGAGGCGAGTCTCGACCCCGCCGTACGGGCGACCTGGCCGATCGTGATCGG
This sequence comes from Streptomyces corynorhini, assembly GCF_003346515.1. Taxonomy (GTDB): domain Bacteria; phylum Actinomycetota; class Actinomycetes; order Streptomycetales; family Streptomycetaceae; genus Streptomyces; species Streptomyces corynorhini. The sequence goes on from NZ_QQNA01000210.1 coordinate 16,917, forward strand.
GCGCCCCAGCACCGCCTGGCGGACGACGGCCGGACAGGCGGCCTGGATCGCGGTGTTGGAGATGAGCAACAACACCATGCCGAAGAGCCAGAAGCACACGAAGGCGATCACCACCGGGCGGATCTCCGCCCAGGGCGGCTCGGTGTCGCCGCGGTCGCCGAAGATCGTGCGCAGATGGTCGCCGACGGCCGCGTACGCGACCAGCGCGGCGCCCGCCATGAGCAGGGCGGCCGCGGCGTACACGGCCAGAGCCGTGCCGAGCAGCTGCTTCCAGTGGCGGCTGATGGTGCTGAAGGCGCCGTTGAGTATGTCGCTGGTGCGCAGCGGGGCGAGCGGGATCACGCCGGGCTTGGGAGGTGAGGGCGGCGGTGTCCAGCCGCCCCCGCCGCCCCAACCGCCCCAGCCGTGCGGCCCGTTGCCGTAGGGCCAGGAGCCGTACGGTCTGTCTCCGCCGTGCCCCGTGTCGCCCTGCCCCGCGCCGTTCTGACCTGTGCCGTCCTGCGCCATCGCTCCGCCCCCGAGTTCTCTCTTTATCTGAACAACACACCGTATACGGCGAAGATCTCCGTCGTTGTGTACGGTCGTACGTATCGATGCGTACACTCGTACACATGGGATATGGACTGCTGGCCGCGGCGATCGCGGCGGAGGTGGCCGGTACGACGGCCATGAAGTACAGCGAGGGCTTCACCCGGCTGTGGCCGTCGCTGCTGACCGCGGCGGGCTATCTGCTGGCGTTCGGGCTGCTGGCCAAGACGCTGAAGACGCTCTCCGTGGGCACCGCGTACGCGATCTGGGCAGGCTCCGGCACGGCGCTCATCGCCGTCATCGGCATGGTCTTCATGAACGAGTCGGCGGACCCCGTCAAACTGGCGGGCATCGGCCTGGTGATCGCGGGCGTCGTCGTACTCAACCTCGGAGGAGCCCACTGATGAGCCGTCGTTACGACCCCGAGCGCCGCCAGCGCATCATCGACGCGGCGATCCGGGTCGTCGGGCGCGGCGGTATCGCCGGGCTGAGCCATCGCACCGTCGCCACCGAGGCGGATGTGCCGCTCGGCTCGACCACCTATCACTTCGCCTCGCTGGACGAGCTGTTGATCGCCGCGCTGCGTCAGGCCAACGAGGGCTTCGCGGCGGCCGTACGGGAGAGCGGCGCCTTCGTGGAGCCGCGGTGCGATGTCGCGGGGGAGCTGGCGCGGCTGACGGGGGAGTGGCTGGCGGGCGACCGTGCCGGTGTGGAGCTGGAGTACGAGCTGTACCTCGCGGCGCTGCGCAGGCCCGCGCTGCGGCCGGTCGCGGCCGAGTGGTGCTCCGGGCTCACCGAGGTGCTCGCGCCCCGCACCGACCCGGTCACCGCGCGGGCGCTGGTCGCGCTGCTGGACGGGATCTGCCTGCAGGTGCTGCTGACGGGCGCCGTGTACGACGAGGCGTACGCGCGGGAGATGCTGGCGCGGGTGGCGTCGGGGTCGCGGGCGGGCGCGGGGGCCGAGGT
>NZ_QQNA01000211.1 GCF_003346515.1 Streptomyces corynorhini
CCCCGCCCGTCATGAATGGTGCCGTTCAGCTCGCTTACCTCTTGGTACTGACCCGCAGAATGCAGCGGGTGGTGACCAGCGGGGCATGAGTCCCCGCCCACAGTGGACGGTCAGTCGCCGAGCCGGAGCCGGGCCACCCCACACCACTGCCGCGCACCCCGCCCCGCAAGCTCAAGTCCGCCTGCGTACCCGGGCGTCGGGTGCGTCGAGCCACAGGTGCTGGCCTGCCGGGGTGACGGTGAGGCCGTACCGCGTTCGTTCCGGTGATCCGGCCTCCTGCCACCAGGCGTACGCGGCCTCCACCTCGTGCCAGAGTGCGCGGGGGCCGTGCTGCTGGAGCCCGTGGGCGGGCCGTCCGTCGGGGACGTAGTCCACGCTCGCCCAGGAGCCGGTCGCGTGGTCGGCCAGCCAGAGGGTGAACTCGCCGCCGGGGCCGTGGCCGACGCTGTAGCGGCAGTCGGGGACGAGGACGCCGGCGGTGAAGGCGGCGTCCTCGTGCCCGAAGACGTGGCGGGGGTCGAGGGTGGTGGCCGTTGCCCCGGTGGACCGAGGCCGGGCTCGTACGGTGGCCATGACGTCCCGGTGAGGCGTCTCGTACCGGTTCCACATGAAGGCGGAGTCACCGATGACGGGACCGCTCGCCGTGCCGTCGCCGGATGCGGTGAGGCGCAGGAGGACACCGTTGTAGAGGCCGGTGCCCCAGGGCAGCACGAGCGCTCCGCCGGGAGCGGTCTGCTCCACCAGCGGGTACGGCACGGTGTGCAGCGCGCAGGTCACGATGATCCGGTCGTACGGGGCGTACGTGGGGCAGCCGAGACTGCCGTCCCCGGTGACGACGGTGGGGGTGTGCCCGGCGTCCTTGAGGTTGGCCCGCGCGGTGTCCGCGATGCGGGCGTCCACCTCTACGGTGACCACGTTGCGGTCGCCGAGCCGCTCGGAGAGGAGCGCGGCGTTGTAGCCGGTGCCGGTGCCGATCTCCAGTACGGTCGTGCCGTCCGTGACCGCGAGGGCGTCGAGCATGCGGGCGACGACGCGCGGCATGCTCGCGGAACTGGACGGGACGCGCGCGGTGTTGCCGTCGGCCGGGGAAGCCTCGACCTGGGTGACGAGCGCTCGGTCCTCGTAGGCGAGGGCGTGCCACCCGGCCGGATCGGTGGCCCGGTCGACCGCGCGGTAGCCGTGCACGCCGTCCATGCCTTCCTCGTCGTCCACGCCCCCTTCGCCGTTCGCACCCTCCTCGCCGTCCACGCCCCCTTCGCCGTTCGTACCCTCCTCGCCGTATTCGCCGTACTCGCCGCCCACGTCGCGGATCCAGACGCGGTCCGGCAGGAACAGCTTGCGGTCGACCCGGGCGAAGGGGCCCCGCCACGCGGGGGCGAGGTGTCCCGCTCGGGCCAGTTGCCGGGCGAGGACGGCCGGTGATCCTTCCTGTCTCACTTCTTCGGCGTCTCCGGGCGCTTCGGGTCGGCCGGTGGGACGGGTTTGTCGGGCTTGTGTCCGTCACTCTCGGCGGTGTCCGGTTTGCCGCCGTGGCTGCCGCTCATCGGATCGTCCTTCCTACGCCGGAAAGTAGCTCTCTGTGTTCGAAAAATTACCGGAGGGATATGCCCGGCAGGAAGAGAGCAGTGGCGGCACGCGGTGGTGCGAGCGGGGCGCTCGGGAGCGCTCGGGCGCTCTGTGCGGCGCCCGCGTCCCGGCGGTGGCATGGTCCTGGCGGCGCCCGCGTCCTGGTCGTGCGCGGGGATTCGACCCCATCCACGTACTCCGCCCCCGTGGTGTCCCCATCAGGGACCACGGAGGCGGAGGCGGAGGCGGAGAACGCGCCGGGACCGCCGGGACCGACGGGACCGGGGGACCGGCGGGCGGGTTGGTTACAGCCGCTCGGGCGCCCGGATGCCCAGGAGCGCCAGGCCGCGCTCGATCGTGCGGGCCGTGAGGTCGCAGAGGAAGAGGCGGTTCGCCACGACCTCGGCCGGGTTGTCGTCGCTCAGCACGTGGCACTGGTCGTAGAACGTCGTGTACAGCGAGGCCAGTTGGTAGATGTACGCGGCCAGCTTGTGCGGCTCGTACCCCGCCGCCGCCTCCGCCAGGATCTCGCCGAACTGGTCCAGGTGCAGGCCGAGCGCCCGCTCCGCCGGGGCCAGGGGCAGCTCCGGGTGGGCGGCCGGGGTGGCGTCGCCCGCCTTGCGGAGGATGGACTGGATTCGGGCGTACGCGTACTGGATGTACACCGACGTGTCGCCGTGCAGCGAGACCATCTGGTCCAGGTCGAACTTGTAGTCCCGGGCCGCCGAGGTCGACAGGTCGGCGTACTTCACCGCGCCGATGCCCACCTGCTTGCCGCGCTCCGCGATCTCGTCCTCGCTGAGACCTGCCTTGCCGGACTTCTCCCGTACGACCGCCGTCGCCCGCTCCACGGCCTCGTCCAGCAGGTCCACCAGCCGTACGGTCTCGCCCTCGCGGGTCTTGAACGGCTTGCCGTCCTTGCCCAGCACCGTACCGAAGGCGAGCTGGACGGCCTTGACCTCGTCGCTCAGCCAGCCCGCCCTGCGCGCGGTCTCGAAGACCATCTTGAAGTGCAGGGACTGCCGCGCGTCCACCACGTACAGCAGGGTCGACGCGGCCAGCCCACCCACCCGGTCACGGATGGCCGACAGGTCGGTGGCCGCGTAGCCGTAACCGCCGTTGGTCTTCTTCACGATGAGCGGGACGGGGTTGCCGTCCGGGCCCTTCACGTCGTCGAAGAAGACGCACAGCGCGCCCTCGGAGCGGACGGCGACGCCCGACTCCTCCAGCAGCCTGCAGGTCTCCTCCAGCATGTCGTTGTAGCCGGACTCACCCACGACGTCGGGGTCGTGGATCTCCATGTCCAGCTGGTCGAAGACCGAGTAGAAGTAGATCTTCGACTCGTCGACGAACCGCTGCCACAGCGCGAGGGTCTGCTCGTCGCCCGCCTGGAGCGCCACCACCCGGTCCCGCGACCGCGCCTTGAACTCCTCGTCGGAGTCGAAGAGCGCGCGCGACGCCTTGTAGAGCCGGTTGAGGTTGGACATCGCCGTCTCACCGTCGGCGGAGCCGCCCCTGTGGTCCAGCTCGTGCGGGTGCTCGATCAGATACTGGATGAGCATGCCGAACTGGGTGCCCCAGTCGCCGATGTGGTGGCGCCTGATCACCTTCTCGCCCGTGAACTCCAGCATCTCGACCATGGCCGCGCCGATCACCGCGGACCGCAGATGCCCGACGTGCATCTCCTTGGCCACGTTCGGCTGCGCGTAGTCGATGACCGTCGTACCTGGCCGCTCCGCGTACGGCACGCCGAGCCGCTCGCCGTCCGCCGCGCGGGCCGCCAGGGTCTCGGTGATCGCCCGGTCCGTCAGCGTGATGTTCAGGAAGCCGGGGCCCGAGACCTCGATGTCCGCGATCAGCTCGGGGGCGGTCAGCGCCGAGACGACCCGGGTCGCCAGCTCGCGCGGATTGCCCTTGAGCCGCTTCGCCAGCGCCAGGATGCCGTTGGCCTGGAAGTCCGCCCGGTCGCTTCGGCGCAGCAGCGGGCTCGCGGAACCGGCCTCCGGCAGAGCTGCCGAGAGGGCGTCCGCGATGCGCTGATCGACGGTCGAGGCGAGGGAAGTGACCGGGGCCATGGGCTGGTGCCGTTCCTGTTGGGGTGTGGTGGGGAAACGCGTCCAGTATCCCACGCGGTAACAAGCCATTTTCGCTCTGTCGTAGGTACCTGGGAGAATGGCTCTCGCCGGTTTTGTTGGGCGTACGAGAAAGAAGAAGGACGTGCCGATCGTGGCTCCGAGCACCGAGGCCGACTGGGTCTCCCGTTTCGCGGACGATGTCATCGCCGAGTCGGAGCGTCGTGCACCCGGCAAACCGGTGGTGGTCGCGTCGGGGCTGTCGCCCTCGGGCCCCATCCACCTGGGGAATCTCCGCGAGGTCATGACCCCGCACCTGGTCGCGGACGAGATCCGCCGCCGGGGGTACGAGGTGCGCCACCTGATCTCCTGGGACGACTACGACCGCTACCGCAAGGTGCCCGCGGGCGTCCCCGGTACGGACTCCTCCTGGGCCGAGCACATCGGCAAGCCCCTCACCTCCGTGCCCGCCCCGGCCGGATCCCCGTATCCGAGCTGGGCGGAGCACTTCAAGGCCGCGATGACCGAGGCGCTCGCCGAGCTGGGCGTCGAGTACGACGGCATCAGCCAGACCGAGCGGTACACCTCGGGCGTCTACCGCGAGCAGGTCCTGCACGCGATGCGCCACCGCGCGGACATCGACGCGATCCTCGACCGGTACCGGACGAAGGACAAGCCCAAGACGCAGCCCAAGAGCCAGAAGAAGGCCGAGGAAGCCGAGCTGGAGGCCGCCGAGGGCTCCGGCGCCGCCGCCGAGGACGACGGCAGCGGCGGCAGCGCCGGCTACTTCCCGTACAAGCCGTACTGCGGCGGCTGCGGCAAGGACCTCACCACCGTCACCGCGTACGACGACGCGACGACGGAGCTGACGTACACCTGCGACAGCTGCGGCTTCGCGGAGACGGTGGCGCTCAGCGAGTTCAACCGGGGCAAGCTGGTCTGGAAGGTCGACTGGCCGATGCGCTGGGCGTACGAGGGCGTGATCTTCGAGCCGTCCGGCGTCGACCACTCCTCGCCCGGCTCGTCCTTCGTCGTCGGCGGGCAGATCGTGCGCGAGATCTTCGACGGGGTGCAGCCCATCGGCCCGATGTACGCCTTCGTCGGCATCTCCGGCATGGCGAAGATGTCGTCCAGCAAGGGCGGCGTCCCCACTCCGGCCGACGCGCTGAAGATCATGGAGGCGCCGCTGCTGCGCTGGCTGTACGCGCGCCGTCGGCCGAACCAGTCGTTCAAGATCGCCTTCGATCAGGAGATCCAGCGGCTGTACGACGAGTGGGACGCGCTGGAGCGCAAGGTCGCCGACGGCTCGGTCCTCCCGGCCGACGCCGCCGCCTACGCGCGCGCCGTCGGCACGGCGGCCGGGAAGCTGCCGAGCACGCCGCGCCCCCTGCCGTACCGGACCATCGCCTCGGTCGTGGACATCACGGCGGGCGCCGAGGAGCAGACGCTGCGCATCCTCAGCGAGCTGGACCCGGCGCACCCGCTGACCTCGCTCGACGAGGCGCGCCCGCGCCTCGACCGCGCGGAGAACTGGATCACCAGCCAGGTCCCGGCCGAGGCCCGCACCATCGTGCGCGCCGAGCCGGACCACGAGCTGCTCGGCTCGCTGGACGAGCAGGGCCGGGAGTCGCTGCGGCTGCTGCTGGAGGGCCTGGACAGCCACTGGTCGCTGGACGGTCTGAGCACCCTGGTCTACGGCGTGCCGAAGGTGATGGCGGGCCTGGCGCCCGACGCCAAGCCGACCGCGGAGCTGAAGACCGCCCAGCGGTCCTTCTTCGCGCTGCTGTACCGGCTGCTGGTGAGCCGGGACACCGGCCCCCGGCTGCCCACGCTGCTGCTGGCGGTGGGCGCGGACCGGGTGCGCGAGCTGCTCGGGGCCGTCTGAGTCCGGCGCGACGGGTAGCGGAGGCCCTCAGCTACCCGTCGCGCCGGCTCCGGGCGCGGCCTCCGTGGCGGGAAGGGCCCACGGGCGCGGACCGCGCGCCCGCGCTCACGCCCCTGCCACGGCCCCTGCCACTGCCCCTGCCCTCGTGCGTCCCGTCGCGCTGCCGTGCTTTACGGCTCTATGGCTTACGGCTCTACGGCTTACGGCTTTACGCGATGTACTCGTCCATCTCGGACTGGTAGCGGTCCTTGCAGTTCCTGAGGTGCGGCCGGAGCGAACTCTCGCTCAGCGGGCCGCCGTTGCGCCCCCTGAGGCCGTACAGGTCCATCAAGTACAGGCCGAACTGGCGGCCGTTGGGGAAGTCGCCGTTCTCACTGACGTACTTGCGGAAGGCGCCGTAGTACGCGTCCTCGCGGCTGACGCCGTCGGGCAGGCCCGGAACGGGGAGTTCCTCGGGCTGGTCCTGGCCGGGGAGCGGGAAGGAGCCCGTGGTGGAGGCGGGGCCCTCGTCGACCGGTTCCGGCTGCTGCGGGCCCTGGCTCTGGCCCGGGATACGGCCGAGCGCGCGGCTGCGGCCGGGGCCGGAGGGGACCATGATCTGGCCGGGATCGGGGCTCTCGCTCTGGGCGGGGTTGGGGTTGTACGCGGGGTTGTACGCGCCCTCGTAGGCCGCCTCCTGCACGAGAGGCGCCGCGAACCAGGGGCTGATCGCCGGGGTGGGGACGGTGGCCTGCGGGGGGAGTTGGTCCTGCGGCTGGTTCTGCGGCTGCGACTGCGGCTCCGGCTGTGGCTGCGGCTCCGGTTGTGCTGGGTTCGGGGGCTGGGGTTGGGGCTGCTGCTGGTCCTCGGGCTGCTGCTGGCTCTGGGGCTGCTGCTGACCCTGGGGCTCCTGCTGGGCCCGCGTCTGAGCCTGTGCCGGGGCGTCGGCGGGTATGCGGCCCTGTGCTTCTGCCTGTGCCTGATCCTGCTGCTGTCCCTGTCCCTGTCCCTGTCCCTGTTGCTGTCCCTGCTCCTGTGCCTGAACCTGCCCCTGACCCTGCGGCAGTTCGGCCACCTTGGCCATGGGCAGGGACACGGGCGTCGGCTCGGGTGTCGGCTCGGGCGGCGGCGGAGGCAGCAGCATCGGCTCGATACCGGCGGCGGCCAGCCCCGAGTGCGCCGTATCGGACAGCGGCACACCGTACTTGGCCAGTCGCAGCGGCATCAGCGCCTCGATCGGCGCCTTCCGGCGCCAGCCGCGGCCGAACCGGGCCTGCAGGCGCGACTGGTAGATGAGCCGGTCCTGTTCGAGCTTGATGACCTGCTCGTACGACCGCAGCTCCCACAGCTTCATCCTGCGCCACAGCTTGAACGTCGGTATGGGCGAGAGCAGCCACCTGGTCAGGCGCACGCCCTCCATGTGCTTGTCCGCAGTGATGTCCGCGATCCGGCCGACCGCGTGCCGCGCCGCCTCGACGGAGACGATGAACAGGAGCGGGATCACCGCGTGCATCCCGACCCCCAGCGGGTCGGGCCAGGCCGCCGCGCCGTTGAACGCGATCGTCGCGACGGTCAGCAGCCACGCCGACTGACGCAGCAGCGGGAAGGGGATACGCATCCAGGTGAGGAGCAGGTCGAGCGCGAGGAGGACGCAGATTCCCGCGTCGATGCCGATCGGGAAGACCAGCGAGAAGGCGCCGAAGCCCTTCTGCTCGGCGAGTTCGCGCACGGCGGTGTAGGACCCCGCGAACCCGATGGCGGCGATGATCACCGCCCCGAAGACCACGACCCCGATGAGTATGCGGTGCGTGCGTGTCAGCTGCATCGCGGCCACGCGCGAATCCCCTCCCTGTGCGGACCCGCCCTTGAACGGCCGGGTGCGACGCCGTACTCGGCATCTGGCGGGCACAGCCTGGCACATGTGTACGGATGCGCGCGGCGCGGGGGAGCCGGGCCCCCCGCGCGCTCCCGCCGTACTGCTCCGTACCGCTCCGTACTACTCAGTCTTGGAGCCGTCGGCGGACGACGACTCGGGGCTCGCGCCCACCCCTTCGGAGCTGCCGCTTTCCTTGGCGGGGCTCTCCTTGGAGCCACTGCCTCCGGAGCCACTGCCTCCGGACCCGGCGGCGATCGCCGCGACGGCTTCCTTCGACGTCTTGACCGCGTCCTTCGTCAGATCCGCGATGCTGGGCGACTTGGCGCCCGCGAGGCCCGCGCCGTTGTAGGTGAGGGTGATGACGACGTTCTCCGTACGGGTCACGATCGTGGCGTACGCGAAGTCCGCGCTGGACTTCTTGAGCGAGTACGTGACCGTGGTCGCCTGGTCCCCGATGCCGGTCGTGGGAGCCGACTTGACGTCCTTGGCGCCCTCCGTGCCCCGGGCGCCCGCGATCTCCTTCGTGTAGTACTCGTCGGCGCGCTTGGCGCCGCTGCCGAGCGTCGCGTCGGAGTCGTACCGCATGAGGGAGACGTCGAGCCAGCGGTACTGCGAGCCCTTCACCCCGTTGTCGTCGAGGCCGTTCCACGAGCAGCTGCCCCGGGTGGCGGTGTCGCTGGAGGTGCCGGCCGCGCCGCCCTTGGCCTTCGCCTTCGGGACGAGCGACTCGATCGACTTGCCGCTGATCGTCTTGCACGCGTCCGGGAGACCGCTGAACTTGGCGGGCACGACGGTCGGGGACGGGGCGGCGGCCGGACTCGTCGAGGAGCCGTCCGCGTCGCTCTTGTCACCGGAGTCGGACGAGCAGCCGGCGACGACGAGCATCACCGGAACGGCTGCGCAGGCGAGTATGCGGGTGAGTCGCGAGGCTGATCGGTGCATGGTTCCTTCAGTGTTCCTTCGGTCGCCGGCTGGGCCGGGTGTACGGTCCGATCGGCCACGGTAACCGGCGAACGGCGTTCGCGGGAGCGAGGGGCCGCACACCGCCGCACACCGCCGCCCGGCGGTGAGGGTACGCGGGAGGCGTCAGGCGTTGAGCTGGTCGACGAGCTTCCTGGCCAGCCCACGCGCCTTCGCCTGGAGTTCTTCGCTGTCGGGGACGGCCGAGGAGCGGGCCGGCTGCTCGCTGTACCGGACGGTCACGATCACGTTCGATGTGCGGAACACCACGCTCACCGTGCGGCGCTGGGTGGCCGAACCGGAGCGGGTGAGGGCGTCGTCCAGGAAGGCGGCGTCACCGAGGCCGTCCAGGACGCGGGGTTCGAGTCCGGCTGAGGTGCTGGAGGTGCCGGAGGTGCCTGGGGCGCCTGAGGAGGCTGTGGCAGTGCCCGAGCCCGAGCCCGACCCCGAGCCGGAGTCCTTGGTGGAGGGTGTTCCCGTCGCGGAGGGTGAGCCGTCCGACGGCCCGCGGGCCGGGCTGTCCGTACCTCCGGTGCCTCCCGTATCCCCCGCGCCCGTATCCCCCGCGCCCGTATCCCCCGCGCCGTCGCCGCTGCCCGGGATGGGCAGGTCGGCGGCGGTCTCCTGCTTCGCGTAGACCTCCTGCGCCCGGTCGGCGTCGCTCACGGCCGGGTCGTACGACACCACGCGTTCGAGGTCGATCACCAGCTGGTGGGAGGCGTCCGGCGCGTCGGCCTTCCAGCTGCATCCGACGCGGCGGTCGGTGTCGTACGTGACGGAGGGCGTGCCCCGGTACGCCTTGGTCTGCTGGGTCTCGGGGAGCGTGGCGGTGCCCGGGAGCATCTCCTTGATCGTCGCGCGCGGCACGGTTCCGCAGGCTTCCCGCAGCGTGCGGTATTTGCCCGGCTGCGCGACGGTGGCGCTGGTGGGGCCGCCCGGCTTGGAGTCGGAGGCCGAGCCGTCACCGGCACCGCCGCCCGAGCAGCCGGTCACGGCCACCGCGAGAAGTGCCGCCAGGCCGGGGACGTACGCGTGGCGCGCCTTTGGCTGCACGGTCCCGGGCTCCCTTCAGTACGGGTGACGCGCGGGGTTCCGCGCGAAAACTGGTTGCCGCCGCGAGACGGCCGATGGACACAATGTCTATCGCACGCGATGCCGTCGACGCTGGTCGGCCGTCCCCTATGACGGCCCTGGCTCCGGTTTTTGCGTTTTCTGAACTTCCGGGGGAATTGAGGGATTATGTCGTACGTAGAGATACCGGGCGCGAAGGTGCCCATCCGGATGTGGGCCGATCCCGCGACGGTCGAGGACGGCGCCATGCGGCAGCTGCGCAACGTCGCCACCCTGCCATGGATCAAGGGCCTGGCCGTCATGCCCGACGTGCACTACGGCAAGGGCGCGACGGTCGGCTCGGTCATCGCGATGCACGGCGCGGTCTGCCCGGCGGCGGTCGGCGTGGACATCGGCTGCGGGATGTCCGCCGTCAAGACGTCACTGACGGCGAACGACCTGCCGGGCGATCTGTCCCGCCTGCGCTCCAGGATCGAGCAGGCGATCCCGGTGGGCCGTGGCATGCACGACGACGTGGTGGACCCGGGGCGGCTGCACGGCTTCGCGACGGCGGGGTGGGAGGAGTTCTGGGGGCGGTTCGACGGGGTCGCGGAGGCGGTCAAATTCCGTCAGGAACGTGCCACCAAGCAAATGGGAACGCTCGGAAGTGGAAATCACCACCTCGAAGTGAGCCTCGATTCCAGCAATCGCGTCTGGCTCACGCTTCACTCCGGCTCGCGGAACATCGGCAAGGAGCTGGCCGAATATCACATCGGTGTGGCGCAGAAGCTCTCTCATAACCAGGGACTTGTCGACCGGGATCTTGCTGTCTTCCTCTCGGAGACTCCCCAGATGGCGGCCTACCGGAACGACCTTTTCTGGGCACAGGAGTACGCGAAACACAACCGCGCGATCATGATGGGGCTTTTGAAGGAGGTGATCCGCGGGGAGTTCAAGAAGGCCCGGGTCACGTTTGAGCAGGAGATCAGCTGCCATCACAACTATGTCGCCGAGGAGCGGTACGACGGCGTGGATCTGCTGGTCACCCGTAAGGGTGCTATCCGTGCAGGGATGGGGGACTACGGCATCATCCCGGGGTCGATGGCCACCGGTACGTACATTGTCAAGGGGCTCGGCAGTACCGCGGCCTTCAACTCGGCGTCGCACGGCGCTGGGCGCAGGATGAGCCGCAACGCGGCGAAGCGCCGTTTCTCGACTCAGGACCTGGAGGAGCAGACGCGGGGTGTCGAGTGCCGTAAGGACTCCGGTGTCGTGGATGAGATTCCGGGTGCGTACAAACCGATCGAGCAGGTCATCGACCAGCAGCGGGATCTGGTCGAGGTGGTGGAGAAACTGAAGCAGGTCGTGTGCGTCAAGGGCTGAGGTGCCGCGAGGCGCCCGGAACGGACCGGCTTCGGGGTGCCGGCCCCGGTTTTTGAGCCCGGTTGTTGAGCCCGAGTGTTGAGCCCGGGGGTTGAGCCCGGGGACCGGAATTCGAGTGACACGCTCAGGGCGTGACAGGTTCTTCCGCATTTCCGAGCGGTGACAGATGCGGCAGCAATCCGCTTTCGCTTCGGAGCGAGGCATTCCGGGTCGGCGCGGCATTCCGGGGCAGCGGGGAATGCCGGGTTCGCGGGGCATTCCGGGGCAGCGGGGCATTCCGGGTCTGCGGGGCATTGCGGGCCAGCCCCGGAATGTCGGGTCCGCGGGGCGTTCCGGGGCATGGAACGAGTTGCTCACAGCTCCCGGTGGACCTTGCTGTTGGACGCCTGGGCGCGCGGACGGATGAGCATCAGGTCGATGTTGACGTGGCTGGGGCGGGTGACCGCCCAGGTGATGGAGTCGGCGATGTCCTCGGCGGTGAGGGGCTCGGCCACGCCCGCGTAGACCTTGGCGGCCTTCTCCGTGTCGCCGTTGAAGCGGGTGGTGGCGAACTCCTCGGTCCTGACCATGCCCGGGGCGATCTCGATCACGCGGACCGGGGTACCGACGATCTCCAGGCGGAGGGTCTCGGCGAGGACGTGGGCGCCGTGCTTGGCGGCGACGTAGCCCGCGCCGCCCTCGTAGGTGCCGTGGCCCGCCGTGGAGGAGAGGACGAGGACTGTGCCGTCGCCGCTGGCGGTGAGGGCGGGCAGCAGGGCCTGGGTGACGTTGAGGGTGCCGAGGACGTTCGTCTCGTACATCCGGCGCCAGTCGGCCGGGTCGCCGGTGGCCACGGGGTCGGCACCCAGGGCGCCACCGGCGTTGTTGACCAGGACGTGCACGGCGGGAAAGTCGCTCAGCCCGGCGGCGAAGGCGTCGACGGCCGCCCGGTCGGTGACGTCGAGTACGTGGGCGGTGGCGCGGTGGCCCGCCGCGGTGATCTCGGCGGCGAGCGCCTCGATGCGGTCCTTGCGGCGGGCGGTGATGACGACGTGGTAACCGGCGGCGGCGAGCTGCCGTGCGGTGGCGGCACCGATGCCGCTGCTCGCTCCGGTGACGACGGCGATCGGGGTGGCCGGGGCGGCGGTCATGGCGTACTCCTCGCGCAAACGGTCTACTGGTTCGTCCACGGTCAGGATAGGCGGGTGCACGAGAGTGTCGTCCGTGCTGCCGGTCACGCGGGTGTTCGGCGGGTGTTCGGCGGGTGTTCGGGTGATCGAGGCGCGTCGGGGCCGTGGGGAGCGGAATTAGCGGTGTGATCATCGGTATGTTCCCGCCATGTCTGTGATGCGCAAATCCCTGTGGGTCGTGGTGGCCGCCGCCACGGCGGTGGTGATGAGTGCGGGTACGAGCCCCGCCGCCTCCGGCGGGCCTGGGGGGCCTGGTGGGCCTGGCGGGTTCGGTGCGCCTGGTGGGAGTGGTGTCCGGGCGGGGGAGAGTCTCGTGGCCGAGGCCGATCTCTCCTACCATGGCCGTGTCTCCCTGTGGAGCGGCCGTCTGACCGTCCGGCTGGAGTCCGAGAACCACGGCCCGTCCCGGCTGTCCGACGCGACCGTGCGGATCGACTTCTCCGCCGCCGCTGCCCCCGGCCAGGCGCTGCCGGCCACCTGCCTGTGGGGCGGCGACCGGATGGTGCTCTGCCGTACCGGCCAGCTCCGGGCGTCCGCCAGGAGCCGCGAGGTGGTGCTCGAACTGGAGCTGACCGGCGATCCCGCCGAGGTCGTCGTACGCGTCGACACCGCCTGGAACGGCGGCGCGAGCGACCCGAACCCGGAGAACCACCGGCACCGTGTGCTGGCGCCGGCCACGGGGGATCCGTACGCTTTCTGACGCCGGTTCAGGCCCCGGTTGCGTAGGTTCCGGCCCTGGTTTCCCTCCCGGTTCGACCGGTTCCGCCGGTTCCAGTCGCTGTTCCCCTCCCGGTTCCGCCGGTTCCGGCCCTGGGCGGTGGCTTCGGACGGCGGCCCCGCGCCCTGTACACCCCGTACGGGGCGTACGGGGTGTACAGGGCGCCGGTTACGCGGCGGCGCCGTCGCCGAACTCCCGTACCGCGTCCTCGACGATCGCCGCGAGACGCGCGTGGTGCGCGCCGCGCCAGTACACCCGCCCGCACGCGGCGCACTGCGCGAAGACGTCGTACCCCCGTTGTGTGCCGTGCTCCAGCCGGCCCCGTACGGACTCCTTGTCGGCCGGGGCCAGCGGGCCGTTGCAGGCGGTGCAGCGGGTCCAGGGGGCGAGGGCGGGGGCGAAGCGTTCGAGTACGTCGCGGAGTTGGTCGTCGGGGCGGTCGCTGTAGACGTACGCCCCGGCCCAGATCTCGCGGCGCCGCAGCAGCCCCCGGTCCCGGGACAGCATCACCCGGCGCTCGGCGGCCGAGAGCGTGGCCAGCGCGGGATCGCCGAGGTCCTCGCTCTCGTACGCCGCGTCGACGCCCAGCAGCCGCAGTCGGCGCGCGAGGGTGCCGAGGTGTACGTCGAGCAGGAAGCGCAGCGGCGCGCCGGGCACCCGCTGCGGCCTGCGTACGGCGCGCACCTCGACGGATTCGCCCGCCGCGGGAATGTGCGAGACCGGCACCTCGTGGCCGTCGACGAGCAGCGGGCCGACCTCGGTGAGCGGAACGCCCAGCGACTCGACGGCGTGGCCGAGGGTGGACGAGCCGTCGGTGAGGACGGCCGTACGCCCCTGACGCCGCTCGGCCGGGACGAACAGGCGTAGCGCGGCGGCGAATTCGATCTGGATCTCCGGTCCGTTCACGCTGCCAGGATGTCACCGGGCGTGTGTCGGGGGCCATGGGTTTCCGGTCGCCTGAGGGCGTCGGGCGCAACCGGTCGGGGCCGCTGGGCAGGGTGTGCCGGGCCCGGAGCGCGATCCTGGGTCAGCGGCGGGGCAGCACGCCCAGGAGAGTCGAGGTCACGGCCACCTTCAAGTAGTCGTTCAGCTCCAGGTGGAGGCGGGCCAGGTCGGGCTCGGCCTCGTAGGCCGCGCGCAGGCTGGGCGGGGGTGTGCTGTACGCCGACAGCGCGCCGGCCATGACCATGGTCTGCAGGCTGAACAGTGTCGCGTTCTCGCCCAGCTCAGGCAGGTATGTCCGGAGCAGGGCGGTCATGGTTGCCAGGCGGTCCAGGGAAGCGCGTTTGTAGCGTGCCACGACCGCGACGGAGACGTTGTGTTCCAGGACGCTGCCCTGCGCGCCGAAGAGGTCGCACAGCACCATGCGGCCGGAGAGCGAGCGGCTGACGACCCCGGCCACCGCCGCCGCTCGCTCGGCCATGGGCAGATCCTCGTCGACGTCGGCGGCCAACTCGCCCGCCAGTTCCGTCAGCCATTCCCGCAGGAAGCGGTCCAGCAGTTCCAGCAGCACCGCCTCGCGGGACTCGAAGTAGCGCAGCACGTTCGGCTTCGCCAGCCCCACCCGGCGGCTCAGCTCGTTGAGGGTGACGGCGGCCACGGGCATCTCGTCGAGCATCGCCGACGCCATGTCGAGGATCGCCTGCCGACGGATCTCCCGCTGCTCCTCGGTTCGCGCCCGCTTGAAAGTCACGATCGCCAGCCTAACTTAGGTACCTGCGGTACGTTGACAATGTACCGAGAGTACTTTAACGTCGTCGGCACAAGATACCTTCGGTACGTTAATTGGTTTGGGGGCCCGACATGGGCGAGAAGTGGACGACGGCGAACATTCCGGACCAGTGCGGGCGGGTGGCCGTGGTGACCGGGGCCAACACCGGACTGGGGTACGAGACCGCCAACGCACTCGCCGAGCGTGGGGCGTCCGTGGTGCTCGCCGTGCGCGACGTGGAGAAGGGCGAGCGGGCCGCGGCCCGCATGACCGGCGACGTGACCGTGCAGGCGCTGGACCTGACCTCGCTCGACTCCGTCAGGACCGCGGCGGCGGCGCTGCGGTCCCGGCTCGGCCGGCTCGACCTGCTGATCAACAACGCCGGCGTGATGTACACCCCGAAGCAGACCACCCGGGACGGCTTCGAGACGCAGTTCGGCACCAACCACCTCGGCCACTTCGCGCTCACGGGGCTGCTGCTCGATCTGATGCTGCCGGTGCCCGGCTCGCGCGTGGTGACGGTCAGCAGCACCGGCCACCGCATCCGGGCCGCGATCCACTTCGACGACCTCCAGTGGGAGCGGTCGTACAGCCGGGCCGCCGCCTATGGCCAGTCCAAGCTGGCCAACCTGATGTTCACGTACGAGCTGCAGCGCCGGCTCGCCGCGCACGGCACCACCGCCGCGCTGGCCGCGCACCCCGGGTTGTCCAGCACCGAGTTGGCACGCAACACCCCCGCCGCCTTCCGGCTTCCGCTCACCTGGCTCGCGCCGCTGATCACCCAGACACCGGCGATGGGTGCGCTGCCGACCCTGCGCGCCGCCACCGACCCCGCCGCGCTCGGCGGCCAGTACTACGGTCCCGGCGGACGCAACGAGATCATGGGCCACCCCCGACTGGTCACCTCCAGCCCGGACTCGTACGAGGCGGCCGTCCAGCAGCGGCTGTGGGCCGTCTCCGAAGACCTCACCGGGGTGAAGTTCCCCGTCGGCCAGGCCGAGCGCGGCCCGTTTGCCTCCGGATCGGCCGTCCCGATGTAGCCCGCGCCGCCAGAAGGCGCCGACTCGTCGGGGTGCAGGCGGCGGATGATCCGTGACCGTGACCTTGACCGCGACGTCCACCTCGACCTTGACCGCGACCTCGGCCGCGACCTCGAAAGGGCCGCGCTCGACTGACGGGACGAGGAGAAGAAACGCTCAGCGACGGAGGGGCGGGTCGTCGACCCCGTGCAGGTCGAGCCGCCAGTCGTTGCAGCGCATCGGACGGCCCGGCGGATATTCGAGGTCGCATTCGTCCCGCAGCGAGAACCCCGCCCTGCGGCACAGCCGGTTCGACGGAGGGTTGTCGACGGACGGGAAGGCGTGCAGGTAGCGGTGTCTCCCCTCGGCCCGCGCCCGGTCCACGACCGCCGCTGCCGCCGTCGCCGCGATGCCCCTGCCCTGGTAGGCGGCGAGCACCGTCCAGCCCGTCTCGTACACCCGCTGCCCCTGCCAGGTCTGCTCCCAGAACCCGATCGTGCCGACGGCCTCCCCGCCGGGCGGCAGCACGATCCGGAACATCCGCCCCTTGCCCTTCCGATCGGCGCTCAGAGCCACGTACCGCTTGTGTCGCTTGAGCAGCTGTTCCTCGGTCTCGGGGCCGCCGAGGTGGCTCATCAGCTCGGGCGCGTTGACCGCGCGGAGCAGGGCGAGGTCGCTCTCCGACCAGGGTTCGAGGCGGACGTGCGTTGTCGTGGACTCCATGTCAGGCACTGTAAATCGCGGGTACGACAGCCGGGGTGGGACGGCGTGACCGCAGGGGCACGGGACCGGGCGCACGGGACCTCGGGGGCACGGGACTGCGGGCGCACGGCAGGCCCCTTACGACGGTGAGGGGCCGGAAGCTATGACCGTGGTCGTCGGTACGGCGACTACGACCGGTACCCGCCGTACCGACGACCACGGTC